>CAXMRT010000334.1:0-4514 GCA_964196025.1 uncultured Gemmatimonadales bacterium | reverse complement strand
GAGCGTCAGTCGGACAAAGAAACGGTCTATTTCCCTGTGAGCCTTATTGGGAATTTGTTTGTTAGCAACGGGATGAGCGCAGGGAATAATATCCACGAGGCCCAAGTGCAGTGCCTTTCAGAGATCTTTGAGCGAGCGGTGAAGAAGCGGATCATCGAAGAGGAGATTGCGCTTCCAGATGTTCCGAAAGAGTTCTTGGCAGCTTATCCTCTGATCGTGGATGGGTTGACGGAGCTTGAGACTAGGGGGTTTCCGGTTCTGGTGAAGGATGCGTCTTTGGGAGGCGCATTTCCAGTGGCATGTGTCACATTGATGAATCCTAAGACCGGCGGTGTGTTTGCGTCTTTTGGGGCCCACCCCAAGTTCGAGGTGGCGGTGGAGCGAAGTCTGACAGAGTTGTTGCAGGGGCGAAGCTTTGAGGGTTTGAATGATGTGCCGCCGCCGACGTTCAACAGTCTGGCTGTAAAAGAACCCATGAATACCATTGAGCACTTCATTGACTCAACCGGCATTATTTCGTGGAGGTTCTTTAGCGCTAAAAGTGATTACGATTTCGCCGAGTGGGACTTCTCGGGCACGACCCAAGAGGAATGTGCCTATCTGATGGCCATTCTGAATGACTTGGGCAAGGAGGTGTATGTCGCCAACTACGATGATTTGGGCGCATCTGCGTGCCGGATATTGATTCCGGGCTATTCAGAAATTTATCCGGTGGAAGATTTGATTTGGAACAATACGAACCAGGCCTTGGCGTTTAGAGCTGACATCTTGACGATTCACTCTTTGGACGATTCTTCTCTGAGCGATTTGGTTGAGCGGCTGAACGAGAGCCAACTTGACCATTATATTCCGGTTTCGTCTCTTATCGGGATCGAGTTCGAGGAGACTACCGTGTGGGGGCAACTCGATATTGGCGAGTTGAAGATCCTGATCTACTTGGTTTTGAAGCGGTATGAGGAGGCGAGCGAGATTGTCGCCGACTTTTTGAATTTCAACGACAACACCGTTGGCCGGACTCCGTTTTATCAGGCGCTGCACGTGGTGTTGGAAATCACACTGGACGAGGGGCTAGAGCTCACCGACTATCTGTTTAATCTCACTCGAATGTATGGGGCTGAGCTTATGGATAATGTTGTGGGGTCGGTTGACGGTGAGGTCAGGTTCTATGGTCTATGCCGAACGAGCATGAAGCTTGAAGGTCTGGACAAGCACCTCAAGTTGATAGAGAGCTATCAGAAGCTTCACGCGGCGCGAGCCCGAACAGTTAAGTGATCGGGCGCAGACTAGCTAGCGTCACGACCTGACGTGTGGGTCGCGTATTCAGCTAGTTGTTTAATTCGTAGAATTTCCACTGAGGCTGGTAGTCGAGTGTGAGCTTTTGATCGGTGAAACTAGCGCGGATGAGTTCGACTGGGATGGGACCTAGGGTGAGGACTTTGTCGTGGAACGCCTGTTCGCTCATCTTTGACTTTACCAACGACTGTTGGAGTGCGTTGAGTTGTAGGCCGCCTATCATGTAGCCGCATTGGTAGAGGGGAGGGATGTGGGGGCCGATGAAGCGTCTGACTTCTGCGCGGGCCTGTTCGTCTTCATGGCCGACTTCCTTAACAAGGAACGTGACCATTTCTTCTGGAGTCATCTGACCGAGATGGAATTTGAGAGTGACGATGATTCGGGCGCATCGGTGCATCCGCCAGAATAGCATGCCCATTTTGTCTTCTTCGTTTCGGGCGTAGTCGAGGTCCCACAATCGGATTTCCCAGTACAGGGGCCAGCCTTCAACAAAGAAGGATGTGCTGAAGGTACCTCGGTAGGGGCGGTTCCGGGCACCGTAGAACCTTTGGAGATGATGTCCAGGGATGAGTTCGTGTGCGGTGACGATGCGTGTGGTATGCAGGTTGTTGCCCCGCATACTCATATCCTTCTTGTCCTGCTCCATGCTTCCGGCGGCGAAGGCGACGTGGACCTTGTTGCCGCTGTACATTGCGTAGGGGATGTTCTGTTGTTGCTTGGGATCAATCATGCTGATCGTCCAGAACTCACGGCAGAGATCCGGAATCGTGAGCAGCTTACGCTTGTCTAGAAAGTCGATCGCCTGCTGGGCGTAGTCGGCCACCAGTGCATCTTGTTGACCAGGAGGAACATGCTTGGACTTAATGAGTTCTAAACCCGCTAGACGATTGTCTGCGCCCATTTTTGATGCGGCTTTTTCGGCTTGTTGTTCGCACCAGGCGAATTCTTTTTCGCCGATGGCCAGCAATTCTTCTGGCGTGTAGGGTAGGAACTCGCCACGAATCAATTCCGTTAATCGTTCGCGACCGACTGGCTCGCCAATCAATGGTCCGTCTTTGTCTTTGTGTTCGGCGATTTTCTCTTTGAGGAACTTTTCGTATTCTTCAAGCTGCTTTTTTGCGTTTTCCCATGGGGTCTTCATCCACCATTCGAAGCCGGGGCGGTAGGCTGCATAGTGCTTGTACCAGTGCTCGAGAGACTTTCGGCAGTTGGCTGTGCGGTATGCGACTCGCATGGCTTGGGCGGCCTTCATCTCGGGCAAGATGATCGCATCTTTGTCGTCGGACGATTTCTTGTCCGAGGTCTCTTCCTTCGGGGCGTCATCGTCGTCGCCTTTATCCTCAGATTTGGTCTTGTTCTTCTTTTGCTTTTCCAGCGCTTTCTTGACTGATTTCAACTCCTCTAAAAACGCACTGATGCTTTGGGCGGCCTCGGCCTCCTGGATCGGAGCCATTTTCTGGAGGGAGAGTTCGAGCTTTAGCGTGGTCTCTAGAAATGGAAGGAATGGTTTGTCCTGCATGAGCTGGATTTGCTCATGGCGTAGAGCCAGTTGATCTTGCTCAATGCTGGAGCGCAGGAGAATGCGGTCGATTTGATCGTGACGGTTTAGCTTCGAGAAGGAGCCTTTTTTGAGTTGTTTTAGTTCGGCCTTGTAGAAAGCGTTAAGAACATCCGCTGCTTCTGTAGAGATGTAGGAGTCGTGGAAGGTATGTAGGAGTCGGGCATCTGCGTTGTACTGTTGAATTTCTTTTTCAGAAGCGCTGCAGGTTACGGCCAGCAGTGTGATGAACGCGAGTAGTGATTTTTTCATGATGTTTCCTTTGTAGATGAATGGAAGCATACATGGGGGGGGTGGGAGAGATCAAGGAGGGAACCACGAATGGACTCGAATGGACACGAATTTGATTTTGGGAGGAGGAGGGGGATGAACGTTGAACTTTGAAGATCTAGGGTGTTTGTTTTGGTTAGGGGGAGCTGGGGAACTGGGGAAGTGAGGAGCTGGGGAAGTGATGAACTGAGGAACTGAGGATTGTTGAATGGTGATGTGGATCCGCCTTCGCGTGAAGCTATGGCGGAAAAGCGGGGCGCTGCGCGGGCGGTTTGGTTACCGGGTTCGGTGGCGGGTTCAGGGGGAGTGGGATTGGGTTGTGGGGTGGCTTGGGTGGAGTGGGCGCGAGCCCTTCGGGTCACACGCACTACACAGGAGTTGAGACCACCGGAATAGTTCTCTGGGGGGGATTGGGTTGGGTTGGGGGATTAGATTCCGTTTTGGAATGGGTCGTTGGGGTGCATGATTAGTTTGGATTCGGCTATGATGTGGGCACTTCCGGTTATGAGTGGGATTAGTGCAGGCCCTTCCATTGTGTAACTGGCTTCGAATGATGTTCCTAGTATGCCTTCTTGAATCCATGTCTCGCCGGGGGCAAGGAGTCCGTCTTCAGCGAGACAAGCGAGTTTGGCGCTTGTGCCTGTGCCGCAAGGGGATCGGTCGTAGGCTTTGCCTGGGCACAACATGAAGTTGCGACTGTCGGCATTTGGTGTTGGGGAGGACAACTCGATATGGTCGATGGGTTGGCCGTCTTTTCCCGTGATAGAGTTTGCTTCAAGCGATTGACGGATCGCCCACGCGAACTCGGTCAGGTGGTCTACATTCGATGTGACAAGTTCTTGGCCATGGTCGTCGATGAGGAAAAACCAGTTGCCGCCCCATGCGATGTCGCCGGTGACGGGTCCGATGCCTGGGACATCGACAGACACCTGTTTGCGGAAGCGATAGGCGGGGATGTTGCGAATGGAGACGCGCATATCGTCGTGGAGGGTGGCGCGGATGTTTCCAACAGGGGTTTCGATGGTATGGGTGCCGGGAGTGATGCGTTCTAGCCATGCCAGTGTTCGGACGAGGCCGATGCTTCCGTGTCCGCACATGCCGAGGTAGCCGGTGTTGTTGAAGAAAATGACACCGGCGGTGTTCGCGGGATCATGTGGCTCGCAGAGCAGCGCGCTGACGAGGATATCGGTTCCGCGCGGCTCGTTGTTGATTGAGGTGCGGAAGCTGTCGTGCTGCTTGCGTAAGACAGAGAGGCGCTCGCTCATGCTTCCGGAACCAAGGTCAGGCGCGCCGTTTATAATGACACGGGTGGGTTCTCCCGCCGTGTGAGAATCGATGACAGCGACTGACTCTTGGCTCATATTCGGCCTATTGTTTCTCTGACTGGGACGGG
>CAXMRT010000333.1:0-6465 GCA_964196025.1 uncultured Gemmatimonadales bacterium | reverse complement strand
CTCACCGACACCGAGAACCGCAGCTTCTTCCGCCATCGCATCAGCTAGCACCTTTCGGCCATCCGCCTGCTTCTCGGCCGCATCACGCTGCGCCTGTGCCTCAATAACCTTCTGGTCTGCAGCAAACACAGCCGCATCCTTAGCGGCCTCTGCAGCAACTGTCTGCCTGATCTTCCCTTGCTCGGAATCCTCTGCGGCCTTAGTCAGTGCCACTTGTTTCGATCGATCAGCTGCGGCGAACTCTCTCGTGTTCTTGATATTTTCTTCCTCTTCAACAACCGTCCGCTGGACAGCGACTCGCTCGCGGATGACTTCTTGAATATTGCGTTGTTCGACCTCAATCATCTTGTCCTTCTCAATCCGGGTCAACGCAACGATCCTCTCGCGCTCAGTGGCCTCAAGTTCTTGATCCTTACGCACGCGCTCTGTCTCAACCACATCAGCACGTTCTTTATTCTTTCGCGCAACGATGACTTGCCGATCTTTATTTTCAGTGGCAATGGCCACTTCTTCTTCAGTGATGATTCGCGCACGTTCTTTCTTCAAGAGTTCTTCGTGAAAGATCTTTTGACCCGACGCATCTTCGCGAGCCGTTACCTCAGTGATTTCGCGTGCTTGCTTCTGTTCCGCATCAATCTGTTGACGCTCCAACTCCAAAATAGTCTCTCGCGCCTCAACATCTTGACGCTTGATGACTTTTTCTTTGTTACGGGTGATGTCGTTGGCAAGGATCGCTTGAGCAGCGGTTAAATCAGTAATCTTTTTTATACCTTCAGCATCCAGAATGTTGGTTGGATCCATATGAGTCAAACTGGTCTGCTCGAGATAATCGATCGCGGCATCGTCTAGCACGTAACCGTTGAGATCGGTACCTATCACCTTCAAAATCTCTTCCTTGAATGTGTCGCGGTTAGTATACAGCTCAACAAAGTCGAAGCGTTTACCGACAGTCTTCAAGGCCTCCGAGAATTTTGGATCGAAAAATTCCTTCAAGGTCTCAACATCTGACCCTCGCTCAGTACCTAGAGCTTGAGCCACCTGTAACACGTCCTGCTCGGTCTTGTTGACCCTCACGAAAAACGCAACCTTCACATCCGCCCGCATGTTGTCCTGACAAACGAGGCCATCCACACCCAGGCGAGCAATCTCAATGCGCTTGACCGTGATGTCCATAACTTCCATCCGATGCAGCAAGGGCCACACGAATATCCCCGAAAAGCGAACCATCGTGCCGCCATGGCCGGTCCGAACGATTGCGGAGCCCTGACGCACTTTGTGAAACCGACTTAACACAACCGGCAACCCCACAAACAGGCATAATGCTGCCACCCCACTTACAATAATCAAAATCCACTGAAACGTATTCATCTCATTTCTCCTTTAGCTTGCTGATTAAATAGACATTCTTTAATTCGTCAAAAACCTCGAGTACCGCCACATCACCCTTTGTAAAAGCCTCGCCATGCTGGGTACGCACAGCAACCTGAATAGGCTGCCCATTGGCTTGCACGTCGGCAAACCCGAAGTCAGCACTAACTTCAGCGGTGGTCACCTGACAATGCCTCCCAATCAACTCGGTGAAGCCGACCGCTTCCGATCCACATGCACCGAACAGTACTCCCACCGGGTACGCGAGGAACTTCCCGACATGCAAACTCACGACGACATTCACGACAAGCACACCAGCCCCAAGAACCAGGTTGTCTTCATTCTGAAAATACTCGTTTGCCAAAAGACCAAACGCCCACATCGCGACAAACACGACGCTCAAAAACATCGCAGGAGGGACATCCCCTAGATTCAAATAATCGAATGCTCCGCGACCGCCAGGACCGTCAAGCTCGCCATCAGCAACACCCTCTATGCCCACGTCGCCGGACACGTCGCCGACCGCCTCTGCACCGCCGTCGATTGATAAATCGCTGCCGCCATCAATACCAAGATCTCCATCTCCCCCGAAATCAATGTCCAAGGAATCGGTATCGAGCGCGCCTAAGGCTACAATGCCCCAATAGGCGGCAACAATAATGAGAAGAAGGGTGTATCCAAGGTTTACCGGGACGATACAGCTCGACAGAAAATCGATTAGACTGCTCATGAGCGACTCCCGATCATCGGAAGGTCCCGCAGTATATTACAGTTCGTAGCACCAACCAAAACCAGACTCCGTGCGTGCGATCGCATCCAGCGACCGACTATCAAGTGATCCATGACCGTCCGAGCATCCGCTCCAATCGGGACTATTGAATGTAGCGAAACGCCCCTACCAAGTCCACCGGAAAGAGGCATTGGCCACCATTTAGTAGTGACTTCTAGCGGGCAGCGGTGCTTGCCGTGCCTGTCTTCGAATATTCTCATGACCTAAGGATAAACCGCCTCCAAAACCCAGACTATTACAAGAGGATCCCCATTTTGTAATGGAATTGGAGCAAAGCCCCATGCATACTCCTCACTAGCGTCCACACCGCGAGTGGGCTTTGGGAGACATAATGGCAAAACGCATGACACTCGAGACCCACACGAAACGCCTGCGGGAAATAAACGACGCACTTAAACCTCACCTCGACAGCCTACCCCCCGACGTGCAGGACCTCCTGCGACAAAAGAGCGAGACATCCCAGTCCGCCATCCACGAGGTTGAAACCCTACTGAGTGACTCATCGGCCCTACTTGAGAACTACGAGGCGCTCTTTATGGCTGTTGCGGGTTGGAAGGCAGAGTTTCTGGATCCACTCTACCTGCAGTGGGAAGGCAAAAATGTCAGCGACCCCGTCACCGGAAGCGATCTTCGCAAATTGATCGAAGAAATCGACACATTGCTAACCGTCGGTGACTAAACTCGGCCAACAGCCACCCGTATAGAATACGGACGTCGCGACATCTCACTCACCGATCGTACATTACACGCATTAGCCACGACACAAGAGCTTCACTCAGAACGGACATCCAGCCCACCGGAATTCCCCCTTGACCGCTAAGCAACGAGCTTGATAGTGTTCGGTCCGCCGTCACTAAGAGGCGCAGTAAATCGGGGCGTAGCGCAGTCTGGTAGCGCACTTGGCTGGGGGTCAAGTGGTCGTGAGTTCAAATCTCACCGCCCCGACCAATCCCTCAACCGGCCTAAAACCACCCGAACGCTAGTCCTGCTGGATCACCGCTTTTTTCTTCAACTCCGCCACGTACGCGGCGATCACATCACCGCGCTGGGCGTGAACCATGAATTCCCGAACCTTTTCGAACACATCATCAAATTCAGCGGGGCCGGGCTCTAACCGCTCCAGAATCTCGATCACATGTAGCCCCAACTCTGTGGTGATCACCTCGCTAAGAACGCCAACCTCGAGCTCAAACAACACATCATCCAAATCGCTCACCAAGGTACCCTTGCCTATCCACCCCAGCTTTCCGCCGGAATTACGACCTGAAGGACAATCCGAATGCGTCCAAGCAAGGTCTTCGAAACTAGCACCCTCAGCAATCTTCTGCCGAAGCTCATTCAGTTTCGCAGTGCCCACAGACTTGCTATTCGGATCCTCTGCATCGATCTGGGCGAGAACATGACGAGCCGACACGCGCTCAGGCAACATGTAGTCCTCGGTATGCGCCTCAAAAAATGTTTTCACAGCCTCTTCGGTCGGCACGGTAAGGTCGACAGTCAGATGCTCAATCAAGATATCGACTTTTCGACCATTACGAATACTCTCTCGCAACGCATCCTCAGTCAAATGCTGCTCTGCAACCATCGCCTGGAACGCGTCCACGCTGCCGCAAGCCTCTAACATATCCTTGATTACCGGCTCCACTTCATACTCAGGCACGGTAATCTCTTGAGCATCCGCATCCGCCTGCAAAAGCCGCGCACCGATCGCTTGCTCCTCAGCCTTCTTTCGAAGCAAACCCTTCTGCTGCTCCAACTCGGATGCCGGAATATGTTGAGCGTAAAACTGCAACAAACGCTGATACTCGTATTCCACGGCCCCGTCCGCCAGTGGATCACCATCAATAATTATAGCCATTACAAACCCCTATTTCAGTACGTCTCGATCGACCCATAAATCCCCGGCAGTCGACACCTTTTCGAGGTCACCCTCTCTCAGGGCGCCGACAGTAACCAGCCTACCTCGCTCCTGCAACACAAAATCCACAGGTCCATACAACATCCTGGTCAACTGTCGCCAACAATCATTACCCCCAAATCAGGCCTTTTTCTTGCCATTTATCAGTAAACCACGTAGAACCCACCCCCATGAAAGTCCTCCTCCAGCGCGTCAAACGCGGCTCCGTAACCATCGACACCAAAATAACAGGTGAGATCAGTGCAGGCCTCGTCGCATTGGTCGGTGTTCGCCACGGTGATACAGAGAAGGACGTACACGCCCTCGCTGAGAAAACCCTCAAATTACGCGTTTTTCCTGATGAACACGGCCGCATGAACCGCTCAGTATCCGATATCGAAGGCAGTATCCTCGTGATCTCTCAATTCACACTCTACGCAGATACACGCAAAGGACTCCGCCCCAGCTTCACTAACGCCGCTGAGCCTGAATGGGCGAAAACCTGCTACCTCTCTTATATTGAGCACCTCAAAACAGCCCTCGGACCCGCACGAGTGCAAACGGGACAGTTCGGAGCGGACATGTGTGTTGAGATTATCAACGATGGGCCGGTGACGATCGAATTGTGCTCGGACCCGAACTCAGCCAATTGAATTGACGCTCACCAACTCCTTTCATTAGATTAGTCCGGTTCAAGACAACCACAGACGAGATAGATTATGGATAAAGAGACATTTGATTTCTGGTATGCCGTCAACAACACGGAAGTCGTCCAGATGCCCGACAACAAGTTAGAGACCTTCGGCACGACCCTTCTCCGCTATCACCTCATTTCGGAACTCATGGACAATGTCTCTCAGGTCCGCATCCGCGAAGGCCAGGTTCAGGCCCAACGCCCAACCATCCTCACCCCACAAGCCTTTGCTGACGACATGCTCGAGGGCTTCGGCTCGGAAGCGCAGCAGTATTTGGATTGGCTCCAACAACACGAGGGTGACCTGCAGATTCTTCAGTACGGATTCGTCATAGAAAAAACAGAGACCAACGATCACATCGTCACCGATTCAATAGAGGCAGTCGTCGATAACGTAAAAAGCTCCATCGCCGCCCGAAACGACCCTCTTGCCGCCATCGTCATCGGCGTTGAAGAACCCTGGGAAGTCTGCCTGCTCAAACTCCTGCGAGACGTCGTCCGCGAATCTGCCAGTACAAACATTCATGATTTTCAGCGCGCAAACCTCCTTGCTCCATCAGCCGACCAAATCCGCAACGAAGTCGAGACACAGTTTTCTAAAGCCAGCAAAGACGCAGCCTTCATCTCCGACCTCGGCGACTACCTACAGCGTCACGGGCTATTTTCCACCTACGAAGACCGATTTTTCGCACTCGTACAAGCCAGCAAGCAAGGACAACTCCCCTCATGAGTACCCGCATCACCGCATTCGCCAACCAAAAGGGCGGCGTCGGCAAAACCACCACGGCAGTTAACATGGCCGCAGGCATCGCCCAAGCCGGCAAGCGCGTCCTCCTCATTGATCTGGACCCACAAGCCAACGCCACCAGTGGACTCGGACTCGAAAAAATCGAGGGAGTGAGCATGTACCCCGCGCTACTTGGCGACAGAACCGTTGAGTCATTGATCTCATCAACATCAATCGACACACTCGATCTCGTTCCCGCTGAAGTTGACCTCGCTGGAGCAGAAATTGAAGTCGCTCGCCTCGACAACTACCTTCATGCGTTTACAGACGCAATCCAACCCATCCGCAACTCCGGACGCTACGATTACATCCTCATCGACTGCCCACCCTCGCTGGGCATTCTCACAATGAACGCGCTAACGGCCGCTGATTCGATGATTATTCCGATCCAATGCGAATACTACGCCCTAGAAGGTCTCACGACGATCACTCGCATAGTCGATCAACTGAATGCAAACGGAACCAATCGAGACCTTTCCATCGAAGGCATTGTCATGACCATGTATGACATGCGCACAAACCTCTCAAAACAAGTGGTGCAGGAGGTCTACGATCACTTCGGGGCCACCGTGTATCAAACCCTCATTCCGCGTAGCGTACGAATCAGCGAAGCCCCTAGCCACGGCCTGCCTATCAGCAGCTATGATCCTGGCTCCACCGGAGCACGGGCCTACACAGAACTTGCACAGGAATTTATCGATAGATGCGAGGCTCGCTCGCAAGCCGCTGACTCGCCAGCTCCACCCATGCCGCCCATGGCATAAACGCTAGTCGATGCCGAGAGAGGCTTCGGTCTCTTTCTTCAGCCGCTTCAGTTTGCCCGCGATGCTGATCCGCTTAACTTCAGACACGTGATCAATGAACAGAACGCCCTCAATATGATCAAACTCATGCTGAATGCAACGCCCCAATAAGCCCCCTGTCGTGAG
>CAXMRT010000332.1:0-4492 GCA_964196025.1 uncultured Gemmatimonadales bacterium | reverse complement strand
CGGGTGCTTGTGTAGTGCGTGTGACCCGGAGGGCTCGCGCCCCCGTGCGTTGAGGTTTTTGGAGCGGTCGTCTGCATTGTGGAATGATTGTAGTGTTCCATGGGAGTTGAGCCCGCGGGTGCGGGCTCCGGCGGTCAAGGGACTGACGCGCCCTACCGAAAGAGGGGGGATGACGCGGTAGGCGTCATGGGAAAACCCTCCTACCCGTGGGGGCCCCTTCCGCCCGAGCGGACACCTTTTTTGGGTTGTGGGATTTGGGGAACGTGGGTGTTAATAGTTGGAGACGCTAAGCGCTTACTATGCGAGTATGCTGTTCCACAGCGTTATTAACTGGAGAAGGTTGGATGGATCTAGGTCATAAACAATTTTGCCTGATATCGGATTGCGAAGATCGCGTGGGGATTGTTGCGCGGACAACGGGCTTTTTTGCTGAGCAGGGTGTATCCATTGCTCAGGCCAATCAGTATGTTGAGTCTGATGACGGGCGGTTCTTCATGCGCTATCTTGTCAGTGCGGATGCATTCGTCGGAGATCATACGGACTTTGCGCAGAAATTTGAGCCCATTGCCGCCGAGTTTCAAATGAACTGTCGAGTGGTAGATGCTACGCGATTGCAGCGCGTTGTGGTTATGGTTAGTAAGCACGATCATTGCCTTGCCCATCTGTTGCATCGGTGGAAGGGCGGCGACATTCGGTGTGATATTCCCGGCGTCATTTCCAATCACGAGAGCTTGCGAGATCTGGTTGAGTGGTATGGAATTCCTTTTCATCACGTGCCGGTGCCTTCGGATGAAGCCGGAAGGAAGGCCGCGTTTGAAAAGACCGCCGAGCTTATCGACGAGCTCACGCCCGACACAATCGTTCTCGCGCGTTATATGCAGATCCTTCCGCCTTGGCTATGTGAGCGTTACCGCCACCAGGTGATAAACATTCATCACAGCTTTCTGCCCTCGTTCGCGGGAGCGAAGCCTTATAGTCAGGCACAGGATCGCGGAGTGAAATTAATTGGGGCCACCTGTCACTATGTGACCGCAGAGTTAGATGCAGGGCCGATTATCGAACAGGATGTTGTTCGTATCCATCACAGCGACTCGATCGCGGATTTAAAGCGGTATGGTAAAGATGTGGAGAATCTCGTTCTTGCGCGGGGACTTCGTTATCACTTGGAAAACAGGGTGCTTGTGCACGGTAACAAGACGATACTGTTTGATAGGTGATTGCGGTGGATGACGCGGTTGGGGACTGAGGAACGTCGAACATCGAACATCTAGGGAATCTTTTTGGAATGATGGTAGTGTTCCGTGGGAGTTGAGCCCGCGTATGCGGGCTCCGGCGGTCAAGGGACTGACGCGCCCTACCGTAAAAGGGCGGGGATGACGCGGTTCCTCCTTCGGCGGACCAGTAGGCGTTATTTGGGAAGCGTGGGCGCCTTCCCGTTGGGTAAGACGCACTACACAAGAGCCAACACCGCAGGAATCCTCTTTGATATAAATGGGTGCTTGTGTAGTGCGTGTGACCCGTAGGGCTCGCGCCCCCGCAACCGAATCACTCGACCGAATCACTCATGCAGCGTGGGCGCCTTCCCGTTGGGTAAGACGCACTACACAAGAGTCAACACCACGGGAATCCTCTTTGATATAAATGGGTGCTTGTGTCGTGCGTGTGACTCAGCCTGTCCGCCGGAGCCTTGACGAAGGAGGACAGGGCTCGCGCCCCGGTGCGTTGAGTGGGTTGCGGGCTGCGAGGCGCGGTCTACTTGGCTTTCTTTTTGTAGACCGGTTTCTGGTAGTTCTTGCGGAAGTCAGTCATGCGAGACTTCATCGCGTCGAGGACTCTCGCGTATTCTGGATTTGCGGCGAGGTTGGTGAGCTCGGTCGGATCCTTTTTTAGATCGAAGAGGATTTCGTAGGGTCCGTCTTTCTCGTCGTAGTACTCGGCGTACTTGTAGCGATCGTTTCGGACGGCGTCCCAGTCCGGGTAGCGACTGAATGCATGTTCAGTGAAGATATCAGTGCGCCAGTCCCTCACTTTTTTGCCAGCGACAAAGGACATGAGGCTTGCGCCTTGATAGTGGTTGGGCGGGGTGATGCCGGCGGCATCAACGATCGTGGCCGCGATGTCGATATTGCTGACGAGTTCGTCGAGTGTCTTGCCGCGGCTTGATTTTTTGCTGCGAGGATCGTGAATGATTAGTGGGACGCGTAGTGATTGTTCGTAGTGATTCCATTTGCCGGCCATTCCGCGATCGCCCATGAGGTAGCCGTTGTCGGCGGAATAGATGATGATCGTGTTGTCCGCCTGCCCTTTATC
Organism: uncultured Gemmatimonadales bacterium; assembly: GCA_964196025.1. Taxonomy (GTDB): domain Bacteria; phylum Verrucomicrobiota; class Kiritimatiellia; order CAXMRT01; family CAXMRT01; genus CAXMRT01. The sequence goes on along the minus strand of CAXMRT010000332.1, from coordinate 2,182 downwards.
CTTCAGCGTCTTTAGGACGCGTGCGATGGTCAGGTCGATACCGGTTAGCATGCGGAAGTAGGCGCGCATGTTGGTTTGATACTTCTCGTTTGTGTCCCAGCGCCAGAAGTAGCGACCGCGACTCAGTCCGTCTTCCATCAAAAAAGGAGGTAGTGCCTCGCGATATTTGGGGTCGTCTAGGTGTGGACGATAGATGTCGATATCTTCGTACATGCCGTCGGTTGAGGCCATCCATTGGAAGTGGTGCCCCGGGCGGTGGTCGTCGTCGGCTGCGTGGGAGGCGTTGAAGGCGACAACCATGCAGAATGGGGTGTCGGCTGGGTTGGACTCGATGAATGAGATCGCGGCGTCGCCGCACAGCTCGGTTTCGTGGCGCAGGCTTCCGTCTTTTTGTTTCTTCAGGTAGGGGTGGCCTCTGAGGGGCGTTTTGGCGTCCCACTGGATGTCGTGGCCTTTTTCGAACCTCATCCCGTATTTGCCGGCGAATCCGATTCTGTAGCCGGCGGCCTTGAGGAGCATAGGATAGCTCGTGTCGCCGTACTTGCCAGGAACGGGTGGGGTGCCGAAATTGAATCCGTGGGTGCGGCGGGATAGTCCTGTGAAAAGGGTGGCGCGGCTGGAGGCGCAGATAGGAGCTTCGCAGAACGAGTTGCTGAACCTCACGCCTTGGGCGGCTAGCTTATCGATCGTGGGAGTTTTGACGATGGGGTGCCCGGCGCATCCGAGTGTATCGTTGCGTTGGTCATCGGTGAGGAAGAAGAGGATGTTGGGTTGTGAGGGTGTGGACTCAGGTTTGGCTGTAATGGAGTGGGCCGTGCCCAGAGTCATGGCGAGGGTGAGGGTGCACAGGGCGAGGCGAAGGTTATGCATAAGGGGCCTTATGTTTCGAGTGAACTGAAAAACGTGGGCATAAAAAAACTCCCTATTGGCATCGAGCTTGTCTCGGTCGCCGGTAGGCGGACGTGACGCGCGTTCGATGCGCAAAGGGAGCGATACGCGTCTCACAGATGGAATCCGTGAGAGTTAGCGTAGGTTAGAGAGGTCTGACATTGTTCGCGCAAGGACCTTTTTGTCCTTCGCCAACTTCGTACTCGACTTCTTGACCTTCATTGAGAGTGGCATAGCCATCGCATTGAATCTCGGAATGATGCACAAAAAGGTCCTTCTCTCCATCTTCAGGAGCAATAAAACCGAAACCCTTGTCTGCGTTGAACCACTTAACTGTACCTCTACTCATGATCATACTTCCTAATTACTATTGTTTACTTCGGGTACTACCCATATTTACTAACAGCCCGCATTAAACACTACCGGAGCTTCGTTTGTCATGGATAAAACGCAGCAGGAGAGGGACTAATGCATAAAAGGGCCTTTTTTGGAGGAGAACGGGGCAGTTTTGAGGGAAGAAAGTGTAGTACGGAGCGGATTAAGGGCCAAAACGGGTCAGTTTCGGGGCCTGATGAGCGGGTGATGAGCGGGTGATGAGCGGTGTGTGGGGCGCGAGCCTGGGTCGTAAATGGTGTGCGTTTCGTTTTTATTTGGGCAGCCTGTGTCACACCACCTCCGGCGTTATGAGCGGATCCGCGCACACCAGTGCAGCGAATCAACTCATGCCTTGGAGTTCGCGCAACACAGGCTGCCCAAATAAAAATCCGTTCCGGAAACGAAACGCACACCACGGGGGCCACAATTGGGCTCGCCCTTTGGACGGACCCAACACAGGAGTGGATGGCGCTATTTTGTTGCGCCATGAACCGGCCCATCCACTGCATGACCCTCCCCGCCTTAGCAGGCACCCCGGCCCTCCTGGTGTCCGCCGCGTGCGTGGTATGTGGCGCTCTTTGGGCGGACCCAACACAGGTGTGGAGCCCTCGCCTTTTTTGACGGGCTGGTTGTGGTGGAGTAGACGTTAGAGGAGATGGTGAGTTGGGTCGCGTCTCGTCCCATCCGACTTTCTGAGTTGTAGCCGGAATAGTTACTTATAGATCTTGCGGGTTTTTAGTGGGGGAACATCTTTACCATCCATAATCTTGCCCGAGCATGTCGGTTAGCGCTTGATTATGGGGCCTGAAATAGTCGTCTAGATAGTCGTAAACGTCAGGGCTACTTTGAGCTTTGTTTGTCCCCACATTGCGGGGTTTGAGGTCGTTGATAGTAAATTGTGGATCGACGCCGACGAATT
>CAXMRT010000331.1:0-11078 GCA_964196025.1 uncultured Gemmatimonadales bacterium | reverse complement strand
ATACCGCTCCGCTGGATATTCTGCAAGTCGGAACTTCCATCGTTTATACATCCATAACCAATATTCAGGGTGCTGACGAATGAGCGTTTCCGACTGAAGAGCAATTTCCTGCGTTGGGTTTACGGCTGTATGAACCGGCGTATCTCCGTTGATCGTCAAGGTGTAGAAACCTCGAGCATCAGGTGCGCAATGCGCTGTAACCACGGAAACACCCGTTTTTTGGGCCATCACAGAGGCTACGCTCGATACAGGGACTGGGAGGCCGAAAAATTCGACAAACTCCCCTCCTTCCTCCGGCAGCGTGTTCTGATCCAAGAGCAAGCCGACGATGCCATCACTACGAAACGCTCTGACCAAGCCTTTTGCAGCGCCGTCCCTGTGCAGAACCTGTTGGCCTGTCGATTTACGTGTGCGATTGACGATCCAGTTGAAGACCGGGCTCTCTATGGTTTTTACGACACAAGAAACGTTCCCATGATCCAGAGCCATCCTGAGAGTTGGGAGTTCCCAATTTCCGTAATGGGCCGAAATAATAAGCAGGGGTTTGGTTTCAAGAGCTCTACAAGCCGTTTTGTCTAGCGTCATCCAGCGTCGCAGACGCTTCTCGGTCCAGAATGCGAACCAAAAGTAGTCCAGTAAAACCAACGAGAAACTCTGGCAGGACCTTTTGAGAATGTCGCGCTTCTCGGTCTCAGACAATTCACCGGGAAAAGCCACGTCCAGATTTGCCATTGCGATTTGCTTGTCACGACGAGAGATAGAAAAACTCAAGAGACCTATCACGCGAGCGAGAAACACAACCCCACAGCGGGGCAACCAAGGGATGATCGCCAAGCCTACTAAGGCTGCGATGGACTCTACGAACAAGAGTATGGGAGACCGAGACTTCATTTATTTCCAAGGCAAAAGTCTGGTGGGTCGTGACGGGCTTGAACCGTCGACCCGCACATTAAAAGTGTGCTGCTCTACCAACTGAGCTAACGACCCATATACAGATTTGAAGGTAAATAGTCCAAATCGGTCTGCACTGTAGGGGAATAGGTGAACTTTGTCAATGGGTTGATTATGGCTTCTGCTCATCGACTTCCTCGCGTTCGATTCGCTCCAAAGCCTCGCGCGCCGCAAGGGTTTCCGCGGCTCGCTTACTCGTCCCCACCCCATTCCCCATCACGATCTGATTGACGATGACGTGGACGGAATAGCGTTTGTCATGAGACGGCCCATGTTCGTCGACAACCGCATACACTGGAGGGGTCTTCCATCGCATTTGAGCGATCTCCTGCAAACGCCCCTTTGGATTACCGTCCCACCGGCATGCCATTGAGTCCAATTGATCATCTTCAAAGAGAATGTTGACGATTTTCTGAGCTGCAGTCACTCCTCCGTCTAGATAGGCGGCCCCTAAAACCGCTTCAAATGCGTCTGCAAGCGTAGATGCGCGCGTTCTTCCACCGGATTTCTCATCCCCACGCCCAATCCTTATGGCACTGCCAATCCCCAGGTGGTCAGCGACTCTGGCGAGTGATTTTCCGCTGGTCATCTGACTTCTCATGGATGTTAACTCACCTTCATGTTTTCCGTTGTACAGTTCGTACAAACGGGCGGCCACCAAGAAGCCCAAGATTGCATCGCCCAAAAACTCGAGGCGCTCATTGTCTAGATTGATATCAGATTGTTCATATCGGAACGATCGATGCGTCAAGGCTTGGCGAATAAGGCGCTTATCTTGAAAGGTGTAGCCAATTCGTTCCTCGAACCGAGAGAAATCATCGGGTCGATTGCGGTTAAACATAGAAAAGAAATTTTTCATACTTATGCCCTCGGGTGGAATTCAGCGTGAATGGACTTTAGACGACCCTTGTCAACATGCGTGTAGATCTGAGTGGTGGCGATATCTGCATGCCCGAGCATTTCTTGAATAACCCGCAAGGGTGCGTCGTTGGCTAGTAGATGCGAGGCGAACGAGTGTCGAAGTGTGTGTGGATAGATATTACGATCAATCCCCGCTTCAAGCGCCACCCGCTTGATCATGACCCAGATAGTCTTCCTACTGATTGCACATCCTCGATTTGACAGGAATAGAGTCCGTTCGGCCTCATCACGGACAAACGTAGGCCGAGATGTACCTAAATACGCTTCGACTGCTTGTTTCGCCGATCCACCGAATGGGATGACGCGCATTTTGTCCCCTTTCCCTGTGCATCGTAGATAACCATCCTCAATATGTATGTCATCAATTTTCAAGTTAGTGAGTTCGCTCACGCGTAATCCCGATGCATACAGAAGCTCGAGGATAGCCCGGTTACGAACAGAAAACCGATCATCACTGTCAGTGGCGTCTAGCAGCGCAGTCACATCTTTTTCAGATAAGATGCCAGGCAGCACTTTCCAAAGTTTTGGGGAATCCATAACATCCGTGACATTCACAGATAACAACCCCTCACGCACCATGTAGCGAAAGAAAATCTTGATCGTCACCAATCGACGAGAAATCGTAACGGTACTGATTTTACGTTTTTTTGATTCGACTAGGTAGTCCATCACCGTCGCACGTTCTACAGAGTTCCAAGTCATAACCGATCGTCCATGGCAATGCTGATGGAAACTGCTCAAATCCTGTCCATAAGCCAGACGGGTGTTATCCGCAAGACCACACTCTAGCGTGATATAGTCCAAAAACTGTTCGATAGCAGCATTCATACGTACTGGCTAGGGTCTTCTCGACCAAGGTGTTTTGTTAAAATGTCGGACCGAAGGATCTGCTAGGCAAACGCCCCGGCGGTGACTGAGGTTGCACGCGAGGTTTTGCACGAGGCTGCATTTGAGCACGTAACTCAGCTGGCAGGCGTCCACGTGCAGCAGGGTTTGCTGCCAACGCATTTGCTGAAAACCCCATCTCAGAGATCGCCCGCTCGAGTTTTGCGAGTGTGAGCACAGAGCTATTAGCGATAACCCCAATCTGTCGAGCGTCTTGATAGAACCGTGCGGTATTGCGAACAACGCCCTCTACACCGTTGACTTGGCCAATGAGATAATTGGCAACCGATGGTGACGACATCTCCCGAACCCGAACCTTGTAGTCCTTGTAAAACTGACGATTAGCAGATGCTTTGGGATCCGGAGGGATCTCGTTGGCGGAGAACCCGAGATCAGAAATTAGGATTTCTAAGTTTTTTTTAGCAATTACCATACTCTCGTACTCAAAGCTCACACTGCGGTCAGTAAGGCTAACCTCGATTTTATCCGGCGCGATACCTGAAATCCCTGTCATGACAGACTTAATCATGATCGCATCCATGTCGGTCCTCATCTCGGGGATAAGGATCGTATGGGTCTGTAAGTCCGTGCGCCTACAAGAGGAACCCAAAACCAGCGCTAAGAGTGCCAAAATAAGGGAAATTTTCTTCATGCAACGGACTCTAACAAAGGCGATAATCCAAGTACAGCTCTTACTGGCCTTGTCAAGCTTTTGGAGATTTTTTGGGGGACAATTTATTGTCCTATTTTTCCTTGAACAATAGTTGTATATCGTGTGAAACTCGGCATTTGTGAAAATTTCAGGCGGATAACATGTACTGGTCAAACACCTATATAAGCACCCTGCGCGACGATCCTCAAGAGGCCGAAATACCGAGCCATAAGCTCATGTTGCGAGCCGGCCTTATCCGTCGGCTTAGTGGCGGACTTTATACCTACATGCCAATGGGCTTGCGCGCCCTGCGCAAGGTAGAATCAATCGTCAGAGAAGAGATGGATCGAGCCGGCGGTATAGAGGTACTCATGCCTGCTATGCAACCACGCGAGATCTGGGAGACCTCTGGTCGCGCCGATATTCTTGAAGGCGTCATGTTTCAAATCACCGACCGGCAAGACCGCGCCATGGTTCTGGGTCCTACTCACGAGGAAGTCATCACCGACCTCATCTCACGTGAGATAAACACGTATCGTCAGCTCCCGCGGACCTTCTACCAGATTCAGACAAAATTTCGTGATGAAATCCGCCCTCGCTTTGGTTTGATGCGAGCTAAAGAATTTATCATGAAGGATGCCTACAGCTTTGATGTGTCTTGGGATGCCGCAGATGCCAGCTATCAAGCCATGTACGATGCGTACGTCCGAATATTTGAGCGTTGCGGACTGAACGCCAGAGCCGTCGAAGCGGACACTGGCGCCATGGGTGGCAACTGTTCCCACGAGTTCATGGTCCTCACAGACGCTGGGGAAGATGCTATCGTCGAGTGTGCGAGCTGTGAATACGCAGCGAATACAGAGAGAGCCGAGCGTCGGATCCCCTCACGATCAACATCCCACTCGGAAGCCCTAGAGCCGATGAGCACCGTGTCGACTCCCAACCAGCGGACAATCGAAGACGTTTCCACATTTCTCGACATTCCAGCAGAACGGATGATCAAAACGCTGATTTTTAATGCTGACGGAAAACCTGTAGCAGCACTAGTGCCTGGTGACAGGGATGTTTGTGAACAGAAGCTGGCCCAATTAGTCGGAGCCAAAAACTTTGAAGCCGCCGATGAAGCGATGGTAAAAAACGCTACCGGTGCACCCGTAGGATTCGCCGGACCGATCAATCTAGATGTCCCCCTCTTTGCAGACCGTAGCCTAGAGGGACTATGCGACGGCATTACAGGAGCTAATCAGAAGGACCTTCACTATTGTAACGTTTCGATAGAGCGCGACACGACGATCCAAACCTTTCATGACATCGTCCTAGTGAAATCTGGCGATGGATGTCCACGCTGCGATACTGGCACCCTCTCTGAACGTCGTGGTGTCGAAGTCGGACACGTCTTCAAGCTCGGGACTAAGTATGCTGAAGCCTTCGGGGCAACCTTTCTAGACGAAGGGGGTGACCTTCAGACGCTCACGATGGGGTGTTATGGGATAGGGATCAGCCGCACACTGCAGTCAGCTATTGAGCAATGTCATGATGAAAATGGTATTGTATGGCCCTCTGCCCTAGCCCCCTTCCAAGTCGCCATCTTGATTCTTAAAAATGACCATGAAGCCAGCTGTGAGGCAGCAGCCAGCCTTTGCGAAGAACTTGAAGCGATGGGAATCGATGTCATTGTTGATGACCGTAAAGAGCGGCCAGGCGTAAAATTCAAAGATTCTGATTTACTTGGATTCCCCGTACGGGTTGTGGTGAGCGAGCGTTCGCTAGCTGGTGATGAATTTGAGGTTAAATTGCGGACTGCTTCCGATCCAGTCATGATCTCTGTGGCAGGTGCCGCCAACTCAATCAAAGATCTGTTACCATGATCATTGTCCTCAAAAAGAACGCCACTGCGAGCGAGATTGCTTCTGCTGAGTCAAATGTAAGAAGTCTAGGGTACGAGCCACACACCATCCGAGGTGCGGTCCGCACGATCGTAGCAGCTGTTGGAGACGAAAGCGCCAATGCCAGTCTCGAGGCCCTGAGCGTTCACCCCTTTGTAGACCGCATTATCCCCATCCAGAAGCGATACAAACTCATCAGTCGAGAGTCTGGGGCGAATCCTCTCGTGGTAAACGTCTGCGATCACCAAATTGGTAATGGCAACTTCCATATTATCGGCGGCCCCTGCGCAATCGAAAGCTACGAGCAGATGAAAGCCTCGGGTGATGGCGCGTTAGCTGGCGGCGCTCACTTCGTACGTGGTGGAGCGTTCAAACCTCGCACTTCCCCGTATGACTTCCAGGGAATGGGATCCGAGGGCCTAGACATTCTCGCCCGTTTCCGGAAAGAAGCAGGTTGCCCCATTGTGTCTGAAATCGTGAGTGAAGGTGATATTGATGCCATGCTCCCGATGGTTGACGTTTTTCAGATCGGTACCCGAAACGCACTGAACTATTCACTGCTTCAGGCCGTCGCGGATACAGGGAAAGCCATTCTTCTTAAACGCGGCATGTCATCCACCATTGAAGAATGGTTGCTTGCTGCAGAATACATCGTCAAGCAAGGCAACCCCAATGTAATTTTATGCGAGCGAGGAATTCGCACCTTCGAAACGGCCACGCGAAACACGCTGGACTTAGGGGCTCTCGCAGTAGCAAAACAAGAAACCAATTTACCTGTCTTTGTCGATCCAAGCCATGCAGCGGGTCGACGCGACATTATTCCGGCTCTTGCTAAAGCGGCAGTTGCTGCTGGTGCAGACGGCCTTATTATCGAAGTACATCAGCACCCGGAACAGGCGTTGAGTGATAGTGCTCAGCAGCTGACGCCGGAAGATTTTAAAGAACTTGTAGATGATATCCGCCCTTTCATTAAGGTTGCGGGGAAGTCTCTAGCTTAACACAACGAAAGGGTTGAACATGACAAAGCGGGAACTCGTCGTAAGGATCGCTGAGGAAACAGGCCTCATCCAGCAAGATGTATATACAGTTGTTCAAAAGACACTGGATTACATCACCGAATCGCTCACAAATGGTGAGACCATTGAGTTTCGTGATTTCGGAGTTTTTGAAGTCCGTACACGTAAGGCTCGGATCGGTCGGAATCCAAATAAACCAGATCATATTGTGGAGATTCCACCACGTAAGGTCGTTAAGTTTAAGCCAGGAAAGAAGATGAAAGAACTCGTCCTCGGCAGCAACGACGCCGAAGCGAAATAGGTTACCCGATGTCAAGCTACAGCGTGCCCAGAGGAATGCGGGATTTTTATCCCGACGACATGGCGCGCCGTACAAAGCTTTTCGATGCGTGGCGACTTGCGGCAGAGAACTTTGGTTTCGCGGCTTATGATTCATGTGTCGTCGAGACACTCGATCTACTCAAGCGAAAAGGTGGAGAAGAGATCACGGAACAGATCTACGCCTTTCAAGACAAGAGTGGGCGAGACTTGGCCCTGCGACCTGAAATGACCCCCACCCTCGCCCGGATGATCGTCGCGAAGCAGGGGTCTCTCGCTTTACCGGTTAAATGGACCACCATCGCTCAATGCTTTCGATACGAGCGAATGACGAAAGGCCGCCGCCGAGAGCATTACCAGTGGAACCTCGATATTGTGGGCGAACCCAGCGTTTCCGCTGAAGCGGAGGTCGTTGCAACCGCACTGAGCGCCATGCGCTCACTCGGGGTGACGAGCGACATCGCTCGCGTCTTCTATAGCAGTCGGCGATTACTTTCAGAGGTCCTCGCCACACTCGAAGTGCCCGACTCTGACCATGCACACATATTTTTAGCCCTTGATAAGCGAGGGAAGGTGCCCGACGAAAAAATTCATGAACTTGTTGCGGCAGCGGGCATAACAGAGGACAGCCTAGGAAAGTTATTCACAGTAATGTCGATGACGTCGCTTGAGCAGGTCACAGACATGCTCCCAGCTGACTCACCTGCGTTGTCCGAGTTGTCCGCGTTTCGCCACCTCATGGCGCTCCATGGAGTAGCCGATCAGATTGAATTCGACATTTCGGTCATTCGCGGCCTTGGCTACTACACGGGGATCGTCTTTGAATGTTTCGATACTGAACGCAAGGGACGGGCCATTTTTGGAGGCGGACGATACGAAAACCTCTTAAGCGACCTAGGCGGCAAACCAACACCTGCGGTGGGTATCGGCTTCGGTGATGTCGTTATTACTGACCTCTTGGATGAGCATGGGCTAATGGGATCTGCTCCTCCTCAAGATATAACGATCGGCTACATGGACGCAGCGCAGCGCGATCTTGCCACAAACGTTGCGACCTCTTTCAGAACTCAAGGGCGACGAGTTGACTTGGCGCTGCATGCAGAAAAGGCGAAGCACTTCTTCTCCCGCATAGGGAAAGGCCAAGCCTCTTACGCCATCTATATAGGCCCTGACGACATCGACAATGGGACTATCCGGATGAAGAATTTGAGCGCTCGCGAAGAAGAGTCGCTCCTGCTGTCGGATCTACTAGGGAGCTAGGCTCGACAGACTGACCGCTACGCCTCGTCGTTCGGTGCAGGCTGCTCGACCGGCAGATCCAGCTTGATATGCAAGTCCTTGAGCTGGCTTGGACTCACATCGCTGGGCGCATTCATCAGTAAGTCTTGTGCTCGCTGATTCATGGGGAAAGCGATCACTTCTCGAATATTCTCTTCTCCGCAAAGCAGCATAACGATACGGTCAATCCCCGGGGCAATGCCACCATGAGGAGGTGCGCCACATTTGAATGCGTTGATCATTCCGCCAAATTCACGATCCACATCCTCTGCCGAGTATCCGGCAAGTTCGAATGCCTTGTACATCACATCGGGTTGGTGGTTTCGGATAGCCCCACTAGAGAGTTCGTATCCGTTACAGACAATGTCGTACTGATATGCGAGCACCGTCATAGGGTCGTCCGTTTGAAGCGCGTCCATGCCACCCTGCGGCATAGAGAAAGGGTTGTGAGAAAACTCGACCTTGTTCGTGTCCTCATCTAGCTCGTACATCGGGTAGTCAACTATCCAGCAGAAACGAAACTCGTTATCATCAGTCAGCTTGAGATCGCGTCCCAGTTTATGCCGCACGTCCCCAGCGATGCGAGCCGCCGCCTTCTCTTTGTCGCTAACGAAAAACACCACATCGCCCACCCCGACATCACACCGCTCGGCGATACGTGCCTGATCAGCCTCGGAGAGGAACTTCAAAATAGGCCCCTTGATCCCTTCTTCTGTCCAAACAAGATAGGCTAAACCCTTCGAACCGACGGACTGCGCGAAAGTTACCATCTTATCGAAGAAGCTGCGTGGCTTATCCGAGATCCCTTTAACGGGGACCGCTCGAACGACGCCTCCTTTTTCGACCACTGACCGAAATGCATTAAACTCTGATTCCTTGAACACATCACTCAGGTCCCGGATCTCTATCGGGATACGAAGATCGGGTTTATCCGATCCGTACTTAGCCATCGCTTCAGCATAAGGGATTCGGGGAAACGGCGTACCGGTGATCTTTTTATCGGAAAATTCGACAAACACGTCATGCAGTACACGCTCCACCACATCGAACAACTGGTCTTGAGTGACGAAGGACATCTCGATATCGAGCTGATAGAATTCCCCTGGAGATCGATCGGCGCGCGCATCTTCGTCTCTAAAACAGGGGGCAATTTGAAAGTACCGGTCGAAACCGGAAACCATTAACAACTGCTTAAACTGTTGCGGAGCCTGTGGGAGAGCATAAAACTGGCCTGGATGCAGACGACTTGGCACCAAGTAATCCCTCGCGCCTTCAGGGGAACTACAGGTCAAAATGGGTGTCTGAAACTCGTTAAAACCTTCACTAATCATGCGAGCACGTAAGCTGTTAATCACTTTCGAACGCAGCATGATGTTTTTGTGCATGCGGTCGCGCCGTAGATCTAAGAAACGATATCGCAGGCGAAGCTCCTCTGGACCATCTTCCTCTCCGCCGATGTACAAGGGTAACTCATCAACCGCGCTCTGAATGTCAATTTGGTCAACCGCCAACTCTATCTCGCCCGTGGCTAGCTGTGTGTTCGCAGCTTCCGCACGAGCTTCTACGACACCCGTCACCGTGATGACAGATTCCTTCTTCAGTTTCGACCATTCTTCCGCAAACGCTCTGTCCGGATGAATGACAACCTGAGTGACTCCGTAATGATCCCGAAGGTCAAAAAACAACACGTTCGAGTGCTCACGGCTGTGGTAGATCCACCCTGATAGGCGTACCGTTTCCCCAACATTAGCCGAGCTTAATTCATTACATGTATGTGTGCGATAAGGATGCATAAGAGGTGTTCCGTTAAGGGCGTTTATTCGGTGATCGAGATCTGCGTTCCGATAGGAAGGAACAGGTAGAGTTCTTCGACGTGTGAGTTTTTCATTCGGATGCAGCCGGCACTTTCTGCTTTGCCAATGGTATCCGGCTGGGTGGTACCGTGAATGCCATAGCCGCTATATTCGGGTGTATCCCCAGTTGCAGCTAGCGCCATCCATCGAGTACCCAAGAGGTTTGCGGGATCACCCGGAGGAATCTCTCTGCCGTCCGGTGGCCACCAAGTCGGATCAACGATTCTGTCGGTCACTTTGAAGGTTCCGATAGGCGTCTTATTGAATTTTCCGATACCGATTGGGTACTGCTTCATAAACCGACCATCCAAAAGCAAATCCAGAGTGAAGCCCGTTTTGGAAACCACCCCCGAAAAGCTCCCCTTCACTAGCCGAAGTTCTTGACCGGCGCGAATCCGGTGGATGTTCTTGATTCCGTTCGAAGCGGCAATCAATTCCTTGGTTGTCGAATGTTTTTTTGCGATCACATCCACTGTGTCACCCGGCCGTATCGTGTACTCCACCTTCTCTGGAGCCTGTAGAGGACTGAGAAGGACCTTTGTATTGATCAGGCTTAGCGCACCTCTGACGGCCGTCAAAACATGCTGATCACGTGTTGTTTCAAAGATCTGGTAATAGAGCTCTCTGGCAGGGAGCAATGAGCCATCTTTTTGCAGGGACTGAGCTCTGGCCAGCTTCTGTTTAACTGTTTCGCTAGCTGGAATATGTGGGCGTGTGGTGCTAACAGGTGGACGTGGTAGATCGCGGGCGTTGCTATCTGGGACAGTGGTCGTGACCGTCGTAATGTCAGTCGGTTCTACACGTGGCCTATGCTGACGGATATAGTAAATAACCCCAATACTTACAGCTATGACGAGCAGTATAATTAGGCCAGGACGTCTATTGGGCCGACCAAAGTCATCAAAATCTTTAACTTTCATGAATCATTCCTGTAAACAATTGCGACGGTGCAAATTATACACCGTCGCGCAGGGCGTTTGAAGCCGCGAAAACATGGTAGGCCCGGTAATAAGCACTAAGTTAGAAGCGCCAAATTAACCACCGACTGGGTCGGTCGTCGTAACCGTCGTAATAATTCCCGCTGTGCCCACCGAGATTGCATCTACATAGTAAGTCTTGCCACCATTCTCTATCCAGTTTCCTTGTAGCAGGATTTGGGTATTTGCTTCAGTGATCAGAAATTCGGTAGTCGAGGTGGTCCCAGCCGTGGTGGTGTCTGTATTAGTAATAGTGTCAGTCACCGAGAAGTCCGTTTGGCCCAGATCGACCGTCTCATCTGCGCTGTTAATCACAAGAGTCGTCGTGACATCTGGTGGAC
>CAXMRT010000330.1:0-17257 GCA_964196025.1 uncultured Gemmatimonadales bacterium | reverse complement strand
TCGCTCTTGGGCCCGCTCGCGGCGCTGAGCTTTTTTATCGCCGGATTTAGGAACGTCCGGTTTGGCTTTGATCTCTTCTGGCTCATCGCGACTCTGGAGAGTCGTCAAAAAATCCTGACCCGATTTCTCGGCGAAATAGTCATAATTGCCATGGAAGTGGCGCACTCCCTCGGAGCCAATCACGACGATCCCGTCCGCTACACCCTTCACGAATTCGATATCATGGCTTACCAAACACACGGTCCCGCTGTAATCGCGGATGGCCTGCTCCAATGCCTGCCGGCCAGCAATGTCTAGATGAGTGGTCGGCTCATCCAAGAGCAGTAAGTTGGGTGGGTCCACAAAGAGCCGTGCGAAGGCAAGTCGAATTTTCTCCCCACCACTCAACACCTTAACCGCTTTTGAAACAGCATCTCCAGTGAATCCGAACCCGCCTAACATACTTCGCACATCTTTCTCAGGCACTAAGGGCGCACATTCGCGCACGATATCAATCACACTCTTGTCAGGCGGCATCGTGTCAGCAAAATCTTGTGACTGATACCCAACCACGACCTTATGACCCAACACCCGTCGCCCAGCGGTCGGCTCACGTTCGCCGGCCATCACCCGCAACAGGGTCGTCTTACCCATACCGTTGTATCCCACAATGGCAATTTTATCGCCGCGCTTGATACTCAGCTCGACATCCTGAAACACGTAGTCTACATCATCATAACTCAAACTCACCGACTCGAGTCGCAAGACCTCACTGCCGCAATGTGGAGGGTCAGCAATGCGCAAGCCAGAAGACTGCAATACCTGCAGGCCACTAGAGATATCATCCATTTTTTTCAGAGCCTTCATTCGGCTCTGGACTTGAGAAGCCTTGCTTGCAGTCGCCCGGAAACGCTCAACAAATCGTTCGATCTGCTCCCGCTTTCGATCCTGGTTTTTCTGCGCAGATTCTTGCTGATGGATTCGACTCGCACGCTCGCGCACATAATATTCATATCCACCGGCGTAACGAACAACGTCACCACCCGCAACCTCTAAGGTCGTGGTACACAACGACTGGAGCAAGAACCGGTCATGCGAAATTAATAAAATCGTTCCATCAAAATCATTCAGATAACGCTGTAACCACACGACCGCAGGGATATCTAGATAGTTGGACGGTTCATCAAGCAGAAGCACATCGGGATGCGAAATCAGGGTGCGAGCCAACTCTGCACGCATCTGCCACCCACCACTGAACGACTCAAATGAATTGGTGAACTCCTCAACTCGAAATCCCAAGCCGCTCAATGCCGATTTCGCCCGAACTTCTAATTCGTAACCGCCAAGACTTTCGAACCGGGTCTGTAAATCTCCCAACTGCATCAGCACACGATCGCGTTCCGCACCCTTCAGTTCTGACACCGTGGCCTCGTGCGCTTCCATCTGTGCCTGAATCGTGTCGAGTTCTGGGATCGCTTTCGAGGTATACTCCAAAAGCGATTGGCCACCATGTTCCGCTCGCAGTTGCTGTCGCAAATGTCCCAAGCGAGTCCGCTTAGGCATCGTGATCGACCCTTTATGCGGTGTAACTGCCCCGGTGATTAACTCGAACAAGGTACTCTTCCCCGCACCGTTCGGCCCGAGAATCCCGACCTGCTCTCCACGGTTCACCGTCACCGATACATCGACCAAGACCTCTTGCGTGCCGTAGTGAAGCCATAAATTTTGAAATTCGATCATAACAGCGTTCCCAGACCTACTCGGTCAGTCAGTGGTGTCCTTTGCTGGAGAATCGCTGATCGAGGTGGGCAAAAAGATTTCAGCCGACGCACGAAGCCCATCCACATACTGTTCAACAACTTGATTCTCCTTCACAGCAGTAAGATGCTGAAGCAGCCGCTCTTTAACATCCTGAAACGGCGATGGCTTTCCTGCCCGCACCTCCAACACGCTCGCAATGTGATATCCGTAAGCGGTAACAAATGCCTCGCTACGCTCTCCTACACCCAAACCCGAAACAGCTTGTGCGAACTCTGCCCCCATCGCACCCGGCTCAACAAACCCTAAGTCTGCACGCGTTGGATCATCCGAAAACCTCTTGGCAACGTCATCGAACGCCTCTCCACTCTCCAACGCCTTCTCGGCATCTAAGATCGTCATGCGCGCTATATGCTGATCCTGAGGAGCGGGCACGGCCTTGCAAATTTGACCGACACGAATCTGCCTATCTCCACGAAAGTCATCCGTATTTTGGGTATAGAACTCGCGCAGCTCTTCGCTTGTCGTCTGTGGAATATCGGCGGAGATCTCTTTCAGTAAACGCTCGATTCGCATTTCATCAATCACCCGCGCCGTCTCCTCTGGGGCGAGCTCATAACCTTCAGCACGCATCACCTCCAGCTGGGCCTCTACATCGGAAGCCGAAGGCTCGTCGATCCGGCTAAGCGCGGATTGACGAATGAGCGCCAACTCGATCAAATTCTCACACGACCACAACAGTAGCTGACCCTCATCAGCCTCAACACCATTGCGCTGCGCATAATCCATATAAGAGGGCCGCAGCCGTTCAACTTCGGCGCGCACCTCGTCAGGGCTGATCACATCCCCATTTACTGAAACAGATTCACTCATGGCGGAACTATTGGCCCATTCCAGGCACAGTCAAGGACCCTTCCCATTCGGCAGGTCGAACCCAAGGGCCCTCCGCTCGAGAAGCCCGAATGGCTTTCTTGTAGATCCGAACACTCTGGTCCTCACTAACAAGAAAATAGAGATAGCCCTCAAAGCCGACGGGTAACACATCTTTAGCCAAGGAATAGCGATGATCGACCGACGCTCCATCTTTCCAAACCAACTGCATAGTCGCGGGAACCCGATCCAATTCAGGCTTAAACCCTCGTGTTATGCCCGCCGGGATCGTGGCCGACTCGTAGTGATTGGTCCCGTCAACGTTGAGACGGATCTCAGAAAGGGAGGCTGCACCCTTATTTTCCACCAAAACCCAGTATTTCGCCCCGCCACTCACACATCCACTGAGCATCAGCCCCAGAAGGACAACCGCCACTCCACAGCCATTCACGCGCGCCAAACACTCGTCGCTACCTTTTTTCCGTTTAAACATCCGAAAACTCTACTGACTCCGCGTGCAGAAGGCAAGACACATAGAGTACCGCGAAGGCGATTAACCCGAAGCGTGCTGCAAATGCAGTGTTTTGAGGTGATCTGTCGAGGCCACCGGCAAACTGGCTGTCCACTATCCAACGACTCTTGTGTAGTGCGTCTTAGCCGCAGGAAAGGCGCCCACCCTGCATGAGCCCAAAGCCCCAGTCATCAACACCCACCACCCAACGACTCTTGTGTAGTGCGTCTTAGCCGAAGGAAAGGCGCCCACGCTGCATGAGCACAGAGCCTGAGGCACGCTGCATATTAACAAATTCAGTGGACGCACATCTATCACGGCACATCAAAAATTAGGTTGCCAGTCGTTTAGCGAGCGGTGGAACACTAGTGACGTCGTTTTAAATGATCTGTACGTTTTCCCCGCAACACGACCCGAAGCTGACAACGCATTACAATGAGCATAAAAGATACCAGCACACGCACCAATCACTCTCACACCCCTCAGCCCTGGGACCCGGCGTCGCAAACAGCGTACGCACAAGGACATGCACGAGATCGATTCTCAGATCGCGGGGCGTGTCTCACGGATAGCCCCCTCAGAGATGCGAAAAAACAAAGCTCTTCTGCACCCAGTGTTAGCCTTGGTAGGTCTGCGCGCGTAAGGCCAATATCCTGGCCTTACTTTCCACAGCCATTGTCAAAGAGGCTTCAAGCGCGGATCCTTCGGAGTAATCGGCTGGCACGAGATTTGACACCCGGTCATCCTCAATAAAGCCCCAGGCCTTCCCCCACTTCTCGCGATCAGCTTGGTCGTAGACCCCAATAGCGATCCCACCATTTTTTCGAACCATGGAAAAACACGGTATATCGGTATAGCCATCCCCTACGACGATCATCTGGTCAAACGGAACGCGAACCTGATCCTGCGGAATCTTTCGATTCACTTCAAACGGTTTACCCCGGTAGGTGTCCCCGACCAAACCCTTAGAAATCTGAAAAAGATAGCGTGTCTTGTCAGTGAAGCTCACGATCTTGCGTGGAAAACGGATCAGCCCCTCTGCATCATAATCAAAATCAGACGCCCAGATATCACGAAATTCCGAAGCCACAGACACCTGCCGGACGACATCGCCCAATCCACTACTGATCATATAAAACTCAATCTGACCACTGTCAGACACCGACTCCACCGTCTGTCGGAGGCGAGAGAAAATGGTTTCAACACCCGGATACAACACAACCGAGCGTCCCCACTCTTCCAATACATCGCGAGTCAATTTAGCGCCGTCATCAGAGACTTGCACCATCGCGTGCATATAGGCCGGAATCGGATCCCAATCAGCATCCACCAGCGCTTGAACGCGCTCACTCCAAAAAGTCGGAACATCGATTCCACACGAAGCAAGAAGACCCGAGGTACAATCCGCCGCCAAGGTGTCATCAAAGTCGAATATTACTGCAATGGTATCTCGCATCAGTGAGTCTCACTACTTCGTGGGCAAGGCCGCCAACGAACCGTAAACCTTCAAACCACTCCACTCCCACGGATGCGCAGCAGATAACGCAATCTGTGCCCGTTGCAAAGCCACGTCCTTCGGGTCGCCCGCACGCAGCGCTTTCACAAAATCAATCAAAAGGGCGCCGCTCGTGGGTGTTTCAGCGATCCAGTCTGAAACGGCCACAGCGGGAGCGCCTGCAACATGCCAAGCACGAAGTAATAGATCCGATTCATCGCCTGAAATCCCCGATTTTCCATACTGCGTGACCGCCGAGAGGATGAGAAGGCTCGTGTCGATGTTACCCTCCGAAATGATCTCCCCGATCGTCAACAACCCCGCATCCGTATCGTCTGGACTGAGGTACAGTGCCGCTGTCGGAACCTGCGCCAAGGCACGACGCACCGGTGCAGACAAGACAATCACATCCCCCGCGAGCCCCGCCTTAAACCGTCCTTCACCCGCGTCAGCGCCCAGATGGAGCGATGCCCCAGAAACACCCTTCGCCAATACGACAAGTCGCTTTCGAAGAGACGGCCAATCCGTCCCCTTTGCGGTCGAGCCCTCCCCGCACACAACCAGCTCGACATCCGTTTTTTTCCTCGCCTTCGCGCTGCGCCCAAGCACCCAACTTCTTTCTGATACGGCGTAGGCTACGGATACTGAGTGGATTAAGTAATCACTGCCGTCACCAACCGGAAGCGAAGAAAATGGAAGCCCGCGCAATCCGCCGTCCGGAATAATGGTCAAACGCTTCGACGCGGATAGTTCCGTAGACGCGGGCCCAATCAACAGGTCGTACAGCTGACGCCCCTTCATACGCAACTTTTCGACGCCGGATGCGCGAACACCTGAATACTCCATGAGTTGCATATAATCCGCAATCTTCTGCTCAAGCGCAACTCGCGTGATGGGAATACGAACGGTCCGAACATAGGGCCGCTTGCGAGTGATCACCAACATCACCGTCTCCTCTTCACCGATGGTATAGCTCAGCAATAATTCCGACTTCGACAATTCCCCTTTAATGGACTTAAGCGACGCTCGTGAAGGCGCGTAGAGTTCTCCAATAGCCGCATTTTCTTTCTTCAGTTCAGATCGTAGTCCGGTCCACTTCTCTTGGAGCTGACCCAGATAGGCCCGCAGATCAGTGACATGAGTGAGATTCTCTGGAAGCTCCCACTTCTCAATACTGCCCAGTGTTCGTTCACGGTCTTTCACCAGCTCAATGCGACGGTCCGCCAGGTCGCCCGACCACCCGATCGCAAACGAGGCTTGATCGGTCAACATCGCAAACGTCTTAAAATTCCGCAAACGCTGCAAGGCCGCCAAGACGCCCTCTTCATTCTCGTCGTCAAGCTCGATCAACGCCGATGCGAAGTGAGCCTCAATGAACTCATCGCGACGGCGGGATACGTAGGCAATATTTTCGGCCGACCAGCCGATGGATCCCATCCATGTCTCGTAAGTTGAAAAGGCCAATTTCAAGTACCGCTGGGCTAGCAAAGGACTTTTGGTGGCTGCATAAAAATAGCCAAGGTCACGGTAAGCCGCAGCTTGGGGCAACGAATGCGGCACCCGCAAAGTGGCCACTTCCACCGCCTTCTTAAACGCGGTCTCGGCGGCCGAAAAATGCTCCCGCAACAAAAGCAACCGACCCAAGTAACGCTGGTTAACAATGATATCCATCCCATACGGATCCAATTCCATAAATCGCTCTGAGGCTTTTTCTAAAGCCCCTTCCGCCCGGTCAAGTTGGTCCATTTGGATATACAGATAGCCCAGAACATTCTGCACCCGAGCATAGCTATACGAACTCGGAGCCAAGACTTCGCGCAAGGTTAACGACTGCTTGTAATACGCCTCGGAACGCTTAGGCAGTCCCGCCCTGAGATTAACCATACCTAAATCATCCAAAGCATCGGCCAGTTCAATACTGCGGGGACGGTCTTTGTGCTGCCTATTCAACACTTTCAACAAGTATACCTCAGCCTGAGTGGCATCTCCCCCGTGTATGGCAATCATCGCCTGCAGTCGCCATACCTTGAGAATCAGAGCGCCTTTCGGGGATCGCTTCTCCGCCAGTGCCGCCGCATCGATGATGTACGACTCTGCCTGCTCCAAGTCATCCAACAAGTCATGCATGTGTGCGAGTTCATACAAGAGCGTTGCCATCTGAGTCGTCTCGGGTCCCAACGCGGCCTGCGCTGCGTGGGCTCGCAAATAATAATCCCGCGCCTTGGTGATCATTCCAGCCTCATACCCGAGCTGGCCCAACTGATACAACAGATTCGGGATGGTCGACGTCCCCGGGCGATGCTCGACACATATCCCGAGCGCACGCTTGTAAAAATATTCGGCTTTTTCGTAGTCCGTATCTTTTCGCGAGAGTTCAGCGAGGTCAACCAGCTTGTTCGCGCGAAACAAGGCGGAGCTCTTGTCTTCTTCAGCTCGCACGACTCCAGCGGAAACTCCAAGAGTAACGAACAACACAATACCGAGAATTTGACGACAGCGATTCATATACATCTCCTTAGCGCGCACGCTCTGTTTCTTAGATCGCGGATCCACAATGCTGGCACGTAACACTATTCGGAGCCAAGCCCTCGCCGCAATGCTTACATTCCTGACGGGCAAAAATTTGAGTTGGCTGAGAATGAATGTTAGGCGCCGGAGGCGATACCGGACCCGCGGCCGTCACCCGAGTCAGATCCTGTTCTGTAGGTGTCCCCCTGATGGAGATTGGGGAATCGCATTTCGGGCACTCAACCGTGCGGCCCGCCATTTCACGACGAAAGTCATCGTCGTAGTCGAGATGCACACCACAACTCGGACATGAGATTTTTACCGGCAACCCCAACAAACGCTCTTCTGGGTTAAGAGGGGTACTCGGAATGGCCGTCTGAGACAGGCACTTGGGACACTGAAACGTCGTTCCGCGAAGCGACCCCTCTGCACACAAGGCATCGCCGCACACGGTACAGGCAAATTCTATCGCGGGATCTGGAACCCGAATCTTAGCCGCGCATTCACTGCACGCACAAATCAATCCAGCACCTTCAACGGGAATGGACAAATGCTTCGAACAGTCCGGACAAACAAAACATAACTCTCTCATTGGGACCCCCCCGAGTCACTGTCAGCGACCCGTCGACTCAAGATACCGCGCTACGTAGAAACATTTTAAGGTGATCCGCTCGGAAATCCTCGCTCACCTCATCCCCACTCTGAGCGTTTATCTGTGCTTTCGCCGCCTGAACTAACGTGGCCGGCAAATCCGAAACCTCAATCTGCTCACCCGTGACGTCCGATACACACGCGCGCATCACCTCTGTGAGTTCCGTCGCATTCCGCGGCCAATTATACGCACTCAGCAACTCCATCGCGGCACCATCAATGATCGGGAGCGGCTGATCGCTCGCGGCCGATTCACGAACAACATCGTAGGCCAGAAAAGGAACATCCTCAGGTCTATTCCGAAGGGGAGCGATCTCGATGGACAGCACAATGAGCCGGTTGTACAAATCTTTATTGAATCTGCCTTGGTCGACCAGCGCCCGCAGGTCCTTATCTGTTGAAGACAAAATTCGTATTCCCCCGCGATCGGAACCCGACGCATCCGCCTGCTCTTTAATGAGCGTCAAAATTTTGGCTAGGTTCTCTTGCATCCCTAAAGACAAGGTATGGACGTCCCGAAACAGAATGGTCCCCTCCTTGGCCTGTCCCAAGACACCTCCACCCGGTCCCGAAGCCAAACGCTTCAGTTCCTCCATGCCCTTCGCACAATCAATCGTAATAAACTCGGCATGCTTGCGCGCGCTCGCGCCATGCAACTCTCGCGCAATGATTTCTTTTCCAGTTCCCACTTCACCCTGAATCAAGACCGGCATATCCAAGGAGGATACACGATCGATCATGTCACAAACGGTGTGCATCGCCGCGCTCTCGGCCACGACATTACTATACCGGTAGGAACTTCCCAAAACCGCACGCATATCCGTCGTCGTACCTGAGTGCGTCCGCCCATACTCCAGCGCTCGCTCAATGACTTCCAGCAACACATCAATTCGGAACGGTTTCGCAACCATATCGAAGACACCCAGCGAGAGCGCCTGGCTGGCAACCTCAACTGTCGGATAACCCGTTAATAGGATAGAGGGACAATCCGGCTTGTTCGCCTTCATGTATTCAAGCACATCGATACCGTTGGTGGGCTCCATGCGCAAGTCCGTGACCACGAGATCAGGCTCTTCCGCTTCTAACTGATCAAGTAAATCCGGCCCCGCATGGATAACTCCGACGTCGTAGCCGTCGGCCGCTAGCATCCCGCTCATCACATTCAGAATGCTCTCTTCATCATCAATTACTACAATACGTGCCATCTATGATCCCCAAATAATTCAGTGATTACGGGCTGTATCCTACAATATGGGGGAGGGATCGCACAAGCCTCGAAATGGGCCTCCCCTGCAGTGTTTTGAGGGGAGTCGTCGATGCCGCCGCATAGTCACACGGAAAATCGGCGTATCGCTGAAAGGCGCAGGCTAGTTGCCTGAAACTTCCAGACGCACGACAGCGTCGGTCGTGCGCATGATAAAAGCACGCCCAACGACCGCCACCGACGCCATACATCCGGCGTCCAGAGTGTTCACAGACACAATATCCAAAATCGGCCCCGGCTTTACCACCGTGCTTTTACCCTGCTCATCAAAATAGAACAAATGACCGTCAGCATACAAAACAGAAGCAGAGAACTTCCCATTCAACCGCCCCTTCCAAACCTCTTTCCCGGTCTTCAACTCCAAACAAGTCGCAATTCCTGCATCATTGACCATATACACACGGCCATCGACGATCACAGGCGACGAACGCTTAGGAACGCCCTTCATGTAAGTCCACACGACTCGAGTAGTCGTTACATCACCCTTACCCCCAAGCTTTACGGCTGAGAGCACAGGTTTTCCATAACCAGAGTTCACGACCACCATCCCCGCACCCGCCACCGGACCAGAGGCTGCGGAATACCCCGCATAGGTGACGCTCCACAACTCGTCGCCCGTCTTGGGGTCGTACGCGAACGCAGCCTTGGCACCCCCGCTAACAATCACATCACCCGCAGAGGTCGAGATGAGAAGAGGAGTGGTGTACGCCTTGCGCTGATCCCCGTCGCGAGTGGGTCGTCCCTCACTATTCAGATCTTTAAAATCGGTCGTTCGCGGCGTCTTCCAGACATCACGCCCCGTGGCAGTATTCAAGGCCACGAGATATTGAACATCAATGCCATCCATCGTCAGAATCAGAAGATCTTTATAGAGGAAGGGTGAGGAACCAGGTCCCCGAAAATGCCGACACGGCAGATCACGCCGCTCCCAAAGCGTTTTACCGGTGGCCGAATCTAAGCAAGCGGTTCCATAACTCCCAAAGTGAACATAGACTCGCCCTTTCTCAATCACCGGCGACGGAGACGCATACCCATTCACAGGATTGCCGAGAGGCTCCGGCGTTTTAACCGTAAACAAAACACGGTCAACCAACAGCTTGCCAGATGCTTCGTCGAGACACATAACCGACAACGCGGTCCCATCCTCGGTCGCGGTCGTCAGCCATACGCGCCCCTCAAACACCACAGGCGATGACCAGCCTCGCCCATGAATCGGCGTGCGCCACGCGACATTCTTATCCATTGCCCACGACAGCGGCAAGCCACGCGCCTCACCCGCTGCGCGACCATCTCCCGCAGGCCCCCGATACCCCGTCCACGACGTGAGCTCAGTGTCTTGAGCGACAACCCCAGACACGATCAAACCCGCTAGCCATACACAAAATACGCGCATCTTCATCCTCATTCTTTAACATAAATCAACGACTTCTGACGATACACCCACCGACCAACGAACCCAACCCAGAAGCGAAAGAGTTCGTGCTGGCATCCCGATCCACACCCCCCTACACTCGGGCGCATGAGACGTTTTCTTAATTTTTACACCCTCTTACTGATCGTCTGGCTGCCGTTAACAATAGGGTCGACGGCAATGATGTACCGCTATTGGTGGACGACCAACGGATCGCAGATGCTCGGGAAAACAGTCGTTCAACAACGTGAAAACGTTCTGAACAATGCCGGTATCCGATACACCAACCTGCAAGAACTAGAAACAGCACTCGCCTCCTGGCCCCCCGATCAACACTACAGTACAGAGGGCGACTTCAACCAACTCTCCTACCTAACCTACCTCCTCGCACCCATGATCCCTGACGGCAACCCAGACTACCAAATCACATGGTCGGACGGTCATCTTTCTAGCCTAACGCCAGCATCTCATGCAGTCCCATCCCCACCCACTCACAACCCCCTAGCGATCCACCCACCCAACCCGCTCGGCTGGATGCTCGCCCTTCTCAGCGTTTTCGGCGCAGCGCGCTTAAGCACGTGGCTCTTGCACCGCAGTCACCTAAGCGCACCAGAAAGCATCGCAGCCGCCCTCCTCCTTCTTACAACGCTAGGCCTCCTGTCTCGCATGGCGACTCACTCCACCCACACGGGAATGGTGCTGTTCGCAGGTCTATCCATCATAGGATGGCTGACCCTCTTCCGACACAAGCAGACGCAAGACGCCTCGCCTCCCACCTCTTCACCTGCACTCATCAACTCCCGTAAGTGGGTCCTCGTGCTTGTGACCCTTATCTCAGCGGGTGTTGTCTGGTCGCTTCTGATGGGCGTCACGGTCGTCCCAAATGACTGGGATGCATGGGCCATTTGGGGTCCGAAAGCCCGAGTCCTTGCACAAGGCCACGGCCCACTCACAGATGTCCAGTACTTCGGACACGCAGACTACCCTCTTCTCTGGCCAATGACCTGGGCCTACACGGCGTGGATATCCGGAGGCTGGGAAGAACAATGGGCACTCGGTTGGGGGCCCGTCTTCATGCTCCTGACAGCCTGGCAAATCGCCCACATCCTTCACCAACAGGGTCAGTCCGCCACACACGCTCTGCTCGGCGCGGCACTCTTCGTCTCAATTCCAAAAACACAACAAATCGCATCGACTGGCTATGCCGAACCCGCCCTCTGGCTCATGGTCACATGCGCCTTCGGCCGCATCCTGCTCTATCATCACAAACGAACCCTCATTCACGCAGCCCTAGCAGGCCTCTTCGCCGCAGCAGCAGCCCACACAAAGAACGAAGGACTCATGATCGCGATGGTCTTTCTGGCAGCCATACTCGCCTGCCACAATCGGCAGTCCCTAAAACACGGACTCGTCTACCTCCTTGTGCTCGGGGCCGGCATGGCGCCTTGGATGATCTGGCTTAAGACCGAACTGCAAGCACCCTCACACTCACTCGCAGGCCTCTCTCTCAACCCGGACGACCTTAGCCGGGCTCTCGATAGACTCCCTGCTGCACTGGAGCGCATCGGTGTCCTATGGATACAACCTCAGTTATGGAGCGTGGTTCTCTGGCTGGGCCTCGCCGGCTCACTCTATCGCATGATTACAGGCAACTGGACCACTCGCCGACTCGCCATACTCCCCTGGCTGATCATGGCCGGCATGCTCACGATCATGCTTTTCCATAAGGATGACATTGGCTGGCAAATCAACACAGCCTGGGACCGACTCACTATGCAGGTTCTACCACTGTTGTTAATCCCGACTCTGATTTTTAGCCAGAAGAAGTCGTCATCTAACGCGCAGCCATCGGCCTAAACAAAGCCAAGTGCCGATCCACGGCTTTCCCATCGGGACCAATGACGTGCGGGTCAGGCATCTGATGACTCACGACACACTCTGCCTCAAGCGCACGCATGACGTTAATCGCCAACGCGTGCTCGTGATCGAAATGCGAGGTCACGATCACACACCCAGTCTCCGATAAACACGCAAGCGCCAACTCAAAAATCCCCGTCCATATTGGAACACTGAATCCACAGTTTTGATGACGAATCATCACCACGTCCACCTCTGAGGGTAAGGCTCGACGGGCCTCTTCGTCGGACAAATCGCCCACGCTATACCGAAGCGATAAGGCCACAGAGTCCTGGCCATAAAAGTCAGCAAAGAATCGACGTATCCCTTCACCACGCCGACGGGCCACATCCAGCGCAGTCCCGCGTAAATCCGTCGCCGCATAAGCAACACTCGCAGACGTCTCGGCTAGTAGCCCAATCAATACCGCGGTCTCAGGGCTACGCCCGCAGGCCATGTTGAGCACACGAACCTCATCTGCGCGCCCCACAACACCGCCGCTAGCCAACAACAAGCGCTGCACGGCAGCAGCGAAACGAGTCGACCCCAGATTCGGTGCTAGTGGGTCACGTCGGAAAGCCTCGGCCGCCGCCTGTACGCGGTCAAGCCCGATTCCAGCGGGGGACAACAACTCTGCCAGCCCCACTATGGGATCGTGTGTCACGCCTGCAGATGGATCCGCTCGATCCAACTCAACACACTACTTAGCCACGTAATCGAGAACGAAAACACCGCCGTCAGCAAGCAAGCCATCCAACAACGCCACAAACGCTTTGTGGGACTTATGCGGAAGATAGGCGTCCAAGCCCGCCTGATCCTTGAACGTGACCAGGTAGCAATGAGTGAACCCTTTGTTCAACCCTTCAGGACTCACGTTCATCCCCCATTCAAAATCTTGGATAGCACTGATCTTGGATGGCAACGCCACAAACGCCGTCTCGACTGCCTTGACCTTATCCGCAGCCGCACCGTCCTTAAACTTCAACATAACAAGGTGACGCAACACCCCTGGGGTCTCAACCGATTCTGCCATTACAACTCCTCCGCCAATTAGTCCCACCATGACACACACCACCAGCTGTCCGAATCCACGCATACCCAATCTCCTTGCTTAGTTTCCGCCCTGCCATTATCAAATTGAATCAGCTCAACCGAGCCGGTGAGATATCCGCTACTTACCCTTCTTAGCCCAGCTGTCGCGCAGGGTCACGGTCCGATTGATCACCAGACCATCAGGACTGCTGTCCGAGTCCACGCAAAAGTAACCCATGCGTTCAAACTGGACGGGCTCGCCCACCCCAAGTTCTGCCACCGCAGGCTCTACCTTTGCCTGAACCACGGTCAGGGAGTCTGGGTTCAGGTGCGTCTTGAAATCAACATCGCTGTCCCCATCTGGGCTTTCGACCTTGAATAGTCGATCATACAGGCGAACCTCTACGTCAATCGCATGTGCAGCCGATACCCAATGCAAGGTACCCTTCACCTTGCGATTGTCAGCCGCGTTGCCCCCCCGAGAATCCGGATCCCACGTACAATGCAATTCGACAACCTCGCCGTCAGCATTCTTGACCACGTCCTGACAGGTAATCAGACACGCTGAACGCAAGCGTACTTCTCGACCGGGTGAAAGCCGGAAAAACTTCTTCGCCGGCTCCTCCATGAAATCGTCGCGCTCGACATAGAGCTCTCGAGAAAACGGAACGGCTCGAACACCCATCTCTGGATCACTCGGATGATTCTTCGCCTCAAACGTTTCCGATTCACCCTCCGGATAATTTGTAATCACAACCTTAAGCGGATTTAACACGCCCATGACACGCCGTACCACAGGATTCAAGTCGTCGCGCAGACAATGCTCCAAAAGACCCACATCCGTCACACTCTCAACCTTGGTGACACCGATCTTGTGGCAAAACGCTCGAATTGACGCTGCCGTGTATCCCCGACGCCTCAAGCCCGCTAAGGTCGGTAGCCGCGGATCATTCCAACCCGACACATTCCCGCCTTCCACCAACTCCTGCAGCTTCCGCTTGCTCATCACCGTATACGTCAGGTTCAAGCGCGCAAACTCGATCTGTCGCGGCGTGGCCGGCACATCGAGCTGCTCAAGAAACCACTCATACAAGGGACGGTGAACCTCAAACTCCAAGGTGCACAAGGAATGCGTGATACCCTCAATGGCATCGCTAAGCCCATGCGCGAAGTCATACATCGGGTAGATACACCACTCACTCCCGGTGCGATGATGGTCCGCATGTTTGATTCGATAAATGGAAGGGTCACGCAAATGTAGGTTGGGCGACGCCATATCAATGCGCGCACGCACAACATACTGCCCATCTTCAAATTCCCCCGCTTTCATGCGAGCAAACAAGTCCAAATTTTCTTCAACCGATCGATCTCGAGACGGACTCGGCGTACCCGGCCGCGTCGGCGCCCCGCGACACACCTTGAACTCGTCCGGACTCAAGGAACACACATAGGCCTTTCCTTGCGAAATCAGATCCACGGCATAGTCGTAAAGGGCCTGAAAGTAGTCAGACGTATTGTGTTGATGCTCCCCCCACTCGAAGCCTAGCCAACGCACGCTGTCCATGATCGACTCCACGTACTCAGCCTCTTCCTTCGCGGGATTCGTATCATCAAAGCGCAGGTGACAACGCCCCTCATACTCAGAGGCCATACCGAAATTCAAGCAAATGGATTTGGCGTGCCCAATATGAAGATAGCCATTAGGCTCAGGCGGAAACCGCGTAACAATCGTCTCATGCTTGCCGCTCTCTAAATCGGCATCAATGATCTGCTCAATAAAATGCCGCGGTGCGGTCACCTCTTCACTCAAGTCACTACTCACATCGTTCATCTAAATACCCAGTTTGTCATCATCACATCCGTTCCAAGCGCCGGATACCTATAGCAGAAGCCCCGAAACATGCGCAAGCGGGAAGGCACGGCAGCAAGGCTGCCCTCATTCCATCGTCGTCAGAGTCAAGGGAACCGTGAACCGCTTCTTATCCCTTAGGATATGAATGCTTACCTTGTCACCGGGATGATAGTCCGCCAATAGATTTCGAAAGCTCACGACCGAGGTCACCGCAAATTTGTCAATCCCCACAACCACATCCCCCACATACCACTCACCGCTCTTATGCGCGAGCCCCTTAAGCCCCGCTTTGGCTGCAGGTGACCCGCGATACACCCGCTGAACAACCGCACCCTGTATCCCGAGATAGCGCGCACGCCCATCATCCAAAAAACTAACGCCCAACAACGCGCGTCGAACCTTACCGTAGGTGATCAGCTCCGGCACCAGCTTATTAACCGTATCCACAGGCACAGCAAACCCCACACCCACCGACCCGCCCGATGGCGAGACAATCGCCGTATTGACGCCAACCAACCGACCCGACGAATCCAAGAGCGGTCCACCCGAGTTCCCCGGGTTGATCGCGGCATCGGTTTGAATCACATCATGAATTGTCACACCTGTCATCGACTGAATACTACGACCCAATGAACTCACGATCCCGATGCTTAGCGATGTGGATAACCCAAACGGGTTACCGATCGCCAGCACGCGCTGACCCACCTGAAGGTCGTGCGACGAGCCCACCGCCATCGGCTTCAGCTTTGGGTCCGTCAACGTCACCTTCAACACAGCCAAATCATGATTCGGGTCCACACCCACCACGGTCGCATCTAAGCGCGTCCCATCTTTCAGGATCACCTCCACCGCACGCGCTTTGTGCACCACGTGATAGTTGGACACAATGTGCCCTTCCTCGTCCCAAAGAAAACCAGAACCCGATCCCTGCTCCACCTCAAACACTTCTCTCGTGAAGAACGATCCCACCAAGCCCTTGTTGATCACCGTCACCACCGCCGGAGAATAACGCTCAAAAATGGCGATATTCTTATGCTCCGTCTCTGACAACGCCTTTCGCTTAACGACCGGCCGCGGTTTTGACACCCGCGTCGTCTGCGCCGTGGCAGACAGAACACCCCCAAACACCGCAATACTGAGCCCCAACACGGCTACTCGCGGCCTCAACTCTCTAAATAGTGTTGTCATACCCAAACCATACCTACGACAAACAACGGCCTCAATAGCAAACACCCCCTCATGTGGCGTCTAAGAACCTGATAATCTCGTTGAATTCGACAGTCATTACGATAGGCTCCACAACAGGTAACAACAAAACCGGAGGAGGCTCTACCGCCTCTTCATCAAATACGGTGACAACAAACCTAATGAACAAACAACTACACCCAGGAGTCCCACATGACAGTCTCACCCTCATACATACGCATACCCGTGGTGGCCGCGATGGCCCTACTTGCCCATACATCCTTCGCAAAAACTCCCATAGCGGACGTTACCGACACGCATACTCGAGTGGTGTGGGTACAAGATCAGAGCGAGGCGAGTAACGATACCTTCGCGAAAGGAACCAGCCTCAGACTAATGGGGCTCGATTCCGCCGACGACAAAGGCGTTCACCCGCTCCTTTCGACCGTCGGCAATTTCTCTCGCCCAATGATTAGCCCAGACGGCAAACAAGTCGTCTTCACGATCCGCGGTAAGAGCTGGATCTACGCCATCAATTGGGACGGCTCCAATATGCGCCGCCTGGCCGACGGCTACGCTTATGACCTATGGATGGACCCCGCTACGCAGTTAACATGGGTCATCTATGGCACTCAGCCCTTCAAAGCAAAAGGAACCACCTACAGTGCCCTCAAACGCTGCAGACTAGACGCACCCAAAACAGTTCAGCCGTTCTGGGATGCACGCCAAGTCGATGCCGACAACTTCCAAGTGTCTCGCGACGGCCAGAAGGCTTGCGGACTTTTCCCGTGGCCAGACGCCGGGGTCGCCTCCCTCACCGATGGGCAGTGGATAAAGAAAGGCCG
>CAXMRT010000329.1:0-3767 GCA_964196025.1 uncultured Gemmatimonadales bacterium | reverse complement strand
AGTTGGCCACAAACGAACCGTCCGCCCCCGCTTCTGCAAGCCGAACCGAGATCAAGTGAAGCGACGCAAGACATGGTCTCAGCCACGGCTGGTCCAGGCGGTGTCATCGAGTTCGTCCTCCTCACCACCAGCACCTCAGATTGTTCCGGAGCTTGCACGATCGAACACAGAATCGGAGTCCTACCCGTCTGGATGCATACAGATCTTCGTCAAAACCCTCACGGGTGATACTGAAACCATCAATGTTGGAAGCTTGCAGGAAACCGTCGAGTACGTGAAAAATAAGGTTTGCGGTAACATCGGACTTCCCAGTACAGAACAGCGCCTGATGTACGGGGGTAAGAACCTCGACAGTAGCCGCACACTCACATACTACAACATCAACCGGGAGTGTACCCTCCATCTTGTAATGCGACTGCCTGGTGGTGGTCCATTCGGAGGTGATGCGACCGACAGCAGTTCAGTCAGCCCTACACGGTGTGATGGATGTGGTGTTCAAGAAGACGAGCTCAAGTATGACGGCACACAGCGCAAGTGGATCTGTGCGGTATGCGGAAGGGGTGATTCCAAATCCGAGAGCAATGATGGTGTTGGTGGAGCAGTCCACCGATTAGAGCAGTCCACTAGTCTGGGCAAGAGGAATCGATCGGACGTCACCGGCGACGGTCCAACAGTTGGCCACAAACGAACCGTCCGCCCCCGCTTCTGCAAGCCGAACCGAGCTCAAAAGAAGCGACGCAAGACATGGTCTCAGCCACGGAATAGGCTTACTTGGGGCGTGAGGTCTGTCGCTAGCGTTCAGTCTGGGGTGATTCCAGTGCAGGCGACTTCAGAGTCGGACTCTGAAACCAACGGGTGGGCAGACACCGAGGCGGAGTCAGAAATCGAATCAGACCGTGACGTTGGTGAACTTGAACCTGTTCAAGTGGACCCGGAGAACGGTGTGGGTCAGGTCAGTGGGTCGCACGACAACGATTCGGAGCCGGACACCGTCACTACGACCTGCGAATCGGAGGATTCTGCTGACTTAAACTCAGAAGAGGAACACGCATTCTGCAACGCTGTCACTGCTGAACTTGCCCAGGTGCAAAAGGAACTTGAAGCACGGGATGCTGTCCCAAGTTCGAGTGAGGACCCCGTGGCTACAACCGGACCTGGCACTGCATACCCCTATGCGAAGGACAACGTGCCCTATGAGTGGGATGAGATCATCCAAGGGCCAGGAGCGCCGAAAGTGCATGGTGATAGGACTATCAGAAATTTGGATCCCGCCGGTGTGGGTCATTACCCGTCGAGGAATGCCACCGAGACGTTCGCGTTCTACTACCACGCGATGAATAGCATCTCGAGAGATCAGTACGAGGATGGCCGGAAAATGATAATGCACAAGGACTTCGTCCCAGCTGACTACCCCTCCCATTACCGCATCAAGCAAATGGCAGAGTCGATGCCGCTATTAAACCTGATGGTTAGGCGTGTGCCTCTCAGTGACAAGGTGGTTGCTAGGGCAAAAGCCGATCACAAAGCGCGGAAGACAATGCGGGACAAGCGACGTAAGGCTGGAGTGATTACTGGTTCCGAATATGCAACCCAAATGTTGGAAGACCTACAGTTATCCAAGACGATAAACTTCAAACCCAAGAGCGTGTTTTATGACCCCATCGATGCCGTCGTGCGCCTGTTTCAATGGCCGGGTAATTTGGAACATACATCTTTCCTCCCCACACGGTCCAAGGCCGGTATAATCTCACAGTTGACCAACAGCGATGTGTATGGTGCAACGCCGTTGTACACGGCTGAATCCGTCCGCGTACCCGCCCTGAGTGATCGGATTTGTCACGGGCAGGATATTGAGTACACGAATGACGGGGTGACTCAGAAGGGCGAGGTCATCGGTATCTTTCGCCTGTCTGACGAGAACTCCTGGGAGGACGTTATCGGGGCGCCAGCCCCGGGTGGACTAGCGGCTGCCTTGGCGAGAATGCATGAAGCGGGTGGAGGTGGAGGCGGGAACCCAACGGATGCCGTGGAGTTGGTATTCCAAGTACGACCCTTTGCGACAGCACCCGCTCTCCAAACGATGGGGCAGTTACATCTGCCATCGGGAGAGTCGCATGATGACGCAGAGAGGGAACTATTTGCTATGTTCGATGTTGAGCACATAGTGAGGCCATCCGCAGTCACTGGGCTACAGGTGATTTCGCGGTCACGTGCCGATGCCCCGGAACACGGGGTGGCGAATTTGTATTCCACACGGTCCGTCTTGCGCACGGTGACAGGCACCGAGCGTCACTTCACGGTTCTCGACACTGATTTTCTTCCCCGGCCTTTCCATCAACTGTTCGACTCATCGAAGTTAAAGCAACGCCTACGAGACTTGCCTAAGGACATCACCGTATTGCGATGTTTTCTCACCTACTTTTATGATTGTTTCCAAGTCTTCTCCAAATTATCACACAGCACTGGGGGCGGATATGTCACTTTGGGTGGGCTGCCGCGACATCTGCAAGATGTTTTACGGAATTTATTCCCGGTGCATATGGTTGCACCAGGCTCAGACCTACGAGAGGCGCTGAAGCCCTTCGTCCTACGCTTGCGGCAGATGGAGGAAGGAATTTTGGTAGACATGGGGAGGGTTATCGGGAAGGTGCTCCTAGTTGGGGGTCTCGGTTTAGTCCGGGCTGACATGCCGCAGGCACACTGCTTCGCCGGAAACAAGGGTCATACCGCACATAAAGGCTGCCGTCAGTGTCAGCTGCACAAGGATGAATTCAACAAAGTATTGTCCCCGCTGGAGTTGGCCTACTTGCACCGCACATTTCACGGAACCAAGGAACAACGCCGGATTGCCGAAAAGCAAGCCAAGGGAAGCCCGTCAAAGCTGGAAGATATCCTGGCCAAGATGGGCCTCTCGATGAGTGAAGGGCCGCTGGCGGGTCTCGTATTTGACTATTACCGGCAAATGCCGTATGAGCCAATGCATGCAGAAAAGATTGGTTTGGTAAAGAAGTTCCTGAGCTGTCTTCTGTCGTCCATGACGGACCTCGCGCGCCTGGAGCTTAACGGCAGGTTCGTGAAGTTTCCCCTGGTACCGCCGTGGAGTCGGAGTGTTAGAGCGTTAGAAATCACCTCATCGACCTCCAAACTACAGGATCGCACCGTGAAATGTAATGCAACGGACGCGGGAAGGGCTTGCGGTGTTTTGGGTTTGATTCTCCGCGGGTGGATTCGCGAGGATCACATTCGAAAGGACGTCGCTGTGTTGTTCAAGGCACGCGCGGGAGATGACTGGCTAAACCGGGTGGTGACTGTTGCTTTCCTTGTCGCGCGGAGCACGTCGTGGATTCTGGCAACGTATCACCCAGTCGCAGATTCATACGACCAACAGCTGCATTTGGTGGTGAAGGCCGCGAGGGAGGGGTGTGCGTTACTATGGCCCACCAAGTTCAAAAACCCTACCACGCACCTCGGCACACATGCCCCGACCCAAGCCCGCGAGCAAGGCGGTGCCGTGAATGCGAAAACTGGAAAGGGTGAAGGCAAACACCGCCAGATGGCACAAGGGGCGAAGAATCTCAACGGGGAACGGACTGTCGAGGAAGCAATAATGATTAAGGACAACACGCGGCAGGCCGCCCAGTTCATGGCGCATGGCGGTCATGTCCACCTCCCGGATAAATACACGCCGGGTCCAGACTTCGTCAGTCACGTTAAAGGTGATTTTGTTCAGAGCATGTTAAACCGAGCAAATACGACCCGCACGTACG
>CAXMRT010000328.1:0-6723 GCA_964196025.1 uncultured Gemmatimonadales bacterium | reverse complement strand
CTCGAAACGATGACCTTGGGACCTATGCGAAATGATGCTGCCTTCGCCGTGGTCCATCGCTTGGCACAGCTCGACCCGATGACTGCGCTGGAATATGCGGGCAGTGAGGCACAACCGAAATTACGTTATGAGATGAAGCAGCAAGCCTTGCAGGGGTGGGCGACGTCGAATCCTGCTGAAGCCTTGGCGCATGCCGAGGCGAATCCGAACAACGACTTACCGCGTTCGCGTTTTCAGGATGTGTTTGAAGGTGCGCGCGCTGCAGGCATTCAACAGACATTTGAGTTTTTAGAAGCCACAGATACAAAAAAATATACACATCATATGATGGAGACGGTCTGGGAGTCCTTTAAGGATTATCCGCAAGAAGTTGTGGCGTGGAGCCAAGCCTTGCCCACGGGTAAGCTGCGTGACTTAGCGCTGCATCGCACGGTCGATCACTGGGCGCGTTTCGATCCACTGGCCGCAAAAACGTGGATGGAGCAAGTGACCGAGCCGCACAACCGTTTGGCTAACAACATCGAATTGGGTGAGTCGTGGGCGCGCGTGGATCCGAAGTCCGCGGCGAGCTGGTACGCAAGCTTGCCAGCTGATCAACGCTCAGGAAAAATCATCGACCGTATCTACAAACGTTGGGTGCAGTATGAACCACGTTCAGCAGAAACGTGGCTGCGGGCGCAGCCGAGTGGGCCGGAAATGGATGGTCCGATCGCACAGTTTGTGGAGGCCAGTCGCTATACCGACCCCAAAACAGCGATGGAGTGGGCATCTCGTATTTCGCGTGACTCTATGCGTGCAGAGCAGATGCGCTCCACCGGGTGGCGCTATGTGAAAAATTCGCCGAAGGAAGCCTTGGGTTTTTTGCAGGCAGATACCTCGATCGCTCCAGAGATGCGGCAGCGGATGATCGACTATGCCCAGCGACGCCTAGCGCCGAAGGCCAGCAGCGAGTAGGGTCGCGGCTGCGATCATCTTCTGTCAGGTGAGGGTGTCCCCGCTTTTCCAGTGCCCCTAAGAGTCCTCCTGCACATGCGGACACCTCGGCTGCGTGTCCCTACCTCTTGCTGCCCGAGGGTGACTATGTAGCGGGGGCGCGGGGACTGGATGCGTGTTCGGATAATCGAACAGCCACCCTGTCTGTTAGGTCTGTTCGATTCACCGTGCTTAGGTGCGTCTTTGCTATGATTGGGCGGCGCGGGTGCTGATTTCGTCGAGGTCCTTTTGAAGAGACGCTTTGTCGTCGTTGTCGGTGATGTCGGCGACTTGCTGGTGGGCGTTCTCGATGGCAGAGTTCACGCTATCTAAATTCCCGCTAAGAAGATTTGCGCGTGCGACGGCTTCGTAGGCGTAGCCGATACCGAAAGGTGGGATGGTGTTTTCGAGAGAGATCTTTAGGCAGGAGTTTGCGAAGCGCAGAGCCATTTCGGCGTTGGAGAAGAGTGTGTAAACGCGTGAAACCTGCCAGTAGCCGATAGAGAGGTTCATGGGTGTACAGTCGTCGCGTTGTTTCCAGTGCCAAAGTGAGGAGTGGGCGAGTGCAAGCATGTTGTCGGCATCGTCGGCGCTGCGGTCTGCGTTATCGATGATTCCCCAGACTTGATTAAAATGATCTACTGAGAAGTCTTTGTGGGTGTCTTGCATGAGTTATTCCTTGTCTGACCAGACGGCAAATTCGTTGCCGCTGGATTCGATGAGTTGAAAGCGGCGACCGCGAGGGAACGAAAAGAGTGGTTTTGCGAGAAGGTCTCCGGAGGCTGAAAATTCTACATAGCCGATCTTTTCGTGTGTGAGCATGGGTAAGTGTAGAGAGGCGGTGGTGAGGCGTCCACGATTTTTGGTGTGAATGTTTTGGGTCAGACTCACAAGGGGCGCAGCCATGCTTTCAGCGACGATTTTCTATAGAGTTTTTTGCGAGGGATAAGGACTTGAGGGTTGTGAGGGCCTTTGAGCAAGCGGCGGAGTTCTGTGAGAAGGACTTGAAGCCGGTCGTACGTCTCGATGTCGAAGACTGCGAGAGTGTCTTGTGTAGAGCGGAAGAGGATGTCGAACGACGCAAGACTGTGCGGTGGGCGCTTGACCCAACGGCGCTCAATGATGTGGCCGGCCGAAACAACGAGCAATCGACGCTCTTGTTTTGGTCCGGGTTTCCAACTGATGACGCAGTTGGAGAGGCGTTGGAGGCAGCGTGCTCGCCAGTAACGAAGGATGACGGTTGAGAGTTGGTGTTCCAGTGCGGAGCAGACGGAGTCTGGATCCCACTCAAACTCGCGTGTGTCGTCGGCTTCCGCGTCTGTGTTCTCTCCCTCTTCTTCTTTATCTTTTGTCCGGAGCTGGAGCCCGAGGCGTAGCCACGTTCGCAGCGAGTTTCGCGCGAGGGACGGGTATTTCTCGCGAAACAGGGTCAGGCCTTCTGAGGCTATAGCGAGTTCGGGCAGGTAGTCCTCCGGCATCGCCAAGAGGAGTTGCAGCGAGTCGGGGTTGAGCGTGAGGGTGTTGTCTAGAATATGCCTTAGGGTGTGAAGCGCGATGAAAGGATCGGGACGTGGGAACGGACCCAGTGTGTGTTGGGCATCGGGTGCGAGTTGAAAGCTGTCGAAGTCAGGGTTACTAAACCAGAGTTCGCGGTTGCGTTGGCGGAGCGCGACGTTGTAGGGGGGATGTTGCTGCTTGATTAGGTCGGTTTCTAGCATCGCCGCTTCGATGGCGGTGTCAGTTTCGGTGATTGCGATGTCTTGAGCCTGACTTAGCATTTCTAAGAGGCGATCGGGGATGTTGGTTTGTTTTCGGAAGTAGGAATTAACGCGTGTTTTTAGAGAGGTTGCTTTTCCAATATAGAGGATGTCGCCATTCGAGCGCAGGAAGCGATACACTCCAGGACGGTCTGGTAGAGCAAGACGCTTATCGCGATCCATTGGATAAACACGTTTACGGGATTGGGCCGCGGGTGTGTTTGCCAACCAAGTGTTGAGGTCGTCCCACGTTGTTAGACCGTGGTCCGAGTGTAAACGTTTGACGAGTTCTGACCAGACGAAAGCCGTTGCCGAGACGTGATCTGCGCTGCGCCGACATTCGCCGACCGTCCATCCTAGATATCCGGCCGCAGCGCGGAGTCCGCGTCGTGGAAGAGAGGGCAGCAGCCGTCGGCAAATTTCGTGAGTGCACACAATGTCGAGCGGTAGCGAGTCGTCGCCCGTGACTGTTGCGTGCAGCTGCGTGATGAATGGACGTTCGAAGCGTGCGAAATGAATGACACAAGGTAGCGGGCTCGGGTGGGCAGCGATATCAGACATCATTTCTCCCCAGGCGTCTTCGGGTGCGCTGGCACGTTCTAGGTCTGCCGAAGTGATTCCCGTGATTCGGGAGACTTGGCGCGGAATGCCATCGTCGTCATTGGGGTGGACCAGTAAGTGAGTAACCTTGGCCGGGAGGGGTACATCTGCATCTGCACAGTAGAGCGTCCACGCGATTTCGAGTATTGCGCCATGCGCGGGTGTGGCGCCGGTTGTCTGGCAGTCCAGAATAAGAACGGGGAGTGAAGCGAGCGTCATTTATTACTTATAGCGCGGGATTGCGGGGGCTAGAAGTCTGAAGTCGTGGCTAACGGTAAAGGATTTACTTGCTAAGGAAGTATCGATTTTAAAATGCTTAAAACCACCGCTTTTTCGAGAGTGCTAAGGCAGAAAGTCTTCTTGCAAGGCAGTGGAGGATTTTGTATAGTATTTTCCACTTATCAGGGTTTAACTAGGGGTTAGCAGATGGCTATTAAAGTAGATAAGGGGACGATGGGTGACCGCTCGGCAGAGGCGAAGTCCTCTGAACGATCGTCCAGATCCACGCGCTCAGCGCGGCCTTCTGCGGATCGCTCCGCGAGTCGTTCGGCGCGATCGTCGAAAGCATCGAGCTCGACCAAAGCCAAGCGCCGTAGTTCTTCAACATCTCGTTCAAGTGCGCGTCCATCTGGCACACGTGATCGCCGCGACCGTCGTGATCGTGACGTCGATACAGAGGAAGATCCTCGTCGCCGCAAGAAAAAGGTGGATAACACTCCAAAGATTGTTGCAGGTGCCGTGCTCGGAACGATGGCTCTTTTATTGATCGTACTTGTGTGTGTGGCTGCCGGTGGGAAAAAGAAACCTGCCGGACCGCGTGGATTTCGTGCCTCTAACCCGATCCAGGTTCAGAAGTCGCGTGCCGCGCCGCTTCCGGGTCATGCTATTTATGATATGGACCTCAGCGTGGAGCAGGGTAAGGCTGAACGGCAGTTCGGCAAATCAGATCTGCGCAAACAGCGTGCAGCGTCTAAGAGCGACTATAAGAAAAACCGTTAAGCGCGTTGCTGTTCAGCGACGCTGGTTTATTTCTTCCCGATCATCATCAGGTGTGAATCTGTTCGGAGCAGTATTCTTCCGTCGAGAAATACGGGGCGCGAGATCATCGGGTCGCCGATTGAACTCCGCGATATGATTTTGAAGCTGTCGCCCAGTTGACAGACGTACATGTCGCCATTGTCGCGCACAACGACCAGCTTGTCTTCCACGATGGTAGGAGATCCGCTAAATTTATCGCGACCCTTGCCGCAGTCACCAGACCAAAGAATCTTCCCGGTGGCTATTTCCAAGCAGCTGATTGATCCGAAATCACTGAGGACGTAGGCTCTGCCGTCTTTGGCGCAGGGAGTAGGGACGTCGGAGCTTTGGGGTAGCGTGTTTGATTTTGGCACGGTTTTGGTTCCCCATACATGAGCCGTTTTTGTGATGTCTCCGGTGCCGCCCATTTTGATTCCTGCAAGGCGTGAAGCGCGATCGAAGGGAATGACGAGCATATCCTTGTGTATGACCGCGGACGCGATAGGACGCTTGAAAGGTTTGCCGTCGGGGTTCATTCCTGCACAGTCCCAGATGACGGCACCCTTGTTGGCGAGGTCATGCGCAGTGATATGGTCGGCGCCCCATACAATCATGATTTCTTTTCCATTAACCGTGGTGACAATTGGCGTAGTGTAAGCTTGGCCATTTTCTTTGGGGACGTCGTAGCTGCGGTCGATCTTCCAGTTTACCTCACCGGTCTTACGGTCGTAAGCCACGATATAGGAGGGGCCCTCTTGCATGACAGCGTAGATGGCGGAGTCTTTGCTGAGGACAGGGGACGTGGCTAGGTCCCACCATAGCGTATCTTTGCCATAGTCTCTCTGAAGATTATGTTTCCAGATGATTTTGCCTGAAAAGTCGAGGCAGGCAGCATCGCCACTTTTGAAGTACACGTAAACGAAGGTTCCGTCTGTAACTGGGGAAGGGTTGGAGCCGGATGCTTTCTTGTTTTTCCCCGGACGTTCTTTACCGAGAGGAGTGCGCCACAGTTCGTTTCCCTTCAGATCGAATGCGAGGATTGTGTTCACACCGTCGTTCGGGCTCGTGAGGATGATGTGATCATTCCAGAGAACGGGAGTCGAGGCGGCGCGTCCGGGAAGGGGAGACTTCCAGAGGGTGTGTTCGTCTGGTGTCCAGTCGAGCGGAAGGTTTTTCGCGGCTGAGACACCGTCGCTATTTGGGCCTAACCATTGGGGCCAGTTCTGAGCCGACAGGGAGGCGGATGTAGCGATAAGCATAGCGGCGGTTGCGCTCGAGTAAATGAATGGTCGCATGGTGGTTCTTCCTATTGCTGTTGTCTCGAGCCTGATAATTGCGGCGGTCTAGTAAGTCTACGGATTATAGAGGCGGTGTTAGTTTGTTTCACGTGAATGTTGGACGTGCATGCAGTGGACATTGGAGGGCCTTAGGATTCAGGCCCGATGGTCGGGTCTTCGAAAAGGATGCGAGGGTTTGCCCATTGACTAAAGTTTTTGGCGTATCGGTCTTGAAGGGCTTTGGCTGTGGTAACGTCGCCCTCTGTGGTCAGTTGGGAAATGAGACCACGGATTTGACCTGTGTAGGCGCGGTTGAGGGCTATGAGAGACGTCGAGCGTTCTCTTTGGTAGGTGCGTTCGTAGTCTTTGGCCGCATTGAAAACCTTCAGGATCGAAGTCGGGAGTGCCGCTTTGGTGCCGAGGGCCCAATCTTTATCGGATTTGAAGCGCGCTTTTTCTGCCCTGAGTTTAACGACCGCGTCGAGGTCGCCCTTTTCGCGCGCCTTCCGCTCAAGGGTAGTGATTGCCTCGGAATATTGGTTCACCATTTCGCCGATATTTTCGTCGTACTGATCATCGATGCTTTCGATTTGCCTGACGTAGATTTGGTTGAAGCCTAGCAGCTTCGTGTGTAGCGCCGGGGCTGCGGGGGTGGTTGGCGCGTTCGGCGTTTCGGCTGGCGCCGGTCGAGTGTTTCGCCTGGGTCTTGTTCGTGGCGGTGTTCGGGTTGAGTCGCTTGGTTGGTTCGCTCGTAGGGCCGCGATCAGTTTTTCTCTCTCGGGGCGCGTAAAGTCCACGAAGGCGCCGTCGTAGGACTCGTAGATGGAGATTGCTTCAGGAATGTCTGAGTAGGACACCTGTAGGTCTGCGCGGCGCTTGAGGTCGTCCATGTCCTGTCGGATGATACGCTCTCGTTTTTTGGTTGCTGCGGCGAGGGCCCTGTTGATGGCGACCGATTGGCCGGTGTCAGAGTAGGCGCGTTTTAGCTTCGCGAATTGCGCGATGATGGCGTCGTACTCCTGTTTGTTTTCACGGGCGAAGGTCGTGGTTTTTCGATAGGCAGAGGTAGCCTCTTGGTCGCGCTGTGCGGCTTTTGCGGC
>CAXMRT010000327.1:0-2926 GCA_964196025.1 uncultured Gemmatimonadales bacterium | reverse complement strand
TCGTTCTGGACTCAACTAACTCGGCCTCGGAAGGATCGATATGGGGGCTTTGGTAATCATCTCCAACAAAGGCCTTGAGCGCATCCAGATCCTTCCAAATCATGACGAAACTGAACTCTCTAGGGCTTTCTGTACGCGGTGCGCCGGGCAATACAGAAATGATTCCGTCCGTGTTCTTCATGAGTGGGATGGCGGTTTTATGGAAGAATTCGCTAAACTCTTCTTCTTTGCCTAGCCTCGTTACAACTTGAAATATCCGCATTATCATGAATCACACCTCTCTTGGGTTCTTGTCTCCGCTATCACCCCAATTTGATGACAATAGCATATCGGACTCCCAATGTCGCGTTTGCGGGCATGGAATTGTGTTCGCTGCGTAATACTGGGCCGTGTGGGCTCATCGATGCCCAGAGTTGGCCCTGATCGGGCGCGGCGGATTTTGGGAGGGGAATGTTCTGTGCTATCCTCAACACGCACCATCACGAGGAAAACCATATGCAACAGTTCCAAGATGTCCGTGGGCTGAATTGGACCGCTAGCAGCGACGAGATTGCTGCAGCCCTGTTTACTGCTATTGATCACTTTCTCACGTACCGGTCGGATACCATGGAACGGCTCGATGCCATCTTGGAAAAAGACCCCGAATGCCCTGCTGCGTGGACCTTAAAGGGCTTTCTTTTCATATTAGCACGATCGCATTCACTTCTACCCAACGCGTTTGATGCACACGCCCACGCAACCTCGCTGTCGCAATTGGCCAATCCACGTGAAAAGCTACACGCGCAAGCTTTGGAATCTTGGGCCAAAGGGGATATGCGCGCCGCTCAAATGGCCTTCGACACTATTGTGACCGAGCATCCACACGATCTATTGGCGCTTCGACTTCAACATGTAAACGCGATCTTCTTCGGTCGACCAGATTTACTACGAAGCACAATCACCCGTACACTCGGGGACTGGCACGATGACATTCCTGGAGCAGGATTTGTTTATGGGATGGCATGTATGGGTCTAGAGGAAGTTGGCGAATACGAACGAGCCGAGAGACTTGGAAAACGAGGCGTCGAACTTGAACCTGATGACTTATGGTCCTTCCACTCTGTGGCGCACGTCATGGAAGCCCAAGGGCGGCTGAAAGACGGCATAGACTGGATGCAGCGTCCAGATACATTTTGGGATGGGAGGAGTCCGATGCGTCATCATCTGTGGTGGCACGAGGCTCTTTTCATATTCGAGGCCGCGGATTACGACGGCGCGTTCAGCTATTACGATGGTCGCCTCGCGCCGGGAAGCGTACGTCCGGGGTACCTCGAAATGTCTAACTGTGCGTCGCTGTTATTCCGTTTGCAGGCAGCAGGACAGGATTGTGGGGAACGTTGGAATACGCTGGTCAGGAAGTGTCGCCACTTGACCGAAGATCGTGCTCTGACGTTTTCGGATGTCCATATGATCATCGCCCTCACAATGGCCAAAGAAGGAACGGCGCTCGAACGCATGGCTCGGGGGCTAACGGATTATGCAGCATCTGGGGGAGCCTTTGATCGAAAAGCGTCGGCGAGAATATCATTGCCGCTTGCGAAGGCAATGAAGGCGCGTATGGCGGGCGACTTTCAAATCGCCACCGACACGCTTCTTGGTGCCCGATATGATTTCCAATACATGGGTGGAAGCATCGCACAGCGAGATATGCTGGACATCCTTCTCATTGACTGCGCCAAGACGGCTGGACGAAACCGCCTCGTACGGCGATTGCTGAACGAATATCGCGACACCCGTCCGAATTCGGTTCCAATGGAAAGACTTGAGCAAGGCTTGGCAAACTGAAATTCATGCCAAATATGTAACAGCTTCGCCCGCTAAACAGCCATCAAATCCACTTCCATCTTCTCAAACATTTTAACATCATGTTCTAGATTGTCGAACAGGCGGCCCTACCGTTGATCATTGCGAATTCTTCTGATCGCTCAACCGCCTTACTAACCAATCGCCAAATGCGCGGATGCGGGTGTCTTTTTTCAATGCGCTAGGAAAGACAAGGTACATGGACGTATCTTGCTTATGTACGAAAGGGTGGACTTGAACGAGATTCCCCGTCTCAACTTCTCTTGCCGTCAAAAAGATGTCATCAAGCGCCACGCCATTTCCGGCGAGCGCCAGATCAAGGGCCCGTGCCTTGTTGTTGTAGTCAATGAGGTTCAGACCGTCGCTGGGATCATAACCTTGAACCTTAAACCAGTCGATCCAGTGGTATTCCCGTCCAACAACAGAGCCGAGGGTCATACCGGCGATTTCTTCGAGGGTTACTGGAAGCTGCCGGCTCGCCAAGTATGATGGTGTGGCAAAAGCAGCAACCATGTTGTGTACAAGATGAATTTCATCAAGCCCTTTCCAGCCACCCGTTCCGTAACGAATTGCACAATGAAAATCATCTTTATCGAAGTCGACAACCTCGGCGTTCATAATCGGCTTGATGCGAATACCAGAGAACTCAGCGTGAAACTCTGGTAGGAGCGGCAATATC
Organism: uncultured Gemmatimonadales bacterium; assembly: GCA_964196025.1. Taxonomy (GTDB): domain Bacteria; phylum Verrucomicrobiota; class Kiritimatiellia; order CAXMRT01; family CAXMRT01; genus CAXMRT01. The sequence continues at coordinate 405 of CAXMRT010000327.1, read as the reverse complement.
ATCCTATTGCCAAAGAAAGGTGCAACCGAGACGACGATTTCCCCTTCCAGCGCATCATCCCTCACGTCTGAAGTTGCGATTGCAATGTCTTCAAACGCGCGTGTTAGTACAGGCGAAAGCGCCTCACCTTTTGGGGTAAGTCTAACCTGTCTGGTCATCCGGATGAACAGTTTTTGACCGAGGTCATCTTCCAGAGCTTTGATTTGATGGCTTATAGCAGCTTGGGTGACGTGCAGTTCCTCTGCAGCGTCTTTGAAAGATCCATGCCTTGCCGCTGCCTCAAACGCGCGGAGTTGGTTCAAAGGTGGCATTCGATGTGACATGCATTCTTATACATTAGAATAGCTCATCTGTCATGTGAGGTTTGATCGTTTGTCGCGCGCGTTAGCATCGCGCTAGGGTCTG
>CAXMRT010000326.1:0-5465 GCA_964196025.1 uncultured Gemmatimonadales bacterium | reverse complement strand
GGAGGGTTTGGCACCGTGAGCGCGAGCACGAGCGGGGGTAGCCAGACGGTTGCGGGTGAAATCGAAGAGATTTCTGCTCAGGATACGTGTGATCTTCTTCTTGCCGCGAAAAACGTTGTCGTTGTGCCGGGATATGGAATGGCCGTGGCGCAGGCGCAACATATGGTGAGCGGACTAGCGAAAAAATTGATAGAGCGTGGCACTCAGGTTCGCTTTGCGATTCATCCAGTCGCGGGTCGGTTGCCGGGTCACATGAACGTGCTCTTGGCCGAGGCGCATGTTTCCTACGACATTGTTTTGGAGATGGACGAGATTAATCCGGAAATTGATCAGGTGGATGTCGTCTTGGTGATAGGGGCTAATGACATCGTCAATCCAGGTGCGTTGGACGATGAATCCAGTCCCATTTACGGCATGCCGGTCATTGAGGTTTGGCGCGCGGGCAAATCGATTATTATGAAACGCGGCCTTGCAGCTGGCTATGCGGGGGTCGACAACCCCTTGTTTTATAAAGACAACAGCCTGATGCTTTTTGGGGATGCACGAGCCAGTACGGAAGCGATCCTGTCTCACCTGGACGACTAGCCTGAAAGGTGGGTGTACCGTTTTTGGGCTAGCCAGACGCAAAAAAGACAACCGCAGCTGGGGCCATGCCTGTGCCTTTCAGGGTCGCTCCAAGAATTTCTACGACCGCATCAACGTGACTATCGTTCAGGCTAATCTCTTCAATTAGTTTTGCATGAGCGATTCGCATGCTGCGTCCGGAGTAGTTTGGTGAACCACCGAAGGCGTAGGACAGCACCGGAGGTGCTGAGTTATTCTATGATAGCGCCTTCGAGAACGTCGGCGATGGTTGTGCCGCGGTAGAGCTGGGTGAGCTGTTCTCGGATGGGTGCATAGGTGTTATGCACCGCGCAGGGTTTCTTATTCGAACAGACTTTCCAGCCCAAGATGCAGTCGCGCTTGCTGCTCAGATGTTGGATGGGGTCCAGAACGTCGTAGAGGCAGATCGACTTGGCGGGTACCGCTAAGGCAAAGCCACCCCCGCGTCCTTTGGATGATTTTAGAAGACCTTCATGCGCGAGCTGTTGGAGTAGTTTTCCGAGATAATTGGCTGGGGCTTTAATCTCCTCAGCTATCGCCTTGGCGCCAAGGTGTGTGCCTTTTTCTTGCCGAGCCAGTATAATGACCGCTTTGATTGCATGACGTCCTGTTTCACTTATCATTGGGAAACGGTATCACAACGTGGGAAGACTGTGCCAACAAAAATCGTCCTTTTGACTCGCGAGTTCATGGGGTCAAACGTTGGCGAGCGTCGCGTCGAGGAGTTGATCGGCCAATTGGCGCATCCGGTCGGGTGTATACGCGGTTTCCGTGATCGCATCCAGCCAGCGTTGCGGAATCGCATCTTCGCCGTGGTGTGCCCCAGCGATGGCGCCTGCCATAGACGCGATGGTATCGGTGTCACCCCCAATGAACACGGCATCGTGGACCGCGCGGCGTAGAGAATGGACGTTGCTGAGGAAGCAGTAGATAGCCATTGGGACGGCTTGATACACCTCGATGCCGGTGCCAATTGTGCCTGAGACCTCCGCTGGGGACGCCCGATGCTTTATGCCCTCTTCCATGACGTCGAAAGCCCGATCGAAATCTGTGGTATCCAAGTCCATTTCCGCGAATTTACGTAAAGCGATACGGAGGGTTTCGAGAAAGTTGGTGGGGTTGATGTCTTTGACTCGGATGGCTGTGGCGACGGCACAGGCTTGCAGGACGGTGCCTTGCAGGGCGAGTGGATGGCAGTGAGTGGTTTGAGCAGATAGGATCGCGGTTTCCACTAGGTTAGGAAAGTGATCGTGGTACCGCAAGGCTATGGGTGCGACGCGCATAGCGGAGCCGCTGCCGTAGGAGCCTTGAGGGAACATGATTGTGCTCAGCGCCTGCCAGTTGTCACGGTACTCCGGAACGAGGGATAAAATACGTGTGCAGCCGGGTCCGTAACGTCGCCAGTTTTCGTGGTGGTTGGCAAAAATCTCAAGTAGGCGTTCGGGGCGTTGATCGGGATCAGAGAGTAGCCACTCGGCCACCGCAATAGACATTTGAGTATCATCGGTAAAATGACCGACTTTCCAGCTGTCGTTCGCGATTTGGGGGATTTCGCGTTCAAGCAAAATTCCGTCGATGGTTCCGTACTGGGCTGATATATAAGCGGGTGTCTCTGTTTCGACCGCTGCACCGATGACATCACCGGCCATGGCGCCGAGTAGGCAGCCTCGAAATCTAGATTGTAAAGAGTCGACGGACATGGAGGCACTTTCACCGATTTAGGGATGTCAGGCAAAATAAAAATGAGGGATGTGACTGATTGACGCGAAGAGCCATCAGGGCAGCGTGGCTTTCTGCCGGCGTTTTTGAAGAAGTGCGCCAGTCGTGTTGCCGGAATGCGTGCCGTCAGGCTTGCTGTGTACGTAGTCGAGGATTTCAGACTCCTTGACCGTTACGCGTGACCCGGCGTGTAGGGTGGGGATGTTGACGGGGTCATTGCGCAGTAGGCCCGTGATGCCTGAGTCTTTCCAGTGGGTCACTTCGACCCACATCCATTCGAGTCCGTTGTTTGGGGTCTCGAATGGCGCTTTGATCAAGTAATATTCGCCGGGCTCGAGTCCTGATTTGAGGTGAATTTTGATGTCTGGAAAGTGGGCGCGCGCTTGTTGGCTAGCGGCAAGAACGGCCGGGGACAGTGTGACCTTGAGGGTGCTGTCCTTCCAGCCCCAGAGTTCGGAAAGTGCATGTTCGATGTTGGCTTGTTTATCCCGATCTTTTGTCTCAGTGAACGCGATTTCCATGATGCGGTTTTCCGGATCCCCTTCTTCACGGGTCCCGATTTTGAGGGTTAGTGAGGTCTTTAATTGTGCGTTTTCAAGGGCTGAACCTGTTAAGTGTTTGCGCACGCCGGCGTGGCGAAGGGTGGTAGGGTCAGCAAGAAGAACGCCATCTATCTTGAGGCCTCCTTGTTCGTAGAGGTGTTGCGATACGAGAGTAATCAGGCTGTGAGCCTGTGGGGCGGATGACCATGGGAATCCGCTGAGCTCGATCTCTGGTAATCCAAACTTGATCATTCCTAGTGTGATGGCTCGAACGTAATCGCCGTGTTTGTAGGCGTGGATCGTGGTGTGCTCGGATAGATCTGCAATGCCGTCCGAAAAGGTGTTCAGTCGTTGGGCTTCCCAACTCGTTAAGGAAAAGGCGTGTCTGGTTTGCTCGTCCCAGATTAGACCGCCAGTGAGGCGCGCCATGTCCGCCGTCAATCGTAAGGCTTGCGGATAGAGTCGCGCGTGCTCAGTGGAGGGGTAGCCGATGGTCATGACAAACACGTTTTGAGAGCCTGTGAGTCCCTTTGCTTGTTGTTTGGTGAGCCCCTGCGCCGCGTAGCGCATGGAGTTGGTGCTCGGAGGTGGATAGTTTTTTGCCACGTCAGGAATCGTACGCGTAATGATGAAGGCTTCTGTGGGGTCAGGTTGTCTCATGCGAATGAAGGCTTTGTGTTTTGTCGCGAGAAGCCGCTTGAGCGCGGTCTCGGGCGAGACCGTGGGGCGTGGGGTGAAGTAGAGGGCATATTCGTAGAGAATGACTGTATCGGTCACTTTTCCGGCCGGAAAGGGACGGGCTGCGTGAGCTGTCTCTGCGCCGCCAACGGTAAGCATCGCGGAGAGAATAGGGACGAGCAGGGCGGATTTCATACAGGGACTATAGACCGCTACGGGACTCGATTCAAAGCCCTAAGAGCGGTTGAGTGCCAAGGGTGATGGAGCAAAAGGCGGTCTCATTTGCGAGGTTTTCGGTTGGAATTACTGGTTTTTTGGACCTTCGTTTGACAAGAAGGCGTGTCGGAGCTTATGATTTTGGCATGAACCGTTTTTCTAAACGTCTGGTAGCTGCACTCTTAGCCGCACTTTTGTTGCCACTCTGTTTCTGTTCAGCGAGCGCGCAGATCAGCGACCTTCTGGAGCCTGCCACGGTCGCAGACTCCTGCTGCAGCAAAGAGTCTGGCGTTGTTGCGGATGAGAACAATCAGCAAGCGCCGGAAAACTGCCCCTGTTGTTTGGCGCATGATCAAACGGTTAAGGATGTGCCTGCGCGTGATGCGCCGGTTAAAGCGGCGTTTGAATGGCTGGCCTTCGAGTTTCCCCGCGAGTGCATGGCACCGCAAAGAGAAGTTGCTCTTTCAACCGATCTGTTCGTACTCATAAGACCCGGCGGGGCCACGCTTGTTAGTCAGTATCGACTCATGCTCTGCTGACGTGTTTTTCCCCCAGTCCGTTGTACTCCTGCAGTCGAGTTGTTTTTGTGAATCTGTATCTCGCCGCCAGGGACCCACCTAAATCCATTTGTATGAACGACGGTATTGGCGCATAGCGCGTCGATGGTAAGAAAGGAAGTCAGTTATGCGCACGAGAGAAGTTGTTTTGATGATAGGGCTCGCTAGTAGCTGCTCAGTTGTAAACGCAGCGCTCAGCACGCTCACGCATTATCAACGCGAGGCAGAGGCGAAGAACGAAGGTGTTCAGGCTAATCGAGCATTCTGGGCGGCAAGCGAGGCAGACGTAGAGTTTGCGGGTGCGCTTCCGGATCCGTCATTCAGTCTAGGTCACTACCTAGAAAATGTGGAAACGCGTGTTGGCCCACAAGAGGACCGGTTGGGCATTACACAAAAGCTGCCATGGGTGGGAAAGCGTCGCTTACGTCGTGATGTGGCAGCTGGGCAGTCGCGGGTGACAGAACAAAAATTCCAAGCGTCCAAGCGCGACGTCCGGTATGCCGTGACCGAGGTGTTTTACGAGTTGGTATATTTGAAGCGCGCGATTGCGGTGACGCAAGCGAATGGGGTGCTTTTGAAGCGCTTCGAGTCCGTGGCGGAGACGCGTTTAAAAAATGGCGGTGAGGCAGGGGCTGTGATCAAGGCTCAGATTGAGCTAGGGATGCTCGAGAATAACATTTTGACGCTCGAGAGTCGGGTTGTTCAACTGAACGCTCAACTTAACGCGCTGATTAACCGTCCGCCGCGCGAAGCCCGCGTGATCGAGAATAAGCCCGTGTTTCATACCGACGCACTGGATGTCTCGGCGTTGAAGCGTCTGGGGGCGAAAAATCCGGAGTTGAAGTCCTTGGCTGCTGAAGTCGACAAGAGTGGAGCCCTGCTTAAATTGGCCAAAAAGCAGTCGAAGCCGGATTTTGTTGTGGGTCTCGATTATATTGTCACGGGTGACGCCTTGAATCCGAGCGCGGATGAGAGCGGAAAAGACGCGGTGATTGCCAAGGTGGGACTGTCGATCCCCTTGTGGGTTGGTAAAAACCGGTCTCGAGTGAAAGCGGCTGATAGTCGTCGTGAAGCGGCGGCGCGTCGATATGCGGATCAGTATAATCGCATGCGAGCGAGCGCGGAGACCGCGTTGTTTTCCTACTCAGAT
>CAXMRT010000325.1:0-6278 GCA_964196025.1 uncultured Gemmatimonadales bacterium | reverse complement strand
GACGGCGTTGAGTCCCACAAGGGATGGATCGAAGATATCAACGATACCCAGAACACCACGGTGAACTATCCGATCATCGCCGATGAAAACCGCGCCGTCGCCGATCTCTACGATATGATCCATCCAAACGCTGATAACACGCTCACCGTGCGCTCAGTCTTCGTGATTGATCCATCCAAGAAGGTTCGCCTCACACTCACCTATCCCGCATCGACCGGTCGCAACTTCGAGGAGATCCTACGTGTGATCGATTCCCTGCAGTTGACTTCGTATCAAAGCGTTGCCACTCCGGCGAATTGGAAAGAAGGCGGCGACTGCGTGATTGTCCCATCCATTACGGATCCAGATGAGATCGCGAAAAAGTTTCCTAAGGGTCACACCGAGTTGCGCCCCTACCTCCGGATGACCCCGCAGCCCGATCGTTAATCGAATGCTAAGAGGGTTCCGGTCCACGATCGGAACCCTCGGTCTTTTCTCTAGTAGACGAGATCGAATTCAGGTGAGCCCACCACAGGCCACAAGACACAAAAATGATGGACCAGGTCGCTGCCTATCAACGCAAACGCCGCCACCAAAACCCAACGAGCCGGAGCCGGCCAACGCGACCATCCAGCAAGCGCCAGCACGAGCAAGAGGACCCCAATATAGCCGTGGTGAATCCGAACGCCATGAGTCAAGACACCCACTGTCGATGCGGTGTCTCGTGTCGACTCAAGGCCAAGACCGAACCGCAGACCAATCGCGACGGACTCGGTCGCAACCATCATCAGGCCCGACCACACAAAAAGCTCTATTTTAGTCAAATGCTTCACTCCCATAACTTATCAGACTCAACCCCACCCGTACAGTCCACCCGCCGAGCGCTGCACAAGTCGCTTGAAAGCAGTGCCTCACTAACGCACACATACACAAAACCCCGTCAATCGGTCCAATGCGGGCGCGCCCCTTCCGTTTTCTTTTAACGAAAGCCTCAGAAAATCGATCGATCTAGCTCCTGACGAGGCTTCCTCGTTGACCCTGGAGGCCACCGATAGTAAGGCGCCCCTCAAGCAAGGGGTGACATTGAGACGCCGGTGGTACACCGCTCTGCTAAACCCAAGAAAGGGTGGAATTATGACAGTCTTACATCGCACTGTAATAAGTCTACTTTTCGTCGCCAGCGCAGTCGCTCTATTCATCGGCACTGGCCTGTTCAATCAACGCGAGATCCTAAAGCATCGTACGCTGAGGCTTGAGCACGGTATCGTGCAACTCGCTCAACACATCGAGGCCGAAGACTCGGTCGCGGCCCATCCCCTCGAAGAACAGGATCTAGCACCGGTGGTCGTTTCCACTGACGCGCTACATACCTACTTTAAGATCGACGCGGTGACAGGCAAGGCGTGGCGACATCCCGTTTCCCGACTGCGCGATACGAGAAGTGAAGGCACGCTCGATCACGAGATTGCGCGAATCCTGGCAAAGGCAGAAGACGGTTCGGGTCGACTCGCTGCAACACGTGACAAACTGAGCGCGACTCGCCATCACGCCGAGCGAACACAAGCGACGCTCTCGCTGACCGAGCAGACACTCGAGAATACCGAGCGAACCCTTATGACGCGCAACAACGAAAATACCGCCCTCACCCAAACGGTCGCGCAACACATCAGCACGATCAGTTCCCAACAAGGTGAGATCGAAGAGCTCGGCTCTCTGGTTCGCGAACAGGACCTCGTCGTCCAAGAGCAAAAAGAAAGCGCCATCGAGCGTGAGCTACTCGTCGCGGCACTCAGACAGGAAATCAAGCTCTTGGGGGGAGACCCAACCGGCTCTCCCGCGGTGAGCACATCCACCGCCTCGCTAAGAGGCTCCGTACAAGCGGTCAACGCCGAGTGGAGCTACATCGTCTTCGAGGTCGCGGATCGTGACATGATGAGTGCCGTCAAGCTCGAGGATTTATACCACGTCAAACGCGGCACGGCCCCCGTTGCGAAGGTCGAAGTCACCCGGATTTTACCCGATCGCGGGCTCGTTGTGGCCCACATTAGGAATATTTGGCGAGGACAACACATCCGCAGCGGCGACGATGTAATGTTCTAAAAGGGCCGGATTTGCCCATTTTCGCTCCTTGGCGGGATGAAAACCCTTGCCCCGCCCACTTTTTTGCAGGAATACGAGGTTTTATTTTTGACAAGCTAGGCCTGTTTCGCCATCCTCGCTTAGCTGGGTTTTTAGCTAAACAAGGGCTTACGTTAGGGAATTCATTATGGCAGTGTTTCTAAGAATCTTAATTGTGTTCAACCTCCTCGCGAGTGGTGGCGCATTGTATTTTGGTATGCTTCTCTTTAATGAACGCGAAATTATGAAACACCGCACCCTCCGTCTCGAACATGGAGTGCGCGACATCACCGGCCTAATCGAAGAAAGCGGTTCGGATCTCACCCCAGAAGAACACCCGCTCGAAGAAACCGAGCTAGCCACAATTGTCGCCAACCAAGATCTTCTGCACACCTATTTCCGAATCGACAACGCCACCGGCAAAGCATGGCGTCACCCGACCACCAAATTGCGCATGACAGACTACGAGGGCACAACCGATCACGAGCTGAAACGTATCATCGAGTTGGCCATGGGCGCAAAGGACCGCCTAAACGAAACGCGCGAAAAATTAACAACGACCCGCAACGAGCTCGAAGCCACGCAAGACGAACTGGCACAAACGAAAGACGCCTTAGCTGGAAAAATCCAAGAACTTGAGGCGGCCCGCGCAGAGATCTCAGCTCTCCAAGGTACGATCGCCGAACGCGACCAGACCATCGCCTCGCAGCAGCAAGAGATTGAAGAGTTGGCAGATACGATTAAGGGTCTTGAGATTGAAAAAGTCGCGCTCACGGAAGAACTTACGATTACCCAATCCGAAGTCGCTCGTCAGAAAGATGAAATCGAACGGCTAAACGGGTTGCTGCAAAAGAGCAAGGGTGGTTTCGATCATGATACCAAGCTCACACCCGGTAGCAAAGGGTCTGTAGAAGGCGTAAACGAAGAATGGAGTTATGTGGTCTTCAACCTCTCGAATGCCGATGAAAACGAATCGATGAAAACGAACGACGAACTTCATATTAAACGCGGCACGACCCCGATCGCGAAGATCCGTGTTACCCGCGTCCTGAAGGATCAGAACCTAGCCGTCGGCGAAATCAAAAACATCTGGCGTGGACAAAAAATCCGCCGCGGTGACGAAGTTATCTTCTAGTCCGGCTGCCCGCCACACACTCCGCCCTTCTCATTGTTAGTTCGGTCCGTTAAACACGACGAGCTCATGAACGAAAAACAAATCGCCCTGCATCAGTTCCTCGGGTACATCATGATCGATGCACCAGAGTTCACGCCTCTCTATAAAGAGTACATGAAGCGAGAAGACTCCGAGGACCCCACCGCGCTTTTGGAACGCCTCGGCCAACTCTTAGTGTGCGCTCACCTGGAATCGCAGGAGGCTGGAGATCTTGGGGGCCGCGGGCGCAATCTGCTCAACCGCTTGATCAACGGCATCGAACGCGGCCTACAGCCTCAGGAACACGCCTTGGCATTGGACGTTGCCGAGGCTCTTCGGTCCGCGCTGCAAGAGGTCCCGTCTCCGAGCGATGTCACCAAGCTCCTCGGCCCAATCGTGATGCTCGCACTGTCGCAGCTCGACACAAACACCGCTCGCTAGACCTTAGCCGACATAGGCCGTGCGTTCTGACTCTCGTTGTGCATCACTCCAGCCGAGCGATTGTTGCATCCAATCGGCCACCTGATCCGCCAGAGCTGACCGATCCTCTACATAGTGATGCCAGCGCGTTCGCCGAATCATCACATCCTCCACATGCAACGCCCATTCCTTCGCACAATAATGCTCCACCAAACTCTGAGACGGCAGCGGGGGCAGCACCTGACTCACGCCTTCTGTTTCACTTCGAGGCAGCAACGGCTCCTCTTCTGTCCGACACGGCGTTGCGGAAAGCTGCTGCGTGCGTACGAGCCGGTCCACCACCTCTTCAGCCATCAGCCGATAAGTCGTCAGCTTACCACCACCAACTTCGATCCATCCCGTCGCCGGTTCCGCAATTTTATGGGTCCGAGAGATTTCTGATTCGGATGCTCCAAAATCTGCGATCAAGGGACGCAGTCCCGCCCATTCCGAAACCACATCATTCGCGGTCAATGCAGTCGAAGCGAAATGGCGGTTGACCACATTCAGGATATAACTCACATCCTCATGGCCGACCGACACATCTTCCACCCGTCCCTCAAAATCGGTATCCGTCGTTCCTATCACCGTCCGGTCACCCCAGGGTATACAGAATAGTATTCGTTTCCCTTCCGTCATGACGACAGCGTCCGGTATCGGCAAGCGATCACGCTTCACCACTAGGTGCACGCCCTTCGTTAAGCGTAGGTTCAGGCTGTGGTTCGGAGATTGTGCTCCCCACGGCCCCGTGGCCGACACCACTGACCGGGCCCTCACCGTTAGCGTGGACCCCGCAACCGCATCCTCTACTCGGCAACTCCATAGGCCGTCAGCCTTCTCGACGTCATGCAGTTTAGCATGAGTTAAAATATGAGCGCCATGCCCTGCGGCGGATCGAAGTGTGTCGATCACCAAACGGGCATCGCTTGTTAAGGCATCATAGTACCGCACAGCGCCTGTGAGTTGGTTGGGGTTAAGATCCGGGAGAAGCGTCAAGAGATCTGAAGAACTCAGCGAGGTCGACGACCCAAGGTTGCCGCCGCACAGCCAGTCGTACACCTTCACGCCCACGGTCAGTTTCCAAAGCGGCCACCCCGTTCCTTTATATGACGGGAAAATAAAGGCGAGCGGTTGGGCAAGATGCGGGGCGATGCGAGCCAAGGTCTTTTTTTCTCGGCTGCTTTCACGCACGAGCCCCACTCGACCCTGTGCCAAATACCGGAGCCCGCCATGCAACAAGCGACTCGATCGGCCACTCGTTCCCGCAGCCACGTCATACTGTTCGACGAGCCCTACTCGCAACCCTCGCATGGCCGCATCACGGGCAATCCCACTACCCACGATACCCGCACCCACAATGAGTACATCCAAAGGCTCGCCAGAAAGGAAGTCACGCGTAGAGTCTCGGTCCATATCGCCAGCCTAGTCGCAGGCCTAAAAACAGGCAAGCTAACAGCAAGAAAACCGGGCACTCGACTGCGCGCCGGCGTCTAAATCATCGCTTCGGCAATTTGCACAGTGTTCAGCGCCGCACCCTTACGGATGTTATCCCCGACAACAAAGAGTGCCAGGCTGTTCGGCGCCGTTTCATCTCGCCGAATACGTCCCACGAGAACATCGTCCGCGCCTTCGCCATCGAGGGGCATAGGATACACCGCATTCGCTGGATCGTCCGCAACCGTAACGCCCGCGGCGCCCTGAAGAATTTCTCTCGCCTCATCCGGGCTCAAGTCATCTTCAAACTCCACGTTGATCGATTCCGCATGGGAATAAAATGTTGGGACGCGAACACAGGTACAACATACTTGGATATCGTCGTCGCCCAAAATCTTGCGCATCTCATTGCGCATCTTCAGTTCTTCACTGTAGTAACCGGGGAGCTCCTCTTTCAGACCACCAATGTGGGGGATCGTGTTGAACGCGATCGGGTGGGGGTAAACCTTCGCCGTCACGTCCTCACCCGCCGCCCAGGCTCTCACTTGGCCATCAAGCTCATCGACCGCTGCCTGTCCCGACCCAGAGACCGACTGGTAAGTCGAGGCGATGATACGCTTGATCTTGCGCTCCTTATAAAGGGGGCCCAAGGCCATCAGTGCGATGATCGTGCTACAGTTTGGATTCGCGATCAGGTTTTGGTGACCGGACAAGGCATCGGGATTCACTTCGGGTACGATGAGCGGAACACGGTCATCCATCCGGAAGTCATCGCCATTATCGATGCACACCACGCCCTGTTCAGCCGCTTTCCAGCCGTGAGTTTGGGACGCACCCTTTGAGCCTTCGGTGCCTGCAAACAAGGCGAAGTCAAGACCGTCAAACGCGTTCGGTGCATCGGCCGGTGTCACGTGCAAGACTTCACCTGCGATTTCTTCGTCGCGTTCACGACGAGCCAACACGCGAAGCTCTTCAATAGGAAATTTGCGCTGACGTAAAATTTTCACCATTTCAGAGCCAACGGCTCCGATACCGACGATACCGACTTTGTACGACTTCATGGGAGAAACCCTGTTTAACTATGTGCGATTCGTGTCGGAGGTCAGGCAACATGCACCGCCCCTCAAAACCTCAG
>CAXMRT010000324.1:0-7433 GCA_964196025.1 uncultured Gemmatimonadales bacterium | reverse complement strand
TCCATCACCTCTGTTAGTGCGGAGCTGATGTCGGTACCGTCTGTGAAGGCTGACGAGGAATTTGTTCCAGCTGTTGAAAATGCGTGGATCACGACTCGACTATTGTCTTCTAAGACGCTCCATGGCTTCGCGGCCTTCTGGCTCTCCACCCAATCGCCACGACTCATAACGGTAAGGTTGTTTGTGGTTACGTCGGCGGTGCCCATGCTTGCGGACGCGTCGAGGAGAATCGCAACGACCGGGTCGCGTTCCTTGTTGGCCACTTTGATCCATTCGGGTTGCATCAGAGTGAATAAAAGTAACGCAACGATTAGGCTGCGCAGACCTTCGGTCCATAGGATACGTTTGTTTTGTCCGCTGCGCATCCAATTCTGGTATCCGAACCAGAGGGTGATGCCCATAACGATTAGGCTAATCACAATGATTGTTGTGGAGATATTCATGGACCAGTACGAGGTCATGATGTTCTCCCTGCTTGAGTCGTGGGTTTCGGAGGGGTGATAAGGATGCCTTCGGTTACCATGCAGAGTAGGGCTGCGATAAGGAAGAGCCGCCAGATTTCGTGTTCAAGTTCCTTGGCGTCCGTTGGGTCGGCACTAAAGGAATAGACGTCGACTTTTCCGAACAGCGGCATCATGCGTTCCTGGGAAAGCGTCTCTCTTGCATCTTCTTCCGGCGGACGGTTGAGGGCGACCAATTGGTTGCCGTTCTGAAATACACCGGCTTGCCAGCGTGGGTTTTTCTGCTCATTTTTCCCGAGCGGCACCCAGTTTTCGTCGCCGGGATCCCACTCCCCGCTGTTGGCGACGGATGTGTTGCTGAGGCGCTCGCCGCCTTGGTAGAGCATGCGTTGAACCATGGGGACTAAGACTCGGCCATCTGACAGGCTGGACCAGTCCCGTAGGGGTAACGAAGACAGGAAGTAGAGCCGACCCTTGCCGTGGCTGCGCATAGCGAGGAAGGGTTTTCGATCGGCCTCGAAGTGCGCCAGTTCATATGAGGCGGCGTCGGTGTCGACAGATTCGTCGAGGATTGCTTGACGTTTCTTGATGGCTAGATTTCGTAGCTCGAGAGGTGTTCCGTCCGATGAGTTGGCGAGAGGGCCTTCGCGTTCATCCCATCGTTCAATCGTGAATGGCTGGCCCGCAGGCGCAACATCTGTGTCGCCCCAGCGCAGTCCGAGAAGAGTCGCGGTTCCAGGATTTCCTGGAGGCAGGCATAGAACGGATCCGCCCTCTGCAATGAAGTCAAGCAGCTGGCTCTGTTCTTCCTTGTCTGAGGGGATGGGCGCTTGCCAGATGAGCATAGCGGCCTCGTCGGTATTCATGCCGGCCATCATTGAGGGGGAGACTTCGGTGGCTGATTGATCGAGTAGTTTCGGGGCGGGAGCAGCAGCGAGGGCCATGTAGCGAGCGACCGTAGAGTTGTTGGCGAGGATGAAGGAGCCTTGATGTTGGCGGCGGCGATAGGTGAAGAAGATCTCGTTGTCGTGATTGTTGTAGTCGTCGGGCAAGTGGACGTAACCCCATCCCGAGGTCGAGTCGTCTTCGAGAGGCAGGACTTGGTTGAACGCTGATGTCTGGCCTTCTAGTTCGATGTATTTTTGAACACGTCCGTCGTTGAGGTGCATGGTGAGTGGAAGGGATTCGGCTGCATTGGCGTCGCGCGTGACGGACATGTCGATGACGAGCCTAGTGTCTTCGGAGTGGCCTTGTCGTGTGGCCTCTATAAAGGTGAGTGCCTTGTTCTTTGGCGTGTCGCCGGCGGTGCTTAAGACCCTCACGCTAACATGCTGGGGAAGTGCACTCATGCTCGAAGAGAGCGAGGCCCAGCGTGGGCTGGCGGGATGCCAGTTTGATTCTTGAAGATCAGAGGCGATCCATATTTCGGTTCGTCCTGTTTTGGTTTCGACCATATAGTCGAGTGCGGCTTGCATCATGGCGGGAATGTTGGCGGCTGTATCGGTTGCTGTGGTGAGATTGAAATTGTGTAGTTGTCCGGCTCGTTGGATGGAGCGGGGCTTTCGCAGTACGTTTTCGATCAATACCAGTTTGCTCTCCCCCGCGTAGCCTTCAGCTGCGCCGCTGATGAGTTTGAGCGCGAGTTCACGACGGGTCGTCCCACTTCCGGGGTCTTCCATTTCCATACTGGCGGACCGGTCGAGAAGGATGATGACCGTGTCGGGTGCGCCGGCGAAGGCCCAGCCGCCCCAACCAGATTTCGGCCGTCCGAGCGCAAGGATGAACAGGAGAAGGACTAGGACGCGGAATGTCATGATCAAAATCTGGCGTAGTTTTGCCCGGCGGGTTGAGCTGCGCGTTGCCTTGAGCAGGAATAGCATCGCGGCCCATTGAACGCTCCGGTAGCGGAGTCGGTTCAGTAGGTGGATGATGATCGGCAGGGCTGCAAGCGGTAACAACCACAGCAGCATCCCTTGCTGAAAGTTCAAGCCCATGTGTATCCTAGTCGTGTTGTGTGCGGAGGGGTTTCTACAGTCTAGGTTTGTCTAGCCAGTAGAAAATCCGCGAGTACGTCTTCAAATCCTGAGTCGGTGACGACTCGCCAGTAATCAATATTGTGTTCGACGCAGCCTTGTTTCAGGCGGTCAAGGTGTTGGTGCATGGCGTCCAAGTATCGGTCGCGCAGCGTGACGGGGTCGGTGACGATGTTGAAATTGCTTTCCATGTCGGTGAATCGGATGGGGCGATCGAACTTGAATTCGAGTTCAGACCGGTCGAGTAAGTGAAAGACTACCAAGTCATGTTTTCGATAGCGCAGATGTTGGAAACACTCTTGAAGTTCTTCGGGGTCAGTAAGGAAGTCGGAAAACACAATAATGAGGGCTCGATTACGAACTTTTTCAGCGAGCTCGTGAAGGATGGTCACAATTTCTGTTTCGCCCTTAGGCTCCAGTGTTCCCATTAGGTCCAAGAGGTTCTTGAGGTGCGCCGCGTTGTGTTGAGGGGGGAGTTCGTTTTCGACGTGGCTTGAAAAGTTTTGCAGGCCTACTGCGTCGCCTTGATGGACGAGGATATAGGCGAGGGTTGCGGCCATGCGTCGTGCGTAGGAAAGTTTAGGTTCTGCGCCCGGGCCGGCGAAGCCCATCGACGCGCTGGTATCGAGTATGAGATGACAGCGTAGGTTCGTGTCGGCCTCGAACTCCTTCATATAGAAGCGGTCGGTGCGGCCGAATACGCGCCAGTCGATGTTCTTAATATCATCGCCGGGCACATATTTGCGGTATTCCGCGAATTCGACGCTTGAGCCGCGGTGCGGGCTACGATGCATGCCTGATACCGTCCCGATCATAGGGGCACGGGAATGAACCTGTAGTCGCGACAATCGCGCGATAACCTCGGCGTCGAGGAAGTCAGTGGTTGGCGTGTCCGCCATGGGCCTAGTCCTCTCGGGTTTCGTCCAGGATGCGTTTGATGATGGCTTCGCTGGTCATGCCTTCGGAGTCGGCGCGGAAGTTGGTTAGAATGCGATGGAGAAGCACAGGTACTGCAACAGCTTCGACATCTTCGGCGCGGACCAAGTAGGAGCCTTGTAAAACCGCACGGGCTTTGGCTCCGAGGATGATGTATTGAACGGCTCGAGGTCCAGCGCCCCAACTGACCCATTGTTTGATCCAGTCAGGAGTACTTTCTTCTTTGGGCCGTGTCATGCGCACGATGCGTACCACGTGTGAGTAAATGTGATCGGGAACCGGAACGCGACGAACAAGGTCCTGGTACTCGAGAATTTTTTCTCCTGAGAGTTGTTCCGTTACTGCGGCGGCCGCTTCACCTGTGGTTTGACGAGCGATTTGAATTTCTTCTTCGACGGATGGGTAGTCGACATTAATAAGGAACATAAAGCGGTCAAGTTGGGCTTCTGGTAGAGGGTAAGTGCCTTCCTGCTCGATGGGGTTTTGTGTGGCGAGAACGAAGAAGGGTTGCGGGAGCTTCATGAGTTCGTTGCCGGCGCTGACAGAGTGTTCCTGCATCGCTTGTAAGAGCGCAGCCTGAGTTTTTGGTGGCGTCCGGTTGATTTCGTCCGCCAGCACGATGTTGGCGAAAATGGGACCTTTCTCAAACTGGAACTCGCGACGACCAGCGGTGTCGTTCTCTTGAAGAAGGTAGGTTCCGGTGATGTCAGCAGGCATCAGGTCGGGTGTGAACTGGATGCGGCTGAAGTGGAGAGTCATCGCATCGCTGATGGTCTGGATGAGGAGGGTTTTCGCTAGGCCGGGTACGCCTTCGAGGAGAGCGTGTCCGCGCGCGAAAAAACAGAGCATCAGTTGTTCGATGACCTCGTCTTGACCGACGATCACCTTTGCCAGCTCGGCCTTGATGTTCTTGTAGGTTTCTTGCAATTCGTTGATGGCTTTGACGTCGGCGTCCTGTGCCTGAACCTCGTTGCCCGTTGTGGCTGCGTCCATGGTCTTACTCCTTAGGTGATGATCAAGTGGTGCTCTAGCAAGTAATACGTTTCAGGCTAGCGGGTTTGTTTAAAAGAATCAAGAAAACGGAGGAAATGTTGCAAACCTGTTACAAAGCGACCGAACGGACCTCGACAGAGGCGCATTCAATTCGTGATAAGCGCTAGCGCGGAATTGACAGGGGCTTAGCGGATGACTAAAGTTTGCGCTTGGATTGGCTTTTTGAACCCTTTTTGGAGAATGAAATGGCGCGACTTTACAATTTTTCTGCGGGTCCGGCTACCTTGCCGGAAGAGGTTCTTAATCAGGTTCGGGACGAGTTGTTGGACTATGATGGGACGGGGATGTCCATCATGGAGAGTAGTCACCGGGGAAAGCCCTATGCCGCTGTGCATGCAGAGGCCGTGGCCAACTACTCGAAATTGCTTGGGTTAGGGGATGATTACGCGGTTTTATTCCTCGCGGGTGGGGCGACGGGGCAGTTTGCCATGTTGCCGATGAACTTTTTGGGGGCTGGCCAGACTGCTGATTACGTGAATAGCGGGGCTTGGGCGGGAAAAGCTATTAAAGAAGCGAAGACCGTGGGCCAGGTGAATGTGGCTGCTGACACCTCGACCGACAGTCCCACGCGGATGCCGGCGCATGATGAGCTTAAGTTGACGGATGACGCGGCGTATCTGCATATTTGCTCGAATGAGACCATTTCAGGTGCTCAGCTCAAGACCTTCCCTCAGTCGACCGCCCCGTTGATTGTTGATATGTCCTCGGATATTCTCTCGCGGCCGGTCGATTATAGTCAATTTTCGATGATATATGCCGGTGCTCAGAAGAATTTGGGCCCAGCTGGGGTCGCGTTGGTTGTGATTCGCAAAGAACTTGCTGAGACTGGAAATCAGAAAATCCCATCTATTTTCCGATACAGCAACCAAATCGCTAACGACTCGTTAGTGAATACGCCGCCGACTTTCTCTATATACATCATGTCGCTCGTGTCTCGATGGTTGCTCAAAGAGGGGCCGGAAAATGTGTATGCCCGGAATGTGGAGAAGGCTGGGTGGTTGTATGAGTCTATCGATGCGGATGATTTCTACACGGGTGCCGCTCAATTAGACTGTCGCTCAGACATGAATGTGACGTTCACGACTCCTAGCGCGGAGTTGGATGCAATGATGATCGCGGAAGCGGGCGAGGCTGGCTTCTCGGGGCTGAAAGGGCATCGGTCGGTCGGCGGACTGCGTGCGTCGATCTACAATGCCATGCCGGCGGAGGGTGTGAAGGCGCTAGCCGACTTTATGGTCGATTTCCGTCAACGTAAGGGCTGAATAGTCCTCCCTTCGCCTCGAACATACAACTCCGTGATTCCCGACCTCTTAGTCGAAAAGGGTATTATTGACTAGTGGGGATGTTTTGTATTAACTGTGGCCCTTCTGTGCGCCCGTAGCTCAATTGGATAGAGCGTCAGCCTCCGGAGCTGAAGGTTGCAGGTTCGAGCCCTGCCGGGCGCACCATCTCTCGACAACACTCCCATAACCAGCTCCAGTGCAGCAATATGTGTATTTCGCTGACTGTAGGGTCCGGCCACTTTCGCAAAATGAAAATGCGGTCAAGCGGTTCGCGGTTCGAGTTAAAGCCAGGCTGATTCCGAGAGGACCGGGTTCGCGAGGGTGAGTAAAGCCTTTTGCCGGCTATTAGTGGGCGGATGAGTATATTTTCCCCTACGGGGTGCTCCTCTTGCGGGGCCCCCTATACGACCCCCGTTTTACTCGCCAAAAGGGGTCTTTTACGCTAAATAATAGCCTATTTAATCTGTTCTAGGTGTAAGTCGTTTAATATAAGCATGTTATGTCTTATAATAAACCACGTTTTTATCGGCTGACCCTATTGTCTTATTAGGGGAATGGAGGTATCTTATGTATGGAGATAATTTTTGTTGGGTTATGCCTGCTTTGTTGGGTGATGGTTGCGTAGGGACTTTATGCTATGTGTCGGTGGATGAATAAACAATTTATGGGATCGGTTGGGTTGCTGGTTGTCCTCTTTGGGGCTGCAGCGGTCGGCGGAGTGAATCCTGATGGAAACCTCCGAATTGAGATTGCGACGGCGTATAACTTTGTCGTGGATTCGAATGTTGAGTCGCCTTCCACCTACGCGCCGCGTTCTGCCTACTTAAGCGCGACCTTTCATAATGATGGCGCGACGACGATGACGAATGTCTATGCGTACATTGGGAATCACACCAACGGTGTGGCAAATACCCCCGGAATTTATCCTAGTCGGGCGCACCCTCCCTTGGTCGGACCTTTGCCGGGAAGTGAATTTGCTCTCACTCATGAAGGTGGAAGTGCTGGTGGCTCTGACGCGATACGCTACATAGGTGATTTGGGACCGGGCGACTCGGTGACGGTGTACTGGTTGGTGAGTTATCCAAATCTGGATGAGAACGGCGATTCCGTCACAGGGCCAAGCATAAAGCCGGATGATGATTTATGGTTGGAATACGATATCTGGGGGACGGCTCAGGAGACTGGAGTGGATCTGGAAGCATGTCAGACGCGGAAGGTGACGATGCGCAGTGAGATTTCTGCGGCCGCAAACAAGATTGCACCAAACGGAGCCAATAAAGTTCCAGATGAATACAAGGAGGCATTGAACGAGTTCAATGTGAGTTGGACGAATACGTTTAGTGACGGATCACCGGGCACGAAGATCTGGACAGATGGTATTTGGTATGACCTCGGAAATGTGGGTGAGGGGTTTGACAACGATGGTGACTTTGTGCCGGACCACAATGCGTGGATGCAGCCCGTAGGAGATCCGACACTATTTGATCCTGCAAGTTTTCGATTGATTCGCACTTACGCGATGGTGATTGTGAAGCTCAAGGGCGGCGGTGAAGATGTGACGATCGTAGAGGATCAACTGTACTTCGAAAACATTCCCGACAATAATGGTGCGGTGGGAATAGTGCGCTATGAGTTCCTGTCGCTGAAGCCGGGCGGCTCGAGCGTGT
>CAXMRT010000323.1:0-26330 GCA_964196025.1 uncultured Gemmatimonadales bacterium | reverse complement strand
CGCACCGTTGTCGCTCGAATACATAATAATCGTGTTCTCATCGAGGCCCAACTCTTTAAGTTTCGCTAACACCTCACCGACATGACCATCATGCTCAACCATACCATCGGCATAAATTCCAAGACCAGTCTTACCTACGGATTCTTTTTTCAAGTGGGTAAAAATATGCATGCGAGTAGAGTTCCACCATAGGAAGAAAGGTTTGTCTTTTTTTGCTGCTCTCTCCATGAAATCTAACGCCTTGACGTTTACTTCCATGTCGATTGTCTCCATACGTTTCTTGGTCAGCGGACCGGTATCCGTGATGCGACCATCGCTGAAACTATGTATAACCCCGCGTGGACCGAATTTCTTTTTGAACTCCGCACTTTTAGGGTAGTCCGGATGTTCCGGTTCTTCTTCGGCATTCAGATGATAAAGATTGCCAAAAAACTCATCGAATCCATGGGCAGTCGGTAGCATCTCATCGAGATCGCCAAGGTGGTTTTTACCGAACTGGCCGGTCATATAGCCTTGAGCCTTGAGTAGCGTAGCGATTGTCGGGTCTTCCTTCTTCATCCCCTCCGGTGCTCCCGGCAAGCCGACCTTGGTAAGTCCGGTACGGATAGGTGATTGCCCGGTGATGAACGCTGCACGTCCAGCGGTACAACTTTGTTGGCCATACCAATCCGTGAACAACGCACCTTCCTTCGCAATGCGGTCGATGTTGGGCGTCTTGTAGCCCATCATTCCCTGGTTGTATGCACTGATATTGAACTGGCCAATATCGTCACCCCAGATTATCAGGATGTTCGGTTTATCTGCCGCTTGTGCAATCGCAACATTTCCAATCAAGATTGTGGCCAATAACCATACTTTCTTCATTATATTTCCTTTTTATCTCTGTCTAAACAGGACCAATAAGCGCTTAATTTCGCATCCCAGTCAAGTCATGTCAAGTTGCCTCGTCTTCACCGAGAAGTGTAACTTAAATGCAGTCTGTATCTGAGAGAACGCTCCTGCAGGGGCTTCGACTTGGCGCGGGAAGACCTTTCCGGTACTAAACTGCTACTGAGAGCGCAAGTCGGCAAACATCGGTGAACATCGGCATACTCCGGAGAGAGCCAGAATCTTTATAACCCGCTTATTATAAAGAAGCTGGTGGGCGTGGAGCGAGTCAGCCTGTCCGCCGAAGCGGAGCGTAGGAGGAAACCCACACGCCTGCGGTGAGCTATGTCGAATCCGTCTTGCGACACAAGATCCTAAAGGAAACGCCAACCCCACGCCAATTGAATTTTCTCGCGAACTCCCCTTCCCCATAAGGACTATAAGGGGTCATAAGGGTCAATAAGGGCTCGTCGGCCATAGCTTTAGCGACGGCCGGACAAACGTTCGTTACAGCTTGTTACGGACGAATATTACGACCGCACGGGATCCCACTTTCCAGGAAGAGTTCACTTCCTGGAGTCCAACTGCGAAAGCTTCCAGGTTGTGTCAGAGCGGACCGTACCGTCGCCATAGACAATGCGCACTCGAACACTAGGGTCTTTGCGAGTGGTGTCGAAATCCACAGTAGCAAAGCTACGCGTTTTACTATTGGCCACACCTGAGGAAATGACTTCCACTAGCGGGTAACCCACGCGATCCGACTCGTGGTGCTCCCGGACGTAGGACTCATGAACGTCGCCCGACATGTACATCACTCCCGAGAGTTGGTGCTCTTTGAGGGCATCAAAGAGGCGGTGGCGAGAGAATGTGTAGATCCGCCAACCGTCAACCTTGCTGTGGTGAAGGGTACTGCCAGAGACGATGACTTTGAAGCGCGCTTTCGAACTCTTGAGGCCGTCTAGAAGCCATGTGAATTGCGCGTCGCCCAGCATGCGTTTCTTGTCGTCATCTGGAGCCGCGTCGGGGGAACGGTGGTAGCGGCTGTCGACCATGAAGAAATCCACATCGCCATGAGAGAATTTGAAGAAGGCACCGGGGATGTCTGGCGTTCCAAGAGTTGGATTTGCCCATGCTTGCTTCCAACCCGCCAGCGACTTCTCTTTCCCCTCCGCGGTACCATCGGAATTGTTGGGGCCATAGTCGTGGTCATCCCAAATCGCGTAGGTCGGGATATTCCGAAGCACAGTGGCGAACTCCGCTTGGCGACGGTAGGCCACGTGGTGCTTCAACTGCACCGTCGGGTCTGTTGTGTCTGCGTAATGCGTGTCGCCCACCGTGAGGTGAATATCGGGTTGCTGAGCGAGAAGGAGATACCAGGAGGACAAGGGTTTCCCGATTTTCATGCAAGATGTGAGCGCCAGCCTGAAGGCCGCGGGCTTTCCCGCTGCTGGGGCCGTCTTAAAGGATCCAGCCCAAGCGGGGTCGGATTTCCCATCCACCGTTACTTCGTAGCGATAGCGCGTGTCTGGCGACAACCCTTCGACGGTTGTCTTGAACGGACGTCCTAGACCATCGGAAGCGGGACTGGACACTACGGCGATTTCCCCCTCGCCACCATTGGCCGAACCAGAATCAGCCGAATGGTATGAATAGAGGCATTTGGACTCGGACGGAGCAAACATCCATAAGTTCACCCGATCGGGTTCGATAGCGCCGACGAGGGGCCCGGCAATACCTTCCGGAGCAGCGTGAAGGGTTACACATGGGACCGAAAGGCAAAAAAGGACTGCAATCAGTAGACGTGGACTCATACGACCTCTCTTTATGTGATGTATCATTGATTGGCTCGACGTTAAGGCTTCGCTTTACTAACACCGGGCGCGCAATGTGAAATAGGCACGCAGGCTTGGAGATTCTGACACTTCGCCACGGCATATTTTACAATAGATAGCTTAGGGATATAGTTGCCCCGAATAAAGCCTTAGAACGAAATTTTGGCCGGTGTCTCGACTCTAAGAGCGGGGTTACGATCCATTTAGTTACGCATCGTCAATCGGAGAGTGTTCCAGAGACTGATAGCTCTATCCTGCCGGCTTCGCTGCTAGTTACGGCGTGGCACTTCAGCCTAGCGCGGCGCCGCCAGCCGTAGCCTCGGCGAAATGGCGCAGCCAGCCGTAGCCTCGGCGAAGGCTGGTGGGCGTGGAGGGAGTCGAACCCACACGTCTTGCGACACAAGATCCTAAATCTTGCGTGTCTACCATTTCACCACACGCCCATTTGCAATGCCTGACTGCTGTCAGGACTTGTATACTAGCTGGTGTATTTTTTTACTAAAGGAGAAATGGTGTCATCTGCTACACCAATAATCCCTACTTCACGCTTGGCGTTGTCGACGGAGTCGGACGCATGCGCTGCATTCACCATAATATCTGTTCCAAATTCAAATCGAATGGTCCCTGGCCCCGCTTTAGCAGAATCGGTCGGACCTAAGAGCGATCGCACGGTCGAAATGGCATCAGGGCCAATGTACACCATCGCCAAACACGTAGTCTCGCTCTGATCAAGCTCGTCTTCAGAAAGATCCGACGGACGAAATCCGGTCATAAACTCAATGATGTCCTCAAACATGACATCTCCATAAGCCGGACCCAAGACAGCGCCAACACGAGCCTTGAGATCATCAGTCAATTCGCCATGCATGACCTCGCTCATCGCCTCACTGGTGATGTTCGCGGTGACACCCTGCAACTTGTCGCGCAGGACATCGCGCACGGGACCATAAAATTCTAAGGCCTGACTAACCTTCATATGAAAGAGCTGCATACCCACAATCGTCAGATCGGAACTCGACATCAAATCAATGATGGCTCCAGGACGCAAACTCGCCGCACGAAAATTCTCCGGCTTGATCATCAACAAGGTCGCTTCGTTCCCCGGCTTATCCAAGCCACACATGTCGGTGATGATTCCCCCATCCGATACGGCATGGCTCGCCCACAAGGTCAACATGGCTTCGGTCTCACTCTTCGAAGCACCCGCGATGACAGCTGGTTCGAAATGGTTCGGACTATTTTCTCCAAACGTTCGGCGAACGGTACTTCCCGGTCCGGCATGCACGGCACCCGAAATTTTAGCGATCGCATCGTCGCCCTCGAACAAGAGCAACATGACACGACGACGCGACCCGTCGTCCTTCGGCCCATACTGAGTTTCGACATAAGCGGCTAAGGCTTCCGACTCAGCACCCTGATCATCTGAGCTAGAGCGGATAACGCCTGCAGTTTTGTCAGCCAAGTCCTGGCTCGGACCATACATACGGGACGCGGTGATATTCAACCCCGTGCGACCAATCAAACGCGCAATAACACCACCGGTTTGGGACTTGGTGATCGTCGACGGATTCATCAATACAAATGCTAACTCTGTGGCCATGGCCTCAACTCACTCTAAAAGGTTATGTCAAACGTCACTCAATAGACACGCTTCACTCCCAACAGAGGCACTCAGCCCCTCTCAAGAAGTCAGGGTAAGATGCAGATCTTTGACGCGGGAAGCAAGCCCAAAAAAGGGTGTATTACAAGGCATTTCCCCCATAAGCGGTTGTCAAAGCATAGGGCCGCTGATAGTATCCCACCACGAGTTTGACCTATGGATTATCTATCACGCGCAAAAGACGTCATTCAAATCGAGATCAGAGGCCTTGAGCTGCTCTCAGGACGCTTGGATTCTGCCTTTGACTCAGCCATCACCCTCCTGCTGAACTGCCTAGAAAACAAGGGCAAGATCGTCGTGACGGGCATTGGCAAGAACCTACCTATCGCAGAGAAGATCTCCGCCACCCTCGCATCCACCGGCGCCACTAGCGTGGTCCTAAACCCCGGCCAAGCCGCCCACGGCGACATCGGCATCGTCCAGCCAGGCGATACACTGATCGTGATCTCGTACAGCGGGGCAAGCGAGGAGTTCTTCACCTTTCTCCCAACGCTCAAACGCAACAAGATCCCGATCATAGGATTCACCTCCGCATCGGGGAGCCCTCTGGCAGAAATTTGCGACACGATTCTAGACATCACGGTCGACCAAGAGGCATGCCCCTTTAACATCGCACCCACGGCGAGCACCACCGCAGCACTCGCGCTCGGCGATGCCATTGCAATGGTCCTACTCGACGCACGCGACATCAAGCTAGAGGATTACGCGCGCCTCCACCCCGGCGGCGCCATCGGTCGCACGCTCCTTCAACGCGTCTCAGATATTATGCGCACGGATGAACAAGTGGCGTCCGTCTCAACCGATGCAAGCGTTCAGGACGCACTGATCGCGATGACCACGGCCAAGTCCGGTGCAGCCGCAATCATCAACGCTGACGACACACTCGCAGGTATTTTCACCGATGGCGACCTCCGCCGCTTTCTAACAAGTGGCGGTGTCCTCAGCGCGACCGTTGCGACAGCCATGAGCGTCGGCCCCATCACTCTCCGCGAGGACCAACTCGCCGTTGATGTACTCACCCTCTATACCGAACACCAGATCGACGACGTCCTTGTCGTCAGTGCCGACAACAAACTCCTAGGCGCGGTCGATATCCAAGACCTCCCCCGCTTTAAAATTATCTAGCCAGCGCGCTCAGTCACCGATTATGTCACCCCTCGTTATCATCATCCTACTCGCCCTCATTCAAGGCGTGACAGAAATGCTGCCCGTCAGCAGTTCAGGGCACCTGGCCATCGGACGACAGTTCTGGGAACTGGAAGCCACCGCTGGTTGGCTAGAGGTATTCCTTCACACCGGTACACTCGTCTCGATCATCATCTACTATCGCACCCGTATCCTCGAACTTATCACGGGAGTCTTGAAAAATGATGCTGCGGTTCGCATCCAAGCCATTCACGTCGTCATCGCCTCAATCCCGGTATGCATCATTGGCTTATTCGCCAATCAATACCTCGACGAGATCCTCAACAACATCGTCTTGATCGGCGGCTGCCTGATGGTCACGGGCTTTATGCTGCTCTCGCTCTTCAAGAAGACGCGTGATGATCAGGATATGACAATGGGCCGCGCGCTGATAATCGGCCTCCTGCAATCCATCGCCATCCTCCCCGGCATCTCGCGCTCTGGCACAACCATCGTCACCGCCCGCCATCTCGGAGTTTCACCCAAGAAGGCCGCTGAGTTTTCATTCTTGATCTCTCTCGTCCCCCTCGCCGGCGCCAGCGCAGTAAAAACTCTCGAGGCAATAGACATGGGAATGGGCAGCCTGAGCGTCAGTCACATCCTAATCGGCGCAAGCATCGCCGCCGTCACCGGCTTCATCTCCCTCGTGGTACTCAACCGCATGCTAGGCAGCAACACCTTCCGCTACTTCGGCTTCTACTGCCTCCTAGCCGGCGCCGCCCTCCTAGCCCTATAAAAGGTGCCCTCCGGCGGAGGGAGGGGCCCCATAGGGTGGGTGGGTTATGCCGCACTAAGGAGCGGCATCCATACAACGGAGGAATCACGTTAATCGAAGAATCCATCTACCAATAAACACGCAGAACGCGGTGTTTATTGGTGGGCGATACAGGACTTGAACCTGTGACCCCCACCATGTCAAGGTGGTGCTCTAGCCAACTGAGCTAATCGCCCGGATTTTGATCAAGGCAGGCACTATACGAGGGCCGTGCGCGCATGTCAAGAACCTGAAATCACTTGGCCAGCTGGATCGACTTTGCGCATCGAAACCCAATAATAGGGGTCCCCTTGCGTGGCATAAGTCCATTGATCAAACGGGCATCCTTTGCGACGCCTCGCCAAGAGGTTTTGATTTCAGCATCCGTACGCGATAGATAGTGACCGCCTCGATACATGTGATACTTACCCTTTGTCGGGATTTCCGGTCCGACTGGGTTCTTAAGCGGCGATTGGACGTAATAATCTTCTTCATAGTAATCCTGCACCCACTCCGCAACATTGCCCCCCATATGCATAGCACCATAGGCGGACGGCACCTTCACCTTCCACACGAAGTTCTCATGGCTGGCTGCAGCTGGCGGAAGCGTGACATCAACATCCCAGGTCGCGGCCTTGATGGTGGGCACTGTATGCGCGGCATCCGGTTTTACGGTCCCTGACCCAAATCGTTTCTTTTCCGGCGCGGGAATCTGTTTTCTCATTTGTTTGCGTAAATAGCCACGCCCACCTTCCGTATTTACCACCTGCGTGGAGGCCGGATCGTTGCCCCAAGGGAATTCGCGAGTATCCATCCCTCGTGCAGCCTTCTCCCATTCAGCTTCACTGGGTAAGCGCTTTCCTTTCCACTTGGCATACGCGTAGGCATCAAACCAATCCACTCCAACCACCGGTTGACGCGGACCCGCAAGCCCGCCTGCATCCCAGCCCTCTGCGGAAAAATCTTTTAAGGGTGGTGTGTCGGGATGCTGGATACGAAAGTCGGAACTCTTCTTCATGTACTCAACAAATTCACGATAATCCTCATTGCTGACCTCGTACTTATCAATGAAGAACGGCGCTACATAAACAAAGTGCATCGGGAATTCAAGGTCCTTAGGCGAGGCGTCACTGCCCCCCATTAAGAAAAACCCGCCGGGCACATACACCATTCCCTTAGGAGGCGTCTTACCCGCAAGCGGTGCCTTGCCCTTCCCAGCAGCTACATATTTCTCCATCAAATCTTTTTCCATACGAACTATGTAATCAAATTCAATCGACTGAAAGTCTGTCCCTTGTCGCGCTTCATCCGTAACCACGGCCTGCGCAAAGAAATTCAAAAATGCGCGTATCGACTTGACCGCGTCTTCGTATTTGCCTTTCGCATGCAGCTTAGGAATCACATCGCGCATCGTAATCGGCAACTCGCGGGCAACCGTCCGTTGACGCGTCTTGATCGCTTCATAATTGGCCTTGTGAGTCGCGTTGCCCGCATACTCCACTCGTTCAATCGTCGAATACCTCTGCTCAAGCGCTCGCATTTGATCGCCGTAAGCCTTGTAACGAGCCACTGCAGCCTCCACCGGTAGGAGCGACTCATCACCCCCTTTTTGGCTTCCCGATTTCATAAACTTTAACTCAAGTTCAAGCGAGTCCCGCATGGTGATAATCGACGGCCCTTCCGAGTGCAATTTTGCCTTACTCAGGTATTCGTTACAAAGCCGTAACGCTTTCGCGTAATCCTGCGCCGCGTTCGGGCTGCGTGGATTCAAGCGAAGGCTTAATAGCTTCCGTGCGAACACATCTGCAATAGATGCTTTTTTCCAACGTCTCAGCTGCGACTTGAGAACCGTCCGCTCCTTTTTCACACCCCCTCTACTCACGTCAACCACCACCGCCGTATCCGTCTCCGACACGAGCAGGCCTTCGAACGAGTTTCCGTCGCGCATCGTTAGGCTCACTTTGACTTGAGCAGGGATCAGGGCTTGCGCTTCAAGTGTTAAATTTTCATGCAACAGCACTGTCTTCGCACTCACATTAGGCGACGACGAAAGCGCTAAGAGAATACCGACCGCGAATAGTTGAATTTTACAGATCATCCACACACTCCTTGGGTTATGAGAGTCACTCTAAGCACTCCGTGATGTGGAGTCAAGGGCACAGCCCTCAAGCACCGATCCCTTAGACCTTACCAATAAAAGTCATATCCACCCTCAAGCTGGAATGCGTCGTTGATATAGTGAAGCTCAACCTCGGCCAAGTCCGATTTCCCAATAATCTCCACTACATCAAATCGGATATACACCCGTGGATTCTTCAGTTTCTTAACATAGCGCACCGCGGCACGCGACAGAGCCCTGCGTTTTCGAGCATCTACCGAATCCATCGGACGTCCATGCCGCTCGGAGCTCCGCGTTTTCACCTCAACAAAAACCAAGGTATCCCGATCACGACAAATCAAATCGACTTCATCATGGTCGCCAACCCGGACGTTACGCCCGAGGATCTTAAAACCTAGCTGCTTCCGGACATACCTTGCCGCCACACGTTCCCCCCAACTTCCGCTGTCTAACCCGACTGCTTTAAAGGGGTTCTTGATTTTCATGCGTTCACTCTTCCTTAGGATGCTCCTCTACCCACTGATGGATGGATGCGTGCGGCCTCTCGGACCGGTCGAAATGAAAGTCGATGCACCGGACAAGGGCCGATCTTCAACAGGGCCGCCATGTGCGCCTTGGTTCCATACCCTTTATGCCCAGCAAATCCATAGGCAGGATACTCCACATCAAGCTCCCGCATGAGTTGATCTCGTGTGACTTTGGCGATGATACTCGCAGCGGCGATCAACAGGCTCTTGCTATCGCCCTTCACAATCGCGGTTGAGGCCACCGGAAGTCCGTCGACAGGCAATCCATCCACTAAGACGTGATCGGGCAGAGGCAACAGCCCCTCCACCGCTCGGCGCATGGCGAGATGAGTCGCACGCAGAATATTTAAGTCGTCGACTTCCTTCGACGAACAGATCCCTACCGCGAATTCCACCGCGGGTGCAGAATCAAGTATGTCGAAAAAGGCATCGCGACGTTTTTCGCTGAGCTTCTTCGAATCAGTGAGTGTCGCCAAGACGCCATCGATTTCTGACTCTAGAAAATCGGGGTCAGCGGTTAAGGCCGCAGCAACGACCGGACCTGCTAGAGGCCCACGACCCGCTTCATCCACACCTGCCAGGCGTCGATGTCCATCAGCCCATGCATCGCGCTCGTACTCAAGCACCGTGCAGACCGGGGGTTATTTCTTTTTGGTTGCGCGAAGCTTGGCTTTCTTACCAATTCTATTACGCAAAAAGTAGAGCTTGGCACGGCGGGCGTGACCAGACGTCTCAACTTCAATCTTTGCCACGTGGGGCGAATGAATCGGAAATACACGCTCAACACCAACACCATGAGAAATTCGACGCACAGTGAATGTTTCAGAAGATCCCGTTCCTTTGCGACCAATCACAGTACCCGTATAGATCTGAACACGTTCTTTGCCGCCTTCTTTGATCTTCACGTGCACTTTGACGAGCTGGCCGACTTCCGGATAAACAAATCCCTCGTCGGTGCGCATGTTGTCCTGATGAATCTTATCAATCTGTTTCGAAATCATTTTGTACCTCGCCCTTCAGCAAATCGGGTCTACGTTCCCGTGTCCGTATCTCAGACTGTTCCGCACGCCATCGTGCAATTCGTTCATGGTCACCCGACCGCAACACTGCCGGCACTTCGAGACCTGCATACTCAGCTGGCCGCGTATAGTGCGGGTATTCCAGTAGTTGCTCAGAAAAAGACTCCTCTTCTGTCGCTCCGTCACCACCCAAAACTCCAGGCAACAACCTCACACATGCATCTACTACCACCGCAGCGGGTAATACACCGTTTGTCAGCACATAATCACCGATCGAAATTTCCTCATCGATCAACTCGGTCCGGATTCTCTCGTCCACACCTTCATAATGCCCACAAACAAAAATCAAATGTTGTCGTCCTGACAACTCTCTCGCTTTGACCTGCTTGAACGGCTCTCCTTGAGGTGTCAACAACACCACATGCGAGTCATCCGTTCGAACAGACTCAACTGCCCTAAAAATCGGTTCCGGCTTCATGACCATTCCTGGTCCCCCGCCGAAGGGTCGATCATCTGTCGTCCGATGGCGATCCTCTGCGAAATCTCGCAGATTCACAACGTTGAACACAACCGCGTTGCGCTCAACAGCCTTCTTCAACATGCTCTCGTCCAAAAACCCCTTCAACATCGAAGGGAAGATTGTCAGGACATCAACTTTCAGAGTGTCCGTCATTCCGAGCATATTCAACAACTTCGAGCACCGATTTCTGCTTCTGCTTCGCTGCCATCGTTTCTAGCAACGTGCGCATCGCGTTTATCGTACGCCCACTCTTCCCAATCAAACGACCCATGTCATCCGGATGGCACCGCATTTCCAAAACCACAGTACGCTTGCCCTGTAATTCCGAAACCGCAATCTCATCAGGGTGATCAGCAAGTGCCCGACCTATCGCTACTACAAAGCTCCTCACGCGCTCTGTCCGGCTTCTGCCCGACGATTGCGTTTTAGAATACTTTTCACCGATCCAGAAACTACAGCACCTTCGCTGAGCCAATGATCGATACGATCTGATTTCAATTCAAAGTTCTTGCCCTCAAGCTTCGGGTCGTACCACCCCAAAGTCTCAATGAACCGGCCATCACGCGGACTGGTCGATTCAGTAGCAACAACACGAAAACTGGGGTTATTTTTGGCCCCTGTACGTCTTAATCTAATTTTTACACTCATCTATCCTCCAAGACAAAAACGCGACAATATTTCAAATTACCCACCTACTGGCAAGCACTTTCCGAATATTTCGGACGCAGCCAGCAGTTATCACGGGAACGGACTCAGCCGCCCCGCATCATCTTAGGCATCATTTTGCCGAATTTCTTCATCATTTTACGTGTTTGCTGAAATTTTCGCAGCAAATCATTCACATCCGCCACCTGAGTACCGCTACCCGCAGCAATCCGTTTTCGGCGGCTTGCATTGATCACTTTGGGCCGTTGACGCTCCTTGAGCGTCATACTACAGATGATGGCCTCAGCCTGACGTGTATATCGCTCCATTTCGGAGGACTTTGACTCGTCTTGCATCGCACCCTTCATCTGATCCATCATAGGGTTCCCGCCAGGCAGCATATTCATAATGCTCTGCATCGACCCCATTTTCTTCATCTGGCGCAACTGCGCGAGAAAATCCTCAAAATCAAATTTGTTGCGCTTCATGCGATCTTGCATGTGCGCAGCCGAATCCTCGTCCATAAGCAGTTCAGCTTTTTCAACCAAGGAAATCACATCGCCCATACCCAAAATACGCGATGCCATACGATCGGCATGGAAGGCCTCAAGGTCCTCCGTATGCTCCCCCGTACCGACCAGCACGATTGGGCACCCCGTAACGGCATGAATCGATAAAGCGGCCCCGCCCCGTGCATCACCGTCGAGCTTGGTGAGAATCAACCCTGTAAGGGACAACGCCTCATGAAAGCTCCCGGCGATATTCACGGATTCCTGTCCGAGGGCGGAGTCGGCGACCAGTAGAACCTCTTGTGGATCAATCGCCGCACGCAGATCCTTGAGCTCCTCAACTAATTCATCGTCGATCTGGAAACGTCCACCGGTATCGAAAATCACAATGTCACGCCACTCGCGCTTGGCCTGCTCGATCGCGCGCTTCCCGATCTGAGGAACCGTTTCACCTTCCCGCGGGGCGAGAACGTCGACGCCTATCTCATTGGCAAGAACAGTAAGCTGCTCCACTGCGGCAGGCCGCCGAATGTCACACGCAACAAGAAGAACGTTCTTCTCTTCTTTTTTCCACCTTGCAGCCAACTTCGCGGAGGTAGTCGTTTTACCCGACCCGTGCAGGCCGATCATCATAACACCCGCCGGCCGACCCTTGGGCTCCAATTCAGCCCGACTGCCGCCTAAAAGAGTGACAAGCTCGTCATGAACCCGCTTGATGACCTGCTGCCCGGGCGTGACACTATCCAGGACATCTTCCCCCGCACACGCCTCACTCACCCGCTTGGTAAAGTCTTTGGCAACCTGAAAATTGACATCGGCTTCAAGCAAGGCCATTCGAACTTCGCGCATGGCCTCTTTGACATTCTCCTCAGAGAGCGTGCCGTAGCCGCGCAGGTTCTTGAAGACGCGTTGAAGCGACGATGATAGGGAATCAAACACTAGGGTTACCTTTTCTACCTAAGCTCAGGACTTGCTGGCGGGAGTGGCGGCCTGTTTAAACTTCAGGCCATCCTTCGCCTTCGTGCAGGTGACGCGAATCAAACCATTGTTCTGCACCGTTCCACGCAAGATCTCCTCAGCGAGAGGATCCTCTAAGAAATGTTCAACCGCACGACGCAAGGGCCGTGCTCCCAGGGCTTCGTCAAATCCTTTCTCGAGCAGGAATTCACGAGCAGTCGCCTTTAACTCAAGTTTGATCCCGCGACTTTCGAGACGCTTCTGAATCTTGCCAAGCTCGACATCCAAGATGGAGTCGACATCCGCACGGTCCAGCTGACGAAAGACGATAATATCATCGAAGCGGTTAATCAATTCGGGCTTAAACACTCGCTTTGCCTCACCAATCATCATCGCCTTCAGTCGATCGTAGCCTGCATCATCCGACTGCTTCGTAAATCCTAGACCTGCGTTTTTCTTCAACAGGTTCGCACCCAAGTTGGAGGTCACAATGATGATCGTATTTCTAAAGTCAATGCGACGACCCAGGCTATCCGTTAACCTGCCCTCTTCGAGAATCTGCAAGAGAGTGTTCATCACATCTGGATGCGCTTTCTCCACCTCATCAAAAAGCACGACAGAGTAAGGACGACGACGCACCTTCTCCGTCAACTGGCCACCCTCGTCATATCCCACATACCCAGGAGGCGATCCTACCAAGCGTGAAACCGTGAATTTCTCCATGTATTCAGACATATCGATCTGAATCAGAGAGTCTGGATCGTTAAACATAAATTCCGCTAAAGTCTTGGCCAGCAAGGTCTTACCGACTCCAGTGGGGCCCAAAAAGACGAACGAACCAATCGGACGATTCGGATCTTTCAGATCGGCACGCGAACGACGCAGGGCCTTCGATATGGTCGTAACAGCCAGATCTTGTCCCACCACAACCTCCGCAATCTCTTTCTCCATGTCCAACATACGTTGCAACTCATGGCCTTCCATCTTGTTCAGAGGAATGCCCGTCTGCTTGGAGATGATCGCCTTAATCTCGATATCGTCAATCACGACATTCTTCTCTTCGTTCGCACGCTGCCAGTCACGGACAACCTCTTCAAGGGCCTCTCTTTCGCAACGCTCTTTGTCCCGAAGTTCAGCAGCTTCCTCGAACCGCTGATCACGAATGGCCTCTTCCTTCTCAAGCTTAATTTCGTCAATCGCTGTTTCGCGTTCTCGCAAATCAGGAGACCGCGTTGTCGCTGAAATCCGCGCACGCGAACCGGCTTCGTCAATAATATCGATAGCCTTGTCAGGCAGAAAGCGTCCGGTGATATAACGATCAGACATCCGCGCGGCCGCCTCGAGAGCCTCGTCCGTGTAGGACACTTTATGATGCTCTTCGTACTTCGAACGGATCCCCTTGAGGATCGCGAATGTATTGTCGACCGACGGCTCGTCCACAGTCACTGACTGGAATCGACGCTCAAGCGCAGAATCCTTTTCAATGAACTTACGATATTCATTCAGCGTCGTTGCACCAATACACTGCAACTCTCCACGACTCAAAGCAGGCTTGATGATATTCGACACATCCATCGCCCCCTCGGCAGAACCCGCCCCTACGATCGTGTGCAACTCATCAATAAAGAGGATCACACTCCGGTTACGTCGAATTTCGTCTAACACCGCCTTGATGCGCTCTTCAAACTGGCCACGGTACTTCGTGCCCGCAATCATTAAGGCAAGGTCCAACGTCACCACGCGCTTACCGCGCATAATCTCCGGAACGTCGCCGTGGATGATCGCCTGGGCCAAGCCCTCGACCACCGCCGTTTTACCAACACCGGCTTCGCCCAACAGAACCGGGTTGTTCTTTGTACGCCGACACAAAATCTGAATAACGCGTTCCAGCTCACTTTCGCGGCCGATGACCGGATCCAACTCGTCGGCTTCAGCCATCTCCGTAAGGTCGCGGCCAAAGGAATTCAACGCAGGCATTTTGCCACCCGCAGCAGCTTGCTTCCCCTGCTTCTGTGGAAGAATCTCTTCCTCCTCTGGAGAATCGAAATTCGGATCCAACTCCTTCATCACTTCCTGACGACAGGTATCGAGATCGATATCAAGATTGCGCATCACTTGAGCGGCAACCCCTTCTCCTTCACGCAACAGACCGAGAAGGATATGCTCCGTCCCCACGTAGCTATGACTGAGCGCACGCGCTTCCGACTGAGCCAACTGCAAGACTTTCTTAGAGCGAGGCGTAAACGGGACATTGCCCGCTTGCTTGGTCTCAGGACCTTGTCCCACAGCCTTCTCTACTTCGACGCGAACCGTGTCGATCTCAACATCCATCCGCTCGAGGACGTTGACAGCAACTCCCTCACCCAATGCAATCAGGCCAAGCAGAATATGCTCAGTCCCTACGTAGGGGTGATTAAAACGGTCGGCTTCTTTTTTCGCCAGCTGTATGACCTGCTGGGCGCGAGGAGTAAAATTACTAAAGTTGGGCATATCTACCTTTCTATCACTGCGTCTTTCAATTTTTCACGAATGATCCTAGCCCTGGCACAGTCCCGTTCTTCCGGGCCAAGTAGCGTCTGTTCAATTTTCTGCAAATGTCCCGGTTGAGTCAATAACAGGAGCTCATTTAACGTACGCGTTTCGATCTCCCCTATCATACGAAACTCCACCCCTAGGCGCAAGCCTGACAAGAGATCCAGTGCCTCTTTCGACGACAGCGTATAAGCGTGAGTCAGAATCCCAAAGGAACGTCCCACAAAATCCCTGACCATTGCCTCACGAGACTCGAGAACCCGCTGACGTGCATTCTTCTCGTGCCCGGTCACTTCTGTCACTAAATGGTGCAATCGGCGAATGATAGTCGACTCTGACTCGCCTAAGGTCATCTGGTTCGATATCTGGTACATATCACCCGACGGTTCAGTCCCTTCCCCAAGCAGTCCGCGCACGGTCAAACCGATCTTATTCAATCCCCGCACAATCGGGTCCACTTCATCCAAGAGCCTCAGGCCGGGTAAATGCAGCATAACACTGGCCCGAAGCCCCGTCCCCACGTTCGAAGGGCAGGACGTCAAGTATCCCAGGCGAGGCGAATAGGCGAAATCGACGACCGACTCTAGCTCAGAATCAAAGCGGTCAATCACTTCCAGCAAGGATCCAAGATCGATTCCGGGCGAAATCACCTGCAGCCGCAAATGATCCTCCTCATTGATCATCGCCGAGCAAGTCTCATCCGGCGACACCACTAAGCCACTACCCGCACCCTTTTCAGCCAACTCACTACTAATCAAATGGCGCTCCATTAACACCTGCTTATCCATGGGCTCTATCGTGTCCATATCCATGAACAAGGAGTCTTTTAACGAGGGTAAGCCCATTAAAAGAGGTCGCAAGGTCTCACACAATTCCAAACTGTCCTCGTCCGACGCCCATCCAGGAAAAACCGATCCCTTGATATTTCGCGCCAAACGGACACGGCTACTGATGACACAACCCGTGCTGAAATCAGAGGATAACCAAGATCCTGTCTGCTCTAGAAGGTCATCAAGCCTCATCGACGTCCTCCCCAGAGCGTGCTTGAGCCGACACATCGCCTGGCGAAAGAATCTCGATTTCATCTCGCAGACGGGCCGCTTCCTCGAAATGCTGCTCGTTGATCGCATCCTGCAGGTCCGACTGTAAGGCTGCAATTTCTGCCGACATTTGCTCGCAGCGTGGCACCTTACCTACATGGCGGTCACCTTTATGCATCGCGTTAAGCAAAGGAGCCAGCTCTTTGGAAAACAGGGAATAACACTCCTGACAACCCAATCGAGACGTTTTCGTAAAATCGCTGCGCTGGAGATGGCAGGTCGAACACACTTTCTCGCCGTCCGAGACGGAGTCCGGCTCTCCACCCATTCCAAACAGGATATCCGTCAACGAAATAGGTTCTTGAACGTTAAACCCCTCCTGAGATGCACAGGTTTCGCAGAGCTGCCATTTTTTGACCTCTCCGTCCACCACTTGGGTCAACTGAACCGTCGCCCCTACCTCACCACAGACTTCACACTTCATTAACGCCCCTATGTGAGAGAAGTCCCGTCAATCTTCGCACGTTTTCGGAACGCCTTTGCTAACTCTCGAGTCACAGGCCCCGGCACACCTTCGCCGATGCTACGCTTGTCGATATCAATGATCCCGATCACTTCAGCAGCAGTTCCTGTAAGGAACACCTCGTCAGCATTGTACAGATCATAACGGCTCATCCGTTCCTCTCGAACCTCATATCCTCGTTCTTGCGCTAGTTCCATGACAACCGCACGCGTAATGCCAGCCAAAGCCCCTTCGCTAGGTGGCGGAGTGTTCAAGGTCTGACCAGACACGGTAAAGACGTTATCTCCTGTGGCTTCAGCCACATACCCTGCCGAATTCAGCATGATCGCCTCCATCACGCCCGCGTTGATCGCCTCGATCTTGGCCAAAATGTTGTTGAGATAGTTCAAGCTCTTGATATTCGGGTTGATCGCCTCAGGATGATTGCGAACCGTCCCTACTGTCACGATCGGCATCCCCTCTTTGTATAACCTGGCTGGGTAAAGCTGAATCGTAGCGGCAATGATGATGATCTGCGGCTTATCACACAAATACGGATTTAAGCCCAGAGTACCCACCCCACGCGTAATCAATAGGCGCACGTAGCCGCTCTTGATCCCGTTGGCTTTACAGGTCTTGATCACTGCTTTGGCCACGCCAGCTGGAGTCATGGGTATCTCCAAGGCAATCGCCTTGGCCGACCGAAACAGCCGCGCAATATGGTCATCGAGCTTGAAGACGTTTCCGTCGTAAACACGAATCCCTTCGAACACGCCATCTCCATATAAGAGACCGTGGTCGAAAACCGACACTTTAGCATCACGCTCTGGACGTAGTTTGCCGTTTATATAAACTTTCATAATCATCTACTCACTTTTAGAAATGGTGCACCCGAGAGGACTCGAACCTCCACGGCCGCAATGGCCACATGGACCTGAACCATGCGTGTATACCAATTTCACCACGGGTGCGTATGCAAAACGGCCCTCAAAAATGGCAAATTGAGAGAAAAAATCAACCCTAAACAGTGCAAGGTCTACTTTTCTACCGGAGTGCTCTCTTTTGCACGCGCGGCATCACGCTCGGCACCTGTAGGCCGTGTGTCCTCAACGACGTCACCCGGTTT
The DNA here is from genome assembly GCA_964196025.1 of uncultured Gemmatimonadales bacterium. Classification (GTDB taxonomy): domain Bacteria; phylum Verrucomicrobiota; class Kiritimatiellia; order CAXMRT01; family CAXMRT01; genus CAXMRT01. The sequence goes on along the minus strand of CAXMRT010000323.1, from coordinate 8,536 downwards.
CAATGGCTTCCCTTTTTCGTCATGATACTCTTGTTTGATATACCTCACGCCATCCACGACCGATTCCAGGTACGTGGTCACAAACACGCGCGCTCCCAGTTGATGCTTGATGGAAACATCGCCCTCGACACCGAAGGAAACCACAGGATCAGCACCCCGCAAACGCATGAACGGCCCTAGCGGAAACACCCCGTAATTCGCTCCTGTGGAGAGATCGTCCACGCTGAGAAACAGCAACTGCTCGCCATTTCGATGCCAGTACCGGAGCGAATATTCCCGACGACGATCCCGATAGCCAGGCACGGTCTTCGTCTGGGTCGAAATCTCAAGCCCGGGCGACACATCGATCACGACAGGGTCCGTCGCATACGTCGTCTCCCCCCACTCGATATAACCCGTCACCAAGTATCGTCCCTCTTTGCTCAATTCGAACAAGGGCGTCAGGTTAATCTTAAATTCCTTGCGTACACCGGGACGAACAAGCACCCGCGGACTAATCCGTCGCTTGTCCCGTCGCCGAACAGCCCCGCCATTTTTCGAGGTAACCCGGAAATATAAACGCGCGTTACTATCCTTCTCATCAAGAAAAAGCATCTCGTCCGTGTCGTTTTGTACCTGAAGCCGAATCCGAATCGGTTCATAGCGGAGCACATTCGGCTCAACCACTTTGAATCCGATCCTGAGCTGGCCGTGCGCAGCACCACTCAAGCCAATCAAGGCCACAATCAGCACCCATCTTTTCATGACGCGTACTCCTGCTCTACAGCCTCTAGCAATATATGCATGATGAGTTGATGCGCTTCTTGCACCCGAGCAGAGTCATCACTGTCCACGATCACCTCATAATCGCCCTTGCCGGCTAGCGAACCACCGCTACCACCCAGCAAATTGACGGTAATCATGCCTGCGTCAGTCCCCGCAAAAACCGCCTGGACCATGTTCTCGGACTTGCCGCTTGTGCTAAACAACACCAACATGTCCCCGGCACGCCCCAAGCCTTCAATCTGTCGACTAAACACCCGCTCGTACCCATAGTCATTGGCTATACAGGTCAGGGCAGTCGAATCTGCCACCAAGGAAAGCCCTGGCAAAGACACTCGGTCGCCGCGATAACGCCCAACAAGTTCTTCGGCCAGATGCATCGCCTCCGCCGCACTGCCGCCATTCCCAGCCGACAGCACTTTTCCGCCCGACTGGAGCACCGCCACCATGCGGTCCGCAATCGACGCAATGACGTCAGCCTGCTGTTCAAGCGATCCAATGATCGTCTGACAGGCCTGAACACTTTGCTTTACCATGTTTACTGTACTCATAATAGGATCCCTATATATCACAGCCTCCTAGCACTGACCAAGATATTTAGGGGTGGGCCCCGCAACACCTCTTCCGACCAAATTGTAGGGTTCGACACCCATAAAGATTTGACAGGTCGAAACAAGCTGGCCAAAATACCTCGGCAACAGCGCACGCTAGGTGCACAAAACAAGGACTTTACCGATGAACGACTACCTCGACGACTTCATGATGCATTGCCCCTACGAAGGACTCACTTTTGACGATGTCTCACTGATCACCCAATACGCCGACTTTCTACCAGAAACCTCGGATATCGGCTCTCAACTCACACGTAATATCCGGCTCAACATCCCCTTCGTGAGCGCCGCCATGGATACAGTGACAGATGCCCCGATGGCCACAGCAATGGCTCTCCTCGGCGGCATTGGCATTATCCACAAGAATCTGACCCCCAGCCAACAAGCTCGCGCGGTCAACCACGTCAAACACCACCTTCACGGCCTGATCCGAAAACCGGTAACCTTTAGGGATACGGATAAGCTTAGCCATATCCTCGGTATCAAAGACGAACAGGGATACACGTTTAGCGGATTCCCCATCCTAAATGCAGACAATGCGTTGGTAGGCGTTCTGACTTCTGCGGATCTAAAATTCGCCCAGGATAGCGACCTAACCGTCGCCGACATCATGACGAAGGACCTGATCACCGCCCCACAAGACACGACTCTGCAAGACGCCTACAAAATCATGCAGACCCACAAAATCGGAAAACTACCCCTGGTCAACGGCGACAAGCTAACCGGGCTCTACAGCTTCACGGATGTCAGCAATGTCGTAGAAGAAACCGTTCCCTGGGTGAATCGTGACTCTAAGTACCGTCTTCGAGCCGGTGCCGCCGTTGGTCCGAAAGATGAAGAACGCATAGAGCACTTGGTTAACGAAGATATTGATGTCCTCGTCGTCGACACCGCTCATGGCCACACCAAGGGCGTCATAGATATCACGAAGTGGATAAAGAAGACTTACCCGGACGTCGACGTGATAGCCGGCAATATCGCCACCGGCCAAGCCGCACTCGCCCTACGCGACGCTGGCGCAGACGCCGTAAAGGTGGGTATCGGGCCCGGCAGCATTTGCACCACGCGCGTGATCGCAGGCGTGGGTGTTCCCCAAATCACGGCTATTTATGAAGTCGCGAAAGCACTCGCCGGATCCATACCCGTCATTGCAGACGGCGGAGTTCGCCACTCTGGAGACATCCCTAAGGCAATCGCTGCTGGCGCCAACACGGTCATGATGGGCTCCATCCTTGCAGGCACAGAGGAAAGTCCCGGCGAAAAGATCATCCACCAAGGCCGGCAATATGTGGTCTATCGAGGCATGGGCAGTCTCGCCGCGATGAAAGAAGGACAAGGCAGCAAAGACCGTTACTCCCAAAGCCGACACACTGATGACGAGCTGGTTCCAGAAGGTATCGAAGGCATCGTTCCCTTTGCTGGCAGCGTTCGCAAGGTGATGACACAGTTCTGCGGCGGGCTTCGCGCATCCATGGGATATTCCGGATGCCCAACAATTGAAGAGCTACAGCAACGAGGTCGCTTCGTACGCGTCTCACTTGCAGGACTCGCTGAAGCACATCCTCATGATGTCAAAATCATGAAAGAAGCACCCAACTACCGCAGCTAAGTCTCGCGGCGGTCTAAAAGACGCCGAACAAGATACTGCTGAAGGTAATGACAGGGGCCGTTTCGCGGAAGTCATCAACCGCTGCGCGGATTTCGCCCATCACCTGAGTCGCTTCCTCATAAAGCCGATCGTCATTAACCAATAGGCCCAAAGAGCCTTCACTCTTTTCGATCTGACCCGAAATCTGTTTAAGACTCGCAACCGTCGCACTTAAGTCTTTGTAAAGCTGGTCATCATCCGACAACAATCGCCCCATCGTCCCCTTACCACCGGCGAGACGCGAACTGATCGTCCGTAGGTCAGAAGAAATCTGGTCGAGATTGGCATACACCGAGTCATCCTGTAACAACTTACCCAAGGTCCCCTTGCCTTCATTCAAGCGCGTCGAAATCGCGTTCATACTCTCATAGAGCGAGTCGTCTTTCAGTAGCCGCCCCATCGTTCCCTTCCCCGCACGAAGATCCTTGGTAATCACGGCCAGGTCACCGGACACTTGGGAGATGTTCTCGATAATCCCCCCTTCTTCGACTTTCTGGCGGACTCGATGAATCAACTCCGTCGCCTCCTTCATTAAGGCGGTCGGAGTCAGACCCAGAATCGGTCCCTCATGCGCAACCACCGAAGCGCCCTCAAAAACATCCATTTGACGTCCACCCAACATAGAGGTCGGTACTATCGTAATCTCGTAGTCTTCTCGAAGATCCACGGGTTGGTCCAAAACCGCATGAACCTCCACCCTATTGTTCGCCAAGATCAGATCCTTCACCTTGCCAATCGACATCCCTCGAATCACGACGTGGTCACCTTTACGTAAGCCCATCACATCCTGAAACTTGACCACAATGTAGGGCTTGTCGGAGAACACCATCTCTTGATCGACGATCACGGTAAACATAAAGACGCCCGCGAAAACGACGGTGGCGAACAGGCCCACCAAAACTTCCATGATGTGTTGGTTTGGATGATTATTACTAGCCATTATCTACCTCTCTCCCAGGGTCCGGTCTTTGTAATATACTGAGCGTCAAGAAACTCCCGAACCCGAGGTTCATCCGACTCCAGCAATTCCTCCGGAGTCGAAAGCTCAATAATTTTGCCATTGTACAGCATTGCGATGCGGGTACCAATCGAAAGTGCACTGTGTAAATCATGAGTCACGACCACGCTCGTAACCCCCAGTTTCGCCCGCATATCATCAATCAATTCATCAATCTTACGGGAGGTGACAGGATCCAAGCCCGAAGTAGGTTCATCATACAGGACCACTTCAGGGGTCATCACGATGGCCCGTGCAAGACTCACGCGCTTGCGCATCCCACCCGAGATCTCCGACGGCGATTTATCAAAATCATTTTCAAGCCCCACCAACCTGAGCTTCTCATGCACCAAGTCCAAAATCTCGTCATCCCGCATCTGTGTTTTTTCCCGCAACGGAAGCGCGACATTCTCCCCTACGTTTAACCAAGCCAACAAGGCGCCACCCTGAAACAAGAATCCCATTCGGTCGCGGATCCGAGCCAAGTTGTCACCAAAGGCGACAGTGATGTCATCGTCGCCGATAAACAGGTGACCGGAATCCGGCCGCATCAAGCCAACAATATGTTTGAGCGTGACGCTTTTACCCGCCCCAGATGGACCCAACACCACGAGGGTTTCGCCCTTTTTGACATGAAGATTCATATCGTCGAGAATATTCCGGCCGCTCAGGCAGGTCGTCACTTGTTCAAATTTTATCATTGGTAAAACAGGCTCGTTACAAAATAACCTACAATCAAAATAGCCAGGAAGGACACAACCACCGCGCGACGAGTGGCTAAGCCAACGCCCACTGCACCGTTTCGTGCAGCCAAACTCACCTGACACGCAATCATGGTGATCAACACACCAAATAACCACGCCTTAAAACCGCCCACCCACATATCTTTAGTATCCGCAAAACGCAGCGCCCAGTCGAAATAGGTATAAAACCCGAGCCCCAACTTTGTATTGGCGACAATCGCCCCACCTCCTACTCCGAGGGCTGAGCTATAGAGCGCCAATAGAGGTGTCACAAACATCATCGCCGCCAAACGAGGCATAATGAGGTAACGCACCGGATTAATCGACATGACTTCAAGCGCTGCCACTTCTTCAGAAACCGCCATGGTGCCCAACTGCGCCGCAATCGCGGAGCCCACACTCGCAGCTAAAATCAGGCCGGTCATGAACGGTCCCATTTCGCGCAACATCGAGACGAGTACAGCCGCACCGACCAACTTTTCTTGGTTAAACTTCTGAAGCTCGATCCCCGTCTGCAAGGCGAGAATCATACCGGTGAACGCGGCCACAATGGTGATGACTCCGAGGCTGCAAATCCCCATTTCATACATGAGTCGAACGGTCTCAGCCCGAGCTCGCCGGGAAGTGAGGAGATAACGCATGTAGGAGAACGCCTCGAACGTGACCATCATCGACTCGCCTACGATCCGCAAAATCCGGAGAGACGCAGTTCCGACCCACGCGAAAAACCCCATCGAAATGTGTTCACTATGTACCTTATCAGGCATCAGTTCGTCTCTCTCTTTCCAAAACGCAATACATACAACAGGCGGTAACGGCGGTCATCGCCCTCGTTCTCGATCTCTACCAAGCCCTTTAAGAACGACAAACGCTTACGGGCCCCGTCTTTCTCGCGGTCAAACAAGGGGAACAAGGAGCTTCGCGACACCGTCGCAGATTCTCGTTTTCGCCGATATAGACCAAAGAACAGGGAATCTTCTCGCTGCGATCCCTTTTTCTGTACTGTATAGACACTCCAGAAAGGCGAAAGGTTTTTTTCAATACCTGCGGTACGCTTGAAGGGCCACAGATCAAGTAGCCGCAGCTCATCCAACCCAGACTCCTCGTGACGGTATAGCAACGGCCAGACCTTGGTGGATTGCGCTTCTAAGTCAGTCCGGTGGCCGTCAGCATCTCGTGCCCACCGATTTTCCACATAAAAGAAGGGCACAATAAACCGCCGCTCCACAACGGTATTAACACGGGTAAGCTTTTCGTGAGAGTAAATCGGCCATAGCCACCACGTACGGCTCAGGACCTCCGTCCGCTTATGACCGTATAGTGGCCAGATCACAACTCGGTTTACGGGCCCTTTTTCTATCTGAATAAACGGCCATGGCAGATACCAAAGCGTCCGGTCCTCATGAACCGACCACCGAAAGAAAGGCGGGAAAAGCATGAAGGATTCCTGGTTGTCCAACTTGGTATGGCCAGCCAAAGGAAACAGAACCCAACCTGACCCTTTGGCCCCTTTACCGGTATACTGACTCGACATAAACAATGGCCACATCACGGTCCGCTTCTTGAAGACCCCAGGTTCAGAATGCTCACCATAAAAAGGCAGCACGCGAAAATGACGTCCGGGACCGCCTGTTGTCCAAGACACAAACGGCCACAACACATCTCGCGTCACGAGGTCGTTGACCGTGTAGCGGTTATACAAAGGGAACAGAACAAATGTGATCTCATCCTTTCCAAGAAATTCCTTGAGATGGCCACCAAGTGGAAACACCCCAAAATACCGGTCGCCCTCTACGTCCTTCCCGGTCATAACGAACGGAAAGGCCCAGAACCGCGTTCGCAAGTCTTCTTCGGTCGCAGGATTATCCTCATCCCCAAAGTCATGACCGAAGATAATCAACACACGCCAGTGGACTTCGTCCCGGAATGTTTTCCTCATGGCTAAGGGCCAGAGATACTCGTCAAGCTGACGATTATTTTCCTCAGATTTTACGCGAGAAAAGAACGGACGCAGCGCAAGAAATTCATTGCCGTTTGGGTAAACGCGACGTTCATACACGGGTCCCAAGCCGCGAGTCCGTTCAGCACCATCGATCCAGGTGTCTTTCGAATAGAAAAATCCATAGTCCTGATAACCAGGAGCTTCAACACTAACGGAGCTCTGCCCAACGACCATAAAGGGAATGCACCACAGGAAGACCGACCCAACAAGCTGAGACCTAGTCATGGTAGGCCAAAATTTCAGGCTCACACTTGAAGATGGTCGCAATCAAAGCCGCTCGCACCCACATCCCGTTGCGCATTTGCCGCCAGTACACGGCTCGCGGATCGTGATCAATATCGGGCGAAAGCTCTTCGCGCCGAGGCAAAGGATGCATCACGACCGCCGTTTTCTTCAAGCGCTCGAGCTGGGGCAGACCGAAACAGAAGTCGGAAAGATCATAGGTTGTCTCTTCCGTATCCCACTCATCCTGAATCCGAGTCATATAGACCGCATCTGCATCCGCAACAACCTCATCCAATGTCGCCGCATCCGCAAACTCAACACCTCGCTCAGTCAACATCGCACGAATGTCGTCCCCTATCTGCAAGGAGGGGGGTGCAACAAACGTCTGCTTCACGTTGTCATAACTGGTCAATAGGTAAGCGAGAGATCGGACCGTCCGCCCACGAGCCAAGTCGCCAACGAACACGACATGCTTGCCGTCAATCCCGCCCTGCTCCTCGAAACTACGCTGCAAGGTATAGATATCCAGCAATGCTTGAGTCGGGTGCTGATCGGCGCCAGAGCCCGCGTTAACGATCGGAACCGGCCGCTCTGCGTTGGACAACATCCATGCCATTTTTTCAGCCAAGCCACCCAGCTGTGTCCGCATGATGATTAAATCAAAATAGGAGCTGAACGTGCGCACAGAGTCTTCCTGCGTCTCCCCCTTCACCTCACTAGACGTGGCCGTATCGCGAACCTCCTCCGTTTCCAACCCGAGGATCTGGCAGGCCGCGCTAAAAGAGAGGAACGTACGACTACTCGGTTGTGTAAAGTAAAGCATGGCCCGGCGATCAAACAGCAACCCTTTGAGAAAGTGGTTACCCTCCCGAGTTTTCGAAATAATTCGAATACGGGTCGCCAAGTGCCCCAACGCGTCCAAACGCTCACGAGAAAATTGCTGCGACATCAAAATATGATATGGCGTGTCATGATCGTCCAAACAGGCCGATTGCTCTGCGGTCGACATCCCTTGAAAACTCTCCCAGGAGACCCCGAGTAACGACTGCGTCGATTTCATATCCTGCTCCAGCCTATTGCAAGGTTGCGACCATGATCGCTTTGATGGTGTGCATTCGATTTTCAGCAAGATCAAACACTTTCGAGAACTCGGCTTCAAAAACGTCATCTGTTACCTCAAGCGCGCCCATTTCATGCGTAAAATCTGTGTTGCGATCGTGGAAGGCCGGAAGGCAGTGCAAAAAGATTACTTGCCCGTCGTCGATATGTCCCGTCGCCCGCATCAGGTCCATGTTGATCTGGTACGGCCGAAGAAGCTCTACCCGCTCTCTAAACACATCCTCTTCACCCATGGAGACCCAGACATCGGAATAGATAACATTCGCATCCGAAACGGCGGTCATCGGATCCTCCTCAATCGTGATCGACCCGCCGGTTTCAGCCGCCAGCGCTTCACACTCCTCCACCAAGCGCGTCGCTGGGCGCAGGGAGTGCGGTGTACAATTCACAAAGTGGACACCAACCTGAGCGCATCCCCTCATCAAGGAG
>CAXMRT010000322.1:0-8853 GCA_964196025.1 uncultured Gemmatimonadales bacterium | reverse complement strand
GCAACGGGACGCGCGATTGGCTCGCTTGCATGGCATCTGGGGAATCGGTCAGCTAGGGCGCGTGGATAAGGACTCGGTGACGGCTCTCGTGAAATATTGTTCGGATGCGGATGCCGAGGTTCGAGCGCAGCTTGCGGTCGTGCTCGGCGATGCGGGTGCTGTTGGGGCTGCGGACGAGGTGATCGCCTTGCTGAAAGATCCCGAGATTCGAGTACGCAGCTTGGCCGCGATCGCCTTGGGAAAACTTAAGGTGGGGGCCTCTTTCGCGCCCTTGCTTAGTGCGGCGATTGTGAACAATGATAAGGACGCTTATTTGCGTCACGGGATCGTGATGGGTTTGAGTACCGCGTCGGTGGTGGACTTGACGGCGGTGTCGTCGCACCGTTCTCGCTCTGCACGTTTGGTTGCTCTCCTCGCCTTGCGTCGTCAGTTGGATCCAGGGGTGTCAGCGTTTCTAAAAGATTCCGATCCTTTTATCGTCACGGAGGCGGCGCGCGCGATTCATGATGACTTGTCGATCCCTGAAGCTCTTCCGGCCTTGGCTGAGGCCTTGCAGCGTCAAGATGTAGAGGGTGAACCGTTCTTGCGTCGCGCGATCAACGCGAACTTCAGAGTCGGGCGTCCAGAGGATTCTCAGCGTTTGGCTGCCTATGCGGCGAACACAGCGGCGCCCGAAGCGATGCGAACGACCGCATTAGCGTGTCTCGCTCTATGGCCACAACCGCCGGTACTCGATGCGGTTGAGGGTCGGCATAGGGTTCATGCGCCGCGGGATCCTGCGGTGGCTGCGAAGGCTCTGGGCGGTGTCGCTAAACAACTTGCTGAGGGCGAGGCCGGGAACGTGATGGTTGTCTTGGCGCGTGCGATCGAGAGGTTGGAGTCGCGCGAGCTATTGCCGCTGATACATGCCTTGTATGATGGGAAGTCGGCGCCTGGCAAATTGCGTGGTGAGTTGTTGAAGACCATGCACAAGTTGGGGGATCCAGAACTGGGCTCTTATGTGAAGCGAGCGTTGGCGAGCCATGACAAGACTCTGCGGGCGGTCGCCCAGAAGTATGGACGCTATGCGGGCAAGTCGACTATTGAAATCGCCCGTCGGGCGCTTGCCTCGGGATCCATCGAGGAGAAGCGTGCGGCATTTATCAATCTAGCCGAATCGACAGAGAAAGAAGCCGAGGCCATGTTGGGTAAATGGTTGGAGACCTTGGTTAACGGGAAGCTGGACCCCGACCTCGCGCTGGACGTGTTGGAGGCTGCGGCTAAACGACCGGGTCTCAAGTCCGGCGTTACTGCGTATGAGGCGCGGCTAGCGAAAAACGGAGTGACCGGACCTTTTGAGCCCACTCTGTTCGGTGGTAAGCGAGAGTCCGGAGAGAAGCTCGCAATGGGGCATCCAGCCGCGCAGTGTATTCGATGTCACACCATAAAAGGCTCAGGAGGAATCTTGGGGCCTGATTTGTCGACCATCGCTAGCCGTCTCTCTCGGGAGCAACTCCTTGAGTCGCTCGTTGATCCTGGGGCGACCTTGGCGGCAGGATTTGGATTGTTGATTGCGACGACAAAGAAGAAGGAGTCCGTGTCGGGGACCCTAGTCAAAGAGACTGACACGACCTATACCCTGAAATCTGCGGACGGGAAGGAGCGGGTTCTCAAGCGTTCGGATATCGCGAGTGAGGAACGGGCGTCTGTGATGCCACCGATGGGCGCGATTCTAAGCAAAGCGGAAATGCGTGACCTGATCGAGTACCTTGTCACGCTTAAGTAGCGATCAGCTCGCTACTCGCCCCGGACGCCTGTTGGCTGCCTACGGTGTTCCGATTAAGGTGCGCATGAGCGACGTCTGCTTGTCATGGGGCACTGAAACGCCATCGTGATAGAACATGACGAGTTTCAGTGGGTTGCCGGTATAGGCTTGTCGGGCAACGTGATCGGGGCACATGGTGTGGCGGCCGAGAGTGGCTTCGCTGGGCCAGTCGATGCTGGGGAAGGAAATGTAGGCGAGTTCCGAGCAGACGATCTTGTCGGTTGTGTTGATGTCGAAATTGAAGTCATAGTCTTTTCCGATTTGTCGAAACGCCATTAGTAAGGCCTCCCGTTGGAGTTCGGGGGTGTCGAGAGTAGTGGGTCGGATGATCGCAAAGTCATCCACGTTAAGAAAATGAGAAAGAGGGGAGAGTTGAACTCCGCTGCGTAGGGCTTCGACGATGCAGTGGCCGTTGCGAGTGGTGGTGCCGTCGGAACGCAAGTGGGCGTGATGGGGTATCACGACGGGGTGATCCCAGATGCCGAGGTCTCGAAGCTCCTTTTCCGTGCCTAGCCAGATGGCCACGTGGCCGAAGTGGCCAGGGATGAATCGGTCCGTGAGTCGGAACGGCGTTTTTTCTAGCAGGATATCGAGTGGTCTGAGCTGGCTGGCAATGGAATCTGTTACTGATGGATTGTTGTAGAGTTTGCCTTCGCGGTCGGCGTAGAGGCCGACGGTGTTGCCGAATATCAAGCTGATGAGATTGATGCCTTCGTCTTTGACTTCTGCGAAAAAATCGCGACTGGCACGCCCCATGAACTCGAATTTTTTTATCGCGATCGCGCTGGATTCGATTCTCTTGGCGAAGTTGTATGAGGGGCTGCGGGCGATCAGTGTGGCGAGATAAAGGGTGTCGGGGTCGACCTGTGTACGTCGGCTAGCGACGGCCGAGAAGTCGAGTCGAGCCTCGCAAAATGTGAGTGCGGTTCGGAGACGGTGGCGTTTTTCAATGGATTGGGCCGAGAGGGTGATTTCGTCGAGCTTGTTTGCATCGATCCCGAATCCGGAGTCGGGATCGTTTAGCAGGCGACGCAGCCGGTCGTCTTCTTCGAAGACCGTTATTGCGAGCAGGTAGTTGTCGTAGAGAGTCAGAGCAGCAGCCGTGGAGAGCATGACTGCTTTTAGTCGGAGTGCCGGATCCAGTGAGGTGGCGTCATCGGCGTAGAGCAGTGCTTCGTGAGCATAGACAAACGAGTAGAGTGCCCCTCTGAGATCTAGATAGATGGATGACCCTTCTTTCAGGACCATCAGCTGTGTGCTCGAAAGGGGGGTGTCGCTGGGGAGCAATTTGAGTTCTTGGACAACGCGGAGCATCTCGCTTCGGACCACCAAGGATCGCTCGACAAGTGGATGGAGGGCTGCGATTTCCGCTCGCAGTGTCTCGGGTGTTAGGATCTCCGTTTGCGATGATGCGGGGGCTGGGGTGGAAGTTTCCCGCTTGCCGCAACCGACGAGAAGCGTGGACAGCAGGAGCGTCGAGAGCAGGGTTTTCATTTATGAGTGTATCCTTTCAACCGTCATGTTCCTCGTTCGTCCCTGGTGAGGGTGTGGCCATGATGTCGAGAGTAGCACACACGCCGTGTTTAGCCGTGATGTATTTTGATAGCGGTTATTTCTTAATGTTGATGATGCGATCGTTTGGCTGGTTGTTTCCTGGGGTGCTTCGTCCGTCTGCGACTAGTTGAAGTAGTTGTTTTTTCATCCGTTGGATGGTTTCTGGATGATCATTTGCGAGGTCTGTGGTTTCGCCGATATCCGCTTCGAGATCGTAGAGTTGGATTGGATTCTTCGATATCGGTTCCTTGATATCTCTGAAGCCGCCTTGTCCGGGGCCGAAGATGGCTTTCCATTTTCCGTCCCGCAGGCAGAAGGTGCCGTTGAGCGAGTGGTGAACGACTGATTCACGGAGTCCTTCGGGCTTATCCCTAAGTACGCTCAGAAAACTAACACTGTCTTCGGCAGCCGTATCTGGGAGTGCTTGACCTAAGATAGCGGCTGCGGTCTTGAACAGGTCCGTTGTGCAGACGATCGCGTCGGAGACCGATGCCTTTTTGATTGTCTTGGGCCAGTGGGCAATGAATGGGACTCGGTGTCCGCCCTCATAGGTATGAGACTTACGGCCTTTATAGATATAACTGGTGTTATGTTGATGTTCTTTTTCAGCTGCGAGTGGATAACCGTGAGGAGAGGACCCGTTGTCGCTGGTGACAATGATCAGCGTGTTGTCTAAGAGATTTTTCTTCTTTAGCGTTGCGACGACTTGACCCATGGCCCAATCGGTTGCCATTACGAAGTCGCCATAGATGCCGGCTTCACTTTTTCCTTTAAAGGCGGCCGTGGGGACCACTGGGGTGTGTGGAGAGGCGAGAGGGAAATAGAGAAAGAACGGGGTGTCGGTCGATTGGCGTTCTAGGAAGGCGACGGCTTTGGTGGTGAAGTCTGGGAGAACGTTTGTTTCGTCGAAACCCGGGAATGCCATGCCGCGCCGAATCATGCCTTGTCCGCGTTTGCCTTCAAATTTTTCAGTGGGTAGGTCGAGGACCTTGTCGTTCTCGATGTAGACATAGTCCTGCATATCGAGCGAGGCGGGTATTCCGAAAAAATAATCGAACCCGAGTTGATTGGGTCCAAGGGTGATGGGTTGGTCGTATTGGATCTTGTTGTTCTCTTTCACCCAGCCAAGTCCCAGGTGCCACTTTCCGACACAGCCGGTGTTGTAGCCATGTGACTTTAGGAAGGATGCGACGGTGGCCCGTGATTCAGGGATGATGCTTGGAGACGCACCCCAGGTGACGCCCGTTCCGAGTTTGCTGCGCCAGCAGTAGCGACCCGTGAGGATGCCGTAGCGGGTGGGAGTACATACGGAGGAATTGCTGTGTGCATCTGTGAAACGAATGCCGGCTTTAGCGAGGGCATCCATGTGCGGGGTTTGAATCTTCGAGTCTGGATTATAGCAACTGAGGTCGCCGATACCGAGGTCGTCGGCGAGAATGAATACAATGTTTGGCTTTGCAGCGTTGGCGACCGACGTGAGACCGACGGTGAATAGAAAAAAGAGGAGCTTACGCATGAATAGGGTCCTTTTGGTTCAGCTACTTAACGGATCAACTTTCTCTATACCTGTGCAGAGGGGTTTTGCACAGGAGAATCTGAGGAGGTCCAAGATTGTCGTGCCCTTCTTCCATATCGGGTCACGATGGTAAAATTAGTGAGAGAGGCCTTGACGATTCTATAACCGGATATTAGGATGTGGTTATCGATATATGGAGGTAAAGATGGTTCTGACGCTACAGCACGAGGTACTTTTGAAGATGATTGTTCGTTTGGCCGGTGGCGGGCGAGCGGCTGGGTTTTTCCGACTGCTGGAGACGAGCGGGTTCACGCAGAACCGCTTGACCTGTTTATTGGAGGAGTTGGAGCAGCGACGTTTTTTAAAGGTTACTTGGGGAGAGGAAGTCTTTCCAACCCCAGCAGGTTGTCGACTAGCGGCGGACTTGTTTAGTTGGGACCTTCAAGAGGCCTTGGGCGCCTAATGGAAAAGACCCCTGATCCGGATGCGCTGGCACAAAAACTCTTCGTCATGTTTATGATGGGCTCTGTCTTTTTTTGCCTGTTTGTATGGGTGATGGGCGGGTTCTAGCCCGCAATTTTCACCAAACTCCTGCTGCGATATCGTATCGCCCCGTGATTTCTTTGGTTGAAAGCGCGGTTTCTACTCTCTACTCTGTCTGGGATAACGGTCTGTGCATTGTGCGGCGACACCTTATTTCCTAACGGTAGAATGGAGAAATACGAATGAAGGCATGTAATCAACGAAACTGTTTGTTGGTCTTGGCCGCTTGGTCGACGATGGGTTTGGCTGTTCTTGCCGAGCCTGGCGAAAAAGCCCCCCAGAGTGTGCCTGTAGAGTTATTTACGGTTCCGGAAGGATTGGAGATTACGGTATGGGCGACCTCTCCGCTGTTGCATAACCCTACAAACATGGATGTCGATCGCTACGGCCGCGTTTGGGTGGCGGAAGGAATGAACTATCGCAGACTCAAACTTCGTGAGGGCGGTGACCAAATAGTGGTTCTTACGGATACGGATGGAGACGGAAAGGCGGATAAATCGCACGTGTTTGTCCAGGAGAAGGCATTACAAGCTCCTTTAGGCATTGCGGTGATCGATAATCGCATTGTTGTGTCTCAGCCTCCAGACCTCATTGTGTATACCGATGTTGATCGGGATGCGGTGTTTAATCCAGAGGTGGATAAGCGCGAGGTTCTTCTGACCGGCTGGGGAGGACGCAATCATGATCACAGTCTACATTCAGTAACCGTGAGCCCGAGCGGCCAGTGGGTGTTTAACACAGGGAACGCTGGCGGTCACAGAGTGACGGATCGGTCTGGATCTCGCTATTTGATTGGGTCGCATTATGCGGGCAAACAGTGGGCTGGCCAGACGAGCTCTGATGGTCATGTTTATGTGGGTGGTACGGCCTTTCGAATGAATCCAGACGGAACAGGCTTGCGTGTGATTGGCTTCAATTTCCGGAACTCGTATGAGCAGACCGTGACGTCATTCGGGGATGTGTTTAACAACGACAATGATGATCCTCCGGCAGCGCGCACCACGTGGTTGATGGAATACGGTAATTTGGGTTGGAATTCGAATGATGGTAAGCGCAACTGGCGAGGGGACAAGCGTCCTGGGCAGACCACACAGATTGCGGAATGGCGTCAGCATGACCCTGGCGTGATTCCAGCCGGTGACGTATATGGGGGCGGGGCTCCGACTGGGATTGCGTATAACGAAGGCGATGGCTTGGGTGAAAAATTCCGAGGCCTCTTGCTGAGTTGTGAGCCCGCACGAAATGTTGTGTTTGGGTACTATCCGAAGGCCGAGGGCGCGGGGTATCTCTTGGAGCGCTTCAACTTTGTGACGACGAATGCCAAAGAAGAATTCGCGGGAACTGATTTTAAGCGCGGAAACACGGGGGTGATGAAAATCCTGTTTCGACCGTCTGATGTAACGGTGGGGCCAGACGGAGCCATCTATATTGCAGATTGGTTCGACAAACGTGTGGGCGGACACGGCGCGCATGATAAAGAGGGGCTAGGGACGATTTATCGTGTGGCGCCAAAGGGGTTCAAGTCGAAAGTGCCTGATTTTGATTCCAGCTCGTCGAAAGGCGCGATCACGGCACTGCGAAGTCCCGCGGTCAATACGCGTAACATCGGGTTTATGGAATTGAAGGCCGATGCGGCTAAATCTATCAAGCCTGTGTCGAAATTGTTGAAGGATTCCAATCCCTATATCAAGGCGCGCGCGGCTTGGCTGCTTCCGCAGTTAGGCAGCAAGGGGGCGAAAGCTGTAGCCAAGTTGTTGCGTGATGAAGATGCGCTAACACGCATCGTGGCGTTCCGCTCGCTACGCCACGCGGACAGTGATGTGCTAAAACATGCCGCCGTGCTTGCCAAAGATTCGAGTGCTGCGGTGCGCCGTGAAGTGGCATTGGCAATGCGAGACCGACCACTCACCGAGTCGCGCGACATTTTAATGGATATTGCTCGTGGTTATGATGGCGCAGATCGTTCCTATCTCGAAGCATTTGGAATTGGCGCGGTTGGGCATGAGGATGCGATGTATCAGGCTCTGCGTGCAGAGTTGGGCAAGGATCCGGCCCAGTGGACGCCAGTGTTTGCCGGACTGGCTTGGCGTCTCCATCCTGAGCGTGCTGTGTATGACATGAAAAAATACATCCACTCGGATGCGAGTAGCGAGGAACAGAAGGTGTGGATGCTGACAGGTCTGGCATTCATCCGTTCGCCTGCGGCCGCGGCCGCTATGAAGGTCCTGTCGGAAAACGGCCCTGAAGCATCGCGAGCGATGGCGAAGTGGTGGGTGAGTAACCGTGCGTCGAACGAGTGGCGTGGGTTTCAAGAAACCGATGGCGCCCCAACGGTTATTGTTGATGCGATGGTTCCGACGTCGATTGCAGCTGCGACTACGCTCCCGGCGCTTGAGGATATCGTGAAACTAAAGGGTGACGCCAAGGCGGGCGTCAAGGCCGTTGCCAAGTGCTACATGTGCCACAAAATTGGCAGCAACGGGATTGAGTTTGGTCCCAACCTATCGGCCTACGGTCGTGCTAACGGGATCGATGTGATTGTGAAGGCGATTGTCGACCCGTCGGCTGACCTCTCGCACGGCTTCGAGGGGTTAGTGATTAAGACCAAGGGTGGAAAGACGCTGGAAGGCTTTCTGATGGTCGACGATGAAATTACTGTAATTCAGGTGTTTGGCGGCGCGCAGGTTGCCTTGCCAAAATCCGAAATCGTTTCGATGAAGAAGCCAGAGCGCTCATTGATGATCCCTGCCAAAGATATGGGCCTAAGCGCTCAAGAGGTGCGGAATATCGCGGAGTTCCTTCGCTCACCCGCCGCTGCTCAGTAGGGTGATGGGCGTTTGGAAGGGCACTTGGGTTTGCTGGGTGCAGCGTACAGAGTCTGCATTGTGTGTCTTGGAAAGGTATGTATGAATGGTATTCGCTCGATGTTATTCGCCCTGTTGTTGGTGTCTTGTAGCTCGTGTATGACTCTGCGCCAGGATTCTGGGCCGTGGTTTTATGTTGTGGGTGCGGACCCGCAACTTTACATGAAGCAGAAGGACGATGCGTATTGGCGGGAGACCGTGAATGGAATCAATCAGCTGGATCCGGACTTCTTCATTGTATGTGGTGACTTGATCAATGCCAGTAACAATCCCGACAAGTGGTTGAAGCCTGAAGTGATGGCGCATCACAATAAGCTGGCGGATGACTATCACCGTGTCGCGAAGACCTTAACCGTCCCCATATATCCTGTTGCGGGTAATCATGATGTCTCCATAAAGCCGACGCCCACCACCATCAATTGGTATAAGAAGCGTTTTGGGCCACCGTGGTATTCGTTTGAACATAAAAATAGCTTATTCATCGTTATTGAGTCCAATCTCGTTCGTGAACCCGGCGGGGCGCCAGAGATCGCCGCGGAACAATGGAGCTGGCTTGTGCGTACAATGAAAGA
>CAXMRT010000321.1:0-30798 GCA_964196025.1 uncultured Gemmatimonadales bacterium | reverse complement strand
CAGCGCGGGTAAAGGTTCCAGAAATGTAACCGTCTTTTTGTAATCACCCGTCTGGTAAGCCGAGACACCACCATCATAACGTGCCCGTATGATCAAACTTTTGGATACAGACGCCATCCCTAACAAACGTTCTGCTGTGGCGATCGTCTCAGGGTAGCGTTTATCCGCGTAGGTTAACGATCCGAGGTACGACAAAGCCTGTGCATGAAACGAGCTGGCCGTTTTTTGCGAAAGAACGGTCTTAAACTCCTTCTCCGCATCCGTCGAGCGCTTAAGCTTCATCAACGTCTGGCCCAACATCATTCGCAATTGAACCTTGTCACCTACCTTGCCTTGCAACGCTGCCCGGAGCTTCGGTTCCGCCTCTTTGTAACGGCGACTCAAGTAATAACATAAGGCGAGACCGTGAATGGCCTCATCCTTCTTCACATGCTGAGGCTGACTCTTTAGAAACCGATCGTACTCCGTGATCGCTAACGCATATATCTTACGATTAAAAAGAGCATTTCCGCTGTATAGGTTCTTGGTCGTCTGATCCACCTCCGCGGCAGACAAATCCTGGACGCCGAACAAAACCAAAATCACCATGCCCATCACTAGTCGCGACATACACCCCACTCCATTAAAACATTGCTTCATAACAGCTCCAAACCCCGCACTTACGACAAGCCACTCATCATAACTGTTTAACGCACAATCCCATAGAGCAATAAAAGGGCCAATTCCTAGTCACATATCCCCACCACTGTCGTATATCGTCCAAAATAAACGGCTTATGACTAAAAAAGAGTGTTTCATCATAATCGAACTCGGACCAAAAGTGTGCACAAGTGTAGTCATGCCTAGCATTGTGCGCACTACAATAGGCACCCCTTTAGGATCTCCAACCGACAAGAAACGTTAACTGGCAGCCAAACCGATCGCTCTACGCTTGCCCACCAACGCCCCTATAGCATACCTTTGGGGGATGAGGGCGGCGATCGGCCACCACAAAAGACTGGATACACAGGAGGTTGTAAATGAAGCACTATTTGGGAGCAATAGCTCTACTCACTTTGCTAACTGGATGCATCACACTACCGACAGGCGGTGGCGATGAATCAAGCGTCGGCGCAGATGACGCCGTCAATATTCCGGGTCCGCCAGAAGGCGCCCTCAAGTACTCGATCATGGTCACGGAATTCAAAAACGAAGCTGGCTGGCACGGTCGCTGGGATATTGGAAATGGCTTTAAGACGATCATGACGGATGTTCTCAATCAGTCAGGTTGGTTTATTACACTGGGCGATGATCAAATGCGAAACGCCGCCATGCGCGAACAAGACCTCGCAAGTAGCGGCCGCACCGCCGGTGGAAAAAAAGCGCCAGTCACCGGTCAAATGACACCCGCCCAGCTATTGGTCCGTGGCTCAATCACTCACGTACAAGAAACTGGAAGCAGCAGTGGTGGACTTAGCTTCAAAGGCATCTCCATTGGGGGTGGCGGCGGCGAAGCTGAAATCAATATGACCATCTACATCGTCGACTCGACGACTGGACAAGTCAAAGCCTCTAAGAAGATCACAGCTAACTCTAAACGTCGTGGCCTGAAACTCGGCTATCACGGCAGCGGCTTAGGCGGACTTCGCGGAAACGTCGGCAAAGAAAAACGCGACAACGTCGGCAAAGCAGCTGAGAACGCGGTTGCTGAAGCAGTCAAATTCCTGGTCGGTCAGCTCGAAGGGATCCCCTGGGAAGGGACCGTGATGACCAGCACAAAGGGATCCATCATGATCAACCGCGGTACCCGCGAAGGCGTGTCAGTCGGCAAGACATTCCGCGTTGGAACAGCAACCATCATCCGCGACCCCGATACCGGTGAAGCACTTGATGTGGATGTCAAAAAAGTGGGCGACATCAAGATCACTCGCGTCAAAGAAAAACTCTCTTACGCCACAGCGACTTCCGGTGCAAAATCCATCAAAAAGGGAATGTCCGTCCTCGAATAGCCCACACCAACACCGCCCCTGCCTTAACCGGCAGGGTTAGTCGGTGAGTTCAAGAATCTCTGGCGCCACTTCACGAATAAGTTGGCGAGCCAACGCTAGCACGTCACCCGCAGACTCAGAGCTCAACGCCTTGCGAGCCAGCGATTCAGCGTCCTCCATCGTGACTTTGCGCATGGAGTCCTTGATGAGCGGAACCGCAGACGGCGTTGCACTCAACTCGTCAACCCCAAGTCCCAATAACAAGGGCGTCATCACGGGATCACCCGCCATCTCCCCACATACCCCCACCCAAATGCCGTTTTTATGCCCAGAGTCGATCGTTTGTTTGATCAAACGCAGAATAGCCGGATGTGTCGGCTCGTATAGGTAGGCCACTAACTCATTCACGCGATCCACCGCTAGCGTATACTGAATAAGGTCATTGGTACCTAAACTAAAGAAGCTGACATGCTTGGCGAGACTGTCAGAAATCATCGCAGCAGCCGGGGTCTCAATCATCGCCCCGACCTCAATATTGCGGTCAACCTCGATGCCTTCCGCCTCCAACTCATCCATAGCTTCCACCAACAACTCTTGCGCTTGTAGAATTTCATCCACCTGCGTGATCATCGGATACATGATTTTGACGTTTCCATACGAACTCGCGCGAAGAATGGCCCGCAACTGCGTCTTAAACAAGTTTGGCATCTTTAAACAAAACCGTATGGCCCGACACCCCAAAAATGGGTTCATCTCTGTCGGTAAAGCGATGGCGGAAGCAAATTTGTCCCCGCCCAAGTCCAAGGTCCTAATAATTACCGGCGCCGGCGCCAGCGCTTCAGCGACATGTCGATAAGCGGCTACCTGCTCATCTTCCGACGGCATAGAATCTTCGTGGGTAAGGTACAAATATTCAGACCGGAACAATCCGATGCCCTCAGCGCCGTACTGCTCAACAGATTTCACATCCGACGCACTCTCAATATTTGCAGACAACACAATGGCATGCCCGTCACGCGTCTCGGCAGGCTCATTTTTAAGACTCGAAAGCCCCGACCTAATCACCTCACGCTCTTCAACAATGTGCCCATACTCATCCAAGCGTTCTTTTGTTGGATTTATAATCAACAACCCTCGGGTGCCATCCAACAACAAGGTCTCATTCGTCCACTGTCGCTTCGATACGTCGTGCAAGCCCACCACTGCTGGGATTTCCAGCGCACGCGCCATCACCGCAGTATGTGAGGTCGGACTACCGAGGTCCGTCGCGAATCCAGATACGGTATCGCGCCGCAGACCTGCCGTGTCAGACGGCGCGAGGTCACTCGCCAACACAATACACTTGTCCGTCAGAGAGTCAGAAATGGATACGATCTCACCGCTGAGATTACGAATCATACGACGCATGACGTCTTTGACATCCGCCACTCGCTCTCTCAAATAATCATCTTCGACAGCCAACAAGGTGTCCATATAACGGCGGGAGACATTCTTCAATGCCGCTTCAGCGTTAATTCGATCATTCTGTATCGCGATCAACACCTCCTCAATGAGATCACGGTCGTTCAAAAAGAGGAGGTGCGCGTCGAAAATACTCGCGTCTTTGTCGGACTGTAGCTCGCGGCCAAGACTAGACTGGATCTCTAGAAGCTGACGTCTCGTCTCAATAAGGGCTTCTTCAAAACGATTAATTTCTGCAAAGGTGTCACCCTCGCTAAGACTCCGCTCAACCACGTAGTCATCACCAGATTGCCAGAGAAAAACGGGACCAATAGCCACACCAGGAGCCACTCCGATCCCCTGCAATACCACTTCTGCCTGACTCGCTGTCTCTGAATGGGGCATGGCTGGCTAATCTTCGTTGAAGTTACCCGTGATTAGCGCATGGATGGCATCCAACGCCTCGTTAGCATCAAACCCTTCAGCGGTCACCGTCAATACGGTCCCCGGAGAAGCCTCCAATGTCATAAGCCCCATGATGCTCTTACCAGATACGAGATGCCCGCCCTTGTTCACCATGATCTCAGCATCATACAAGGCCGCCGTCTTAACAAACATAGCAGCGGGCCGAGCATGCATGCCCAACTTGTTCGAAATTGTCATATCCCGACTCAACACGCCGAGTTCTCCATCAGAATCACTCACTTACATCCTGCCCCTTGCTCATGGCTGAAATCAATTTCTCATCCAATTCTTTCGCAGCATCATGCCCCAAAGCCCGTAGCTTCTGGTCCAGAGCCGCCGCTTCGACCACGTTCGCCAAATCGCGACCGGCAGCAACGGGAATATACACGTGAGGGACGTCAACGCCCAACACTTTCTTAGTCTGACGGGTCTGTCCCGACCGATCTTGCTCGAAACGAGCCAAGTCGTCAGTGAGCGTAATAATCATATCCAGACGCTTGGTCTGACGAACCGACGCCACCCCAAAAAGACTCGGAACATGGATAATGCCCAAGCCCCGGATCTCCATATGGAACCGAGTCGCATCCAATGATGAGCCGACAACATGGCCCGCTGAGTCCAGACGCAGCGCCGTCACATCATCCGACACCAGCGCATGTCCCCGCTTGACCAACGCGAGCGTCGTCTCGCTTTTGCCAATTCCGGGGCGACCCTCAATCATGACTCCAATGCCCAAAATTTCCACCATGGTCCCCAATACGGAGACCCGCGGCGCCATCAGGTTCTCCATAATGATTGTCGAACCGTTGACGAAGTCCCGCGTAATCGACGTGGAACCAAACACAGGGATATTCACCGTTTCCGAAATCCGGGTGATCTCAGGATCAACCTTTCGTCCACGTGTCAGTACCAGACAAGGAACCTCTGCTGAGAAAAACAGCTCAAGACTCGACCGCATATCCGCCGTGCTCAGAGATTGTAGATACGCATTCTCGGCCAAACCAAACACCTGCAGGCGCTTGTAAGCAAAATATTGATAAAAACCGGTCAAACCAAGGCCGGGTCGATTAATCGCAGCTTCCTGCACAGGGCGCGACAGACCGCTTTCGCCGGAGATCAACTCCAGCGATTGCGAATCCTCCGCCGCCTCAAAAAAGTCGCCCACGGTGACAGGAACAGGTTCTCCGATTATATCCGACATCGTGCTAATCAGTCTTCTTGCTCAGCAGTAACCTGCTGTTCAAAATCAGCCGTACGAACCCGAGACCTGTGATCCGTAAGTTTGTCACGGGAATTTCGCAGCTGACGAGTCGCCTTCCGACGCGCATCATCAATAGCCATCTTCCAATCTTCATTCGTCTGGTCGGCTTCGATTCGCACATGATCTTTCGCCTGAACATCAAATTCGGCTTTATGCAAGAAATTCTGGCTATCTAGGATCACATGAATATGTTCAACCCGTTGGAATTCATCAAACATTTTTTCAGCCTTCGCTTGGGCGTAGGCAACGATGTCAGCCGGGATTTCCGGGTCGCGACGTGTAACTATGATACTCATTGGGTTCTCCTTGTTTGGGTTACAACGCAAAGCGTGGACCAAGATACAACTCTCGGCTCACGGGATCATTTATCAAAAAATCGCTATCACCATGACGCATGACACTCCCGTCACACATCAAGTAGGCTCGGTCCACAATCTGCAAGGTTTCACGCACACTGTGATCCGTGATCAACACACCCAAGCCCATCCCTCTCAAATCACGAATGATTTGCTGCACTTCATCGACGGCAATCGGGTCCACGCCACTAAACGGCTCGTCCAGCAAGATCATCGACGGGTTATTCACCATAGCACGCGTAATTTCTAGCCGACGACGCTCGCCACCGCTGAGCGTGAACGCCTTTTGCTTGCGGACATGCGTGATGTTTAAGGCCCCCAAAAGCTCATCAAGGCGATCAATTCGGACTCGGCGAGGAATCTTCAAGGTCTCTAGGATGGCCATCACATTCTGCTCAACTGTCAGCTTGCGAAAGATCGAAGGCTCTTGGGCTAGATAGCCCATCCCGAGACGAGCTCGCTTGTACATAGGCGTCGTGGTCACGTCACGACCCTCAAAGGATACAGATCCATGCGTCGGTTTCACCAAACCCATGATCATATAAAACGTCGTGGTCTTGCCCGCGCCGTTGGGACCCAATAAACCAACAATTTCACCACGCTCAATATGTAGATCGACACCCTTAACCACCTCTCGACGGCCGTAAGTTTTCGCCAAGCCCTCGGCTTGGATGAGCATGTTGTTACTCATTTGGTTCCCAAGATGTTAGTCTGCCCCTTGCTCGGTAAAGTCATTGTCGCACGGTCGATCACTACACGATCTTCATTAATCCAGTAGGTGATCTTCTTACCAGTCGCCGTACCACTAGCTGACGCAATCGTTGCAGGCACGCCGGTCAATACAAGCACTTCCTGGTCAGCGCTATACGACGCCTTGTCACCTTTCGCCGTCTTACCGACTTGCTTAATAACGACATGCCCGACCGCCACAATCGTCTCAATGGAATTCTCCAGCCCAAAATAGACCGTCATCTTGTCACCGATCAACTTCATGGTCGGATCCGACACAACCACGTGACCCTGAAAAATCGCAAACTTTTTCTCATAGTCATAGGTCAGAGTGTCCGAGGTAATCACAAGGTCGCTCTTCGCGCTTTTTCCAGCCTTCTTCGGCGTCGCGGCCTGCGCTAAACAGGAACTCGACAACAGTACGCTCATCACCAGTACAACAATCCCCGCGCTCACGCGCGCCAAACAAATATTCAACATCCCTACATTCTCCCGAAAACAACCGTTCAGAACACCGACTTAGACCTTTATGGCTTTGCCTGTTTTTTCCGGACAATCTTACCGTCCGCTATCTGAACCTTGGCTTTGTCTTTTATTATCACTTGTTTAGTTTCATCGTCCCACGTAAGTCCTTGCCCCGAAATCCGAACACCTTCTCTCACAATCAATACATCACCCGTGGCATTCAACTTATGATTGCCTCGGTCATAGTCACAACTCGCTGCCGTAATCGTGCTCTCGACTTTGCCGTCACCATACACCTCCAAACGCGCATTCTGAAGGGTCATCACACCAGTTGGACTCGGCGTGGCCTTCGTCGCAGTGATCAGGTACTTCGTATTCCCTTCCCGATCACTCGCCTTATACTTGAACCCAGCTCCCTGTGCAGATGCAGTGTGGGCGCTCAGGACCAGTAGTCCGACCCCCGTAATAAGCCAAAGTCGCTTAGGACACCACATTATCTATAGCCCTCAATTGATTCCATACCTCACGCAACTCCCCGAAAGGCAGCATGGTCGCACTATCCGACTTCGCCTCCACCGGATTCGGATGCGTCTCCATAAACACTGCGTCACAACCAACCGCAACCGCAGCACGCGCCAAATAAGGCGCCCACTCGGCACGACCGCCCGACTGAGAGCCTTGCTCTCCAGGCAGTTGCACACTATGCGTAGCGTCAAATATCACAGGATGACCATATTCCTTTAAAACAAGCAGACTTCTCATGTCCGCAACAAGGTTATTATAGCCAAAGGAGGAGCCTCTTTCAGTAACCAATATGTCTTTATTTCCAGCACTCTCAACTTTTTCAATCACATGCCCCATATCCCAAGGAGCGAGAAACTGTCCCTTTTTGATATTCACGACAGCCCGGCTCTTGCCGGCCGCGATCAGTAAATCGGTCTGTCGGCATAAAAATGCCGGAATCTGAATGATGTCAGCGACTTCCGCAGCTGGCTCAACCTCTTCAACACCATGGATATCCGTCAATACCGGCACACCAAGCGAGTCTTTGATCTCACGCAAAATATCTAGCCCCTCATCCAAACCGGGCCCGCGAAAACTGGAACCGGATGAGCGATTAGCCTTGTCGTATGAAGCCTTAAATATAAAGGGGATATTCTCCTCTACCGCGAGCTGTTTGAGCTCTCCAGCAAAATCCACACACGCCTGGCGGCCTTCGATGACACACGGCCCCGCAATCAACGCAAGTGGAGCACCCCCGCCGATCGTTACGCTTCCTACTTTAACCGTATGTGTCATTAGCTTATCCATTATTTCGCCCGCTCAGTATGTGTGCCACAGCATATTCAACATCCTCAGGAGTGTCAATCCCGATGCCCAGTTCCTCAACCGCCAACACCTTGATTCGCGCCCCCATATGCAAGGCGCGCAATTGCTCCAATTTTTCAGCTTTCTCAGTAGAGCACTGCGGCGCCTGCACAAGCTTCCGAAGGAACGTTGTTCGGTAAGCATAAATTCCGACATGGCGCCAGTAGGTCGCAACATCTCCGACGTCACGTAGATGCGGGATCACCGAGCGCGAAAAATACAGCGCACGACCCTCGGCATCAAACACCACTTTCACTGCCGACGGATCCTGTACCTGTGCCACATCCGTAAAACGGGTGGCCGCGGTCGCCATATCCCATTCGGGATCCCGCATACACGCGCAAAGCGCCTCGATCGTCCCGATATCAATAAAGGGCTCGTCGCCCTGTACATTAATCACCACGTTCGCATCGGTCGAACCAACGGCCTCCGCAATCCGATCCGTTCCCGTCGGGTGATCCACAGCGGTCATGACAGCATGCCCGCCAAAAGAAGCAACCACGTCAAGGATCCGCTCATCATCCGTTGCAACCAATACGTGATCGAGACCCGACGCCTGTGACACGCGCTCAAACACACGCTGAATCATAGGCTTCCCACACAAATCAATGAGAGGCTTTCCCGGTAAACGCGTCGACGCCCAACGCGCGGGTATCACCGCAACAACACTCATGTGGACGTGCTTTCGTCGCGAGCAATGCTCGCCAGAAGCTCGTCTGGTGAACACGTAGCCGTCCCCACCTTGCCCACCACGACACCCGCAGCATGGTTTGCCAATTCTGCAGCGAGTCGATGTCCCGCGCCCGAGGCAAGAGCCATCAGGCAGAGAGCAACGACGGTATCTCCCGCACCACTCACATCAAAGACCTCACGTGCATGGGTCGGTATCAGACACTGCTCACCTGCACGCGAAACAAGAAACATCCCCTGCGGTCCGAGCGTAATCATCACCAACTCTGCAGCCCACTTCTCAAGCAGAATATCGCCCATCGACTTTAATTCCGCCGCACTCCACAGACGATCGACCACCCCGTCATCCGCTACACCAGAAGCCAAAATAGCCTCCTGTAAGTTGGGCGTCACAACCGTCACACCACTCATGCATAAATCGTGATTGTCCTTGGGATCAAAACCGACAGGAACACCCGCCTTCTGAGCAGCGGCCAACAAGGAATCGACGGTCTTCTGCCGAATAGTCCCCTTCCCATAGTCTTCGATGATGACGCCATCGACGCCAGCAACCAAGCCCGAGGCCTTCTCGGCAAGCGCCATCTCATCAATAGTCATCAACGCATCAAGGTCTTCGCGATCAACCCGACACACCTGCTGGCGAGCCGCAATCACACGAGTCTTGACGATCGTTTCCGCGCCCGGAACAACCAATACGCCCTGCGTATCAATCGACTCCCGCTGTAACACCTCAATCAACTCTTCCCCGGTCCGATCTTCGCCCACAAGACCAGAGACCCGCGCATCCACACCAAACGCCTGTAGATTCAATGCCACGTTCGCTGCTCCCCCAGGCATATTGCGCTCTTCTGAGACCAACACCACTGGAACCGGTGCTTCTGGTGAAATCCGACTAACGTTCCCAAAAATAAATCGGTCCAACATCAAATCACCGACGACAAGGATTTTTTTCCCCTTCGCGGCCCTCAACACCTCAGACGCATCAACTTCCCGTATCATGACCCTCCCTCCTCCGAAACCCGTGACACATCCACCGCTGCTTCAGCATTCTGTGCATCCAATAGAGAGACATAGTCGTTATTTTCCGTTGCAAACCACTCTCGCACAAGACTTCGCGCCTCAGACCGACCCGGCGTCGTCTCCAACGCCCGCAAGCGATAATACAGGAGCGCATGACCCTGCACGGTATCCGCATGCATAGAGAAGGACCCGACGCTCACCGACCGCTCGACGCTTTCTCCATCCCCTGCATACCAGGTGACCGCACAATCTGATAATTCCAACCAACGACGCTTGCTTAACTTTTTCGTCAGCTGTGTAATTTGCGACTCCTTGCTAACATCCCCAATCTTCGCCATGCGCATGGGCTCCCAGCCGCCCGCGGCCATCCTCTGCAAACGCAAGTCAGCACCCTCAACCACGAGACCCACATCCCAAAATTTATACAGCGGAAGCTTCAAGCGCTCAACGGTGAGACCCGCGATACCCCCAACCTCCGTGGTCGCAACAAGTCCCTCTACAACGACCGTGTACGGCAGGTCAATCCGTGCCTCTGAAATGATTACTCGCATACCAAGCTGCTCAGAATAGTGGTCGACAACCATTTTGTGAAACGATTCGGTGCGCGATACGGCAAAGCCCGCAAGCAACAAAATAAACGCGATGATGATCACCGTCCAAAAGAAGGTCTTAAACCGACCGCGTCCCTCGGACTCAATTTTCAATTTTCCACGTTTTTCATCGTCAGTCATGTTGACCCACTTCCCGCTTACCAAATAGCGCACTTCCTACTCGAATCCACGTGGCGCCTTCTTCAATCGCAATCTCGTAATCGTGCGACATTCCCATCGACAACTCCTCTAAAGGAAAACCAGTCTCATCTTGCCACCGATCACGATAGTCACGCAACCCCGCAAATACCGGCCGAACGTCTTCCGGATCTGCAGCGGCTGGAGCCATTGTCATCAGGCCCACCACATCAATACCCATCAAGGACGCAGCACCCTCTAACACCGCAGGCACCCGTTCAGGATCAAACCCAGCTTTCGATGCCTCGCCACTGACATTCACCTGCAACAATACCTCAACCCTATCTCCTTGTTCACAACAGGCTCTATTCACCTTTTGCAACAAGTCCAAGGAATCGATTGAATGCAGCATCTGAAACAGACCGACCGCACGCTTCACCTTATTCCCTTGAAGACGACCAATCATATGCCAATCCAAGGTGGACGAACAGCTCTGAATCTTGATCTCAGCCTCCTGAATCCGGCTCTCACCAAAAATGGAAAAGCCGCACGCAGCGATCTCAGTGACTGCCAACGGGGAATGACGCTTACTCACCGGCAATATCTTGACGGACTCGGTCTCGCGACCAGCACGATCACAGGCAGAGCGTACCCGCTCACGCACTATTTCCACGCGTTCTGAACGTGATAGATCCTCACTCATCGCGAAGAAGTGCAGACAAACAAGGTAGCGTTTGCATGATGTCACCACGGATATAACACCCAGTCCCACCACAGGCCGCTGGAATCCGAACGACAATGCTTTTGAAATCGCGATAATAGTATTGAGGCTTTGTCACGTCCGTCGCGTCATCCCCAACCTCAACCCGCCGAAAGTCGAACACCGCAGTGTCCATTCCCTTCGGGACCTGGCCAACGTTCGAGACCATTGACACCGCCTTCAATAAGACTTCGGGTCCGGCGACAGCACTGCCGACATTAATAAACAATCCCCCCTCTGTGTAACGAGCAATGGTGGCAGTGAAAACCCCGAAATCGAGACCACTCGCGCCTCCAGTGGACGCTCCATCAAAGTTTGGGTGCTGATGGATAATATCCGACCCGATAGACACGTGAACGGTAAACGGCACACCCGCCCGATAAGCCTGTACCATCAAACTACGATCCGCGTGTGGGCAATCCACATCGATCCCCTGTAACTCACCCGTCATCATACGCGCAACGGACTCGCCATACCCCAAGCCTTGATCATATCCTAAACGCAGTGCACTATTCAGACAGTGGCCCGTTTCGTATGCCTGACCAAATGTGCCTTGCGGAAGCGCGTTAGGAACGTTCTCGCTGGTCTCACCAATCAGGCCCAATTCGAAGTCATGAATACAACCCGCACCATTGGTGGCGATGTGACTCACTAAACCAGCCTTGATCCATTCAATCAGCAGAGGCGACAAGCCATTCTTGATCGGATGCGCACCCATGAAAATAGTTACCGGCAGCCCCTTCTCGCGACACTCCAACATGCGAGCCGCGATGCGCCTCATGTCATCGGTAACGACCTCTTCCGACACCACGCAAGAAGCTGGGTCAATCAAATCATCCAACGAAACCAAATTCGGTCGTCCCGCAATCGGATAGGTGGACACCTGACCGAAGTCAAAAAAATCATATTTTCCATTATAGATCATAACACATCCCCCCACCCAACTCAGGTAAGCACCTGACGGCCCTCAAAAGCCCGAGTCAGCGTCAACCCGTCCGAGTATCCAATCCCGCTGCCAGCCGGCAAGCCAAAGCCCAGACGACTCACTCGAACCCCGTGCTCAGCCAACACATCTCTCAAATAACTTGCCGTAGCATCCGACTCTACATCGGTGTTCAGCGCAAGAATCACTTCCTCGCATGTCCCCGCCGACAAACGAGAGACCAAAGCCTCCAGCCGCATCTCTTCAGGACCCTCGCCCTTCATAGGAGATAATCGGCCTAACAAAGCATGATAACGGCCGTGATACCCACCGGACTCCTCGATCACCACAATATCACTGGGATCTTCAACCACACACATCAGTGCATCGTCCCTCCCAGGATGCGAACACAGGGAGCAAGGATCCTCATTTACCCGCGTGAGACTGCTGCACAGCGAACAACACCGAACATTGTCCCGGATGTCCTCGAGCGACGCCATGAGGTTCGCCAAGCGCCCCGAAGGATCGCGCGCAAGACTGAATGCCATCCGGTGACCCGAGCGTCGCCCTACCCCAGGCAGCTTGGCCAAACACTTGCTCAGGCGTTCAAGAGATTCAGAAGCGTTCATATACCGAGACCAGGGATCCCCATACCGGCAGTAATTTTGGACATTTCGCCATCGGCTTTTTCACGCGCTGCCGTCAAGGCACCCGCGACCGCAGCGACAATCGCATCTTCAAGCAATTCTTTTTCTTCAGGGTCAATCAGCTGCGGGTTAATAGACAAAGCCTTAAGGCTCCCCGAACACGTCGCAACAGCGCTAACCATGCCGCCGGCAGCCGCAAACTCAACCGTTTCATCGCCTAACTGATCCTGCATCTCTACCATTTTCTTCTGCATATCAGCAGCCTGCTTCATCATCTTCTTCATATTCGCCATCAGAAGTTCTCCTCTATTAAAGTACCGTTAATCTACTCAGATCCATCCCGAACATCAACAATAGTGCCATTGAAGGTATCCAACACTTTTCGAACCGCAGGATCCTGCTTCCATGACTCCATCGAGTCCGGATTCACCTCACCGGCCTCCGCCTCAGCCACGCCCGACTCTTCACGCTCAATCGCTGCCGCGATCACGGGATGGTCGGAAGGCAACACCTTCGCTTCGTCATCCGTTAAAACCCGACAATGAACCGTAACCGGACGATGCAAAAATTCTTTCAACACATGCTGAATCGCCTTCATATTGCGGCTGTAGCTCATCCGCTCAACACGATCCTCAAACTGAGGGTCAAACCCGATTGTCACGGAATTCGGCGCAACCTCCACCGGCCGCGAGTCTAGAAGACACTGCCGGACAGGCTGGGACACCTTTGCCGCTCGCTCGGTGATTTCAGGCCACTTAACCGTGAGCGTCACCAGTTCGTCATCCAACAAAGCGGGCACTGCACGAGCGTCAACCATCTGTGATTCGGAATTAAGCGTCTCGGCAACGATGTTTCGAGACCGGTCTTTGAAGGGGGTAGCAATCTCCATCACAGCCGGCTCTGTACGAACCGGTTTTGGATCCCGAGCAGTCGAGTAGGTCTCTACTTGGGTCGTCGACCCAAAGGCGATTCCGCCCTCAGTCCCTACTTTTTTTTTAAGCTCGTTCAATTGCTTCAGGATGTCTTCGAGCGTGGCAGCTTTCGCCGCTCTCGCACATTTTATCAAAGTCGTTTCCATACTCGTTCGACGCGACAAGGCGAATCTCAACCGACTCTCAGCCCCCGTCAATAAATCGATAATCCGCAGCACACGCTCAGCATCAGCCAAGGCCGCATGCTCATCCAACACCGCCTGCTGCTCGACAGTCACCTCATCACCAATCGACCCGCCATTCATATGGAGCGTGATAAGCACATTACGAAAGTGCTCCAGAAGCTCCAAAAGCAAACGCTGCATATCTTTACCGGCCGCATCCAAGTCCGCGATTGCCTGAATGATCGCAGGAATCTCACCCTTTAAAATATCCGCGGCGACACTCTCAAGAGTCTGACGTGAAACCAATCCGAACACCGACAGAACATCTTCCTCCGCGATGACGTTCCCCTTGAACGAGATCAACTGGTCCAGAGCCGACTGCGCATCACGCAACCCACCTTCAGACCCGCGCGCAACTGCCAGTAGCGCATCTTGATCAATCTTTACTTTTTCTGCCTTAGCAATCACTTGCAGGCGAGTCATGATCTCACCGGTCGAAATTCGTCGTAAATCAAAACGCTGACAGCGCGAAAGAATCGTTGCCAAAATTTTCTGCGGCTCAGTTGTTGCAAAGATGAATTTTGCATGGGCCGGCGGTTCTTCCAAGGTCTTCAGCAGAGCATTAAACGCCGCCGTGCTGAGCATGTGGACCTCATCGATAATGTAGATCTTGAAGATCGATGCCGTCGGAGCAAACTTGATGGTGTCGCGAATCTCCCGAACCTGATCAACACCGTTGTTAGACGCACCATCAATTTCCAACACGTCCATACTGTTACCCGCGATAATCTCTTTGCAACTATCGCACTCGTCACACGGTGTGGCACTCATGCCCTTCTGACAATTCAACGCCTTGGCAAAGATACGAGCCATGGAGGTTTTGCCCACTCCACGTGGCCCGACGAATAAGTAGGCATGAGCAATCCGGTTATTAGTGACTGCATTGGCAAGCGTCTGGGTCACATGACCCTGACCCACAACATCCGCAAATTGCTGCGGTCGCCACTTTCTCGCTAACACCTCGTATGACATTTACGCCCTTTGTTCAAATTCTAAAACCGGGATGCATGCTCTGTCAGGTGACCTACGGCACGCAACCAAAATGGCTTACCGCTGCTACCTTCCGGTCCTGACGGAATTCACCCATGCTCGCTGCATAGGGCCCGACATCAAACACATACATCCCGGAAATTGTTCGCCTCATAGACGATTAAATCAGCGCCCAAGTTTACATCTTGGAGGAGAAAGCACAAGAGTTTTCAGGGAAAACGGCCGCCAAACAGTCCTTTTTCCGAAAACCGACCAACACCCCTCAGACTCCCAGCGTGAAATCGGGCAAGGGCACCAATTCCCCTCCCTTTTCGGTCGACTGATGGGCACAAATCCCGACACAGGTCCAGTTCGCTGCGGTAACGGCATTTGGAAACGGCTCCCGAGTATCCAACAAGGCCCGCACCATCTCATTCACCATGTGCGGATGACTGCCCCCATGTCCGCCGCCCTGGACAAAAGACCGATGGTCAGCATCCTCGATGCTCTGGGTGAAGGCCTGAATCTCTTTAGGCAATAGATGCGCGTAGTCGGGCACATCCACTGCCTGAGCAATCTCCCCCTCCGGCTCCTTCGCCGTATGGAGAATATGACCGTCCCCTTCTTTCAGCTCCCACTCGAAACTCTTTTTACTTCCATAGACATCAATACTCTCTCGGTACTGTCGAGCAGTCCCGAATAGAAAACGCCAGATGTGTGCAGACAAATCCGTATCCTTGATCTTGATGTGACACGTCTCAACGGCAGAGCTATTCCCCGATTTTTCGGCTAACTCAGGAGCAATCGTACCCGAACCGAAACACGACACATACTCAGCAAGCCCATCAACCATCGCCAATACCGGGGCGACAACATGAGTAGCGTAGTGCATGGGAATCATTTCTTCCCAATAGGACGGCCACCCTTCCATGTCCTGCGGGTGCGAGGCTGAGAGATACTGAATCTTTCCCAACTCACCACGATCATTCATCTCTTTGATAAATAAATATTCCCGACTGTATACTACCGTTTCAGCCATCATATACGTTAAGCCAGTCTCCTTGACCAAACGTACAATTTCCTCACACTCTTCAATTGTGGTCGCCATCGGAACCGTACACATCACATGCTTACCAGCCTTCAGCGCCGCAATCGACTGCTGACCATGTAAAGGGATGGGAGAGTTGATGTGCACGAAATCAACATCCGAGTCAGCCAGAACATCCTCATAGTCGGTATATCGTTTTTTAACCCCGAAAAAATCACCGATCTCATTAAGCTTGTTCTCACTTCGTTGACAAATCGCAACGACTTCCGCATTGGGATGAGCCTGATAAATCGGTATGAACTCCGCACCAAACCCCAAACCAACCATCGCAACCCTAACAGCACCATCACTCATACAAACGCCCTCCTAAAAATAAACCGCCAACATAAACGAAAACTCACACCCTAACGACTCCCGTCAAAAAATGGTCTTCCCGCACCCCAGCACACATACGGAACCAGCAAGTACACGAAATAGTCGACACTCAAAGAGCTGCACTGTCCCGATCGAGATCCACTACTTTCGCTTCTTTCGCGAGCCCGGCTTCGGAAAGATCTTCGTTCGGTGCGCCTCTGCTGTCCATAACGCCTTAAGCGCTTCGGCCTTTTCTGGGCGTTCTTCAACGAGGTCAGTCAGTTCGCTTCGATCAAGCTCCATATCATAAAGCTCCCAGGGCTGCCCCTTCAAGGCCACGAGCTTCCATTTCCCCTGACGAATGGCTCGATTCAGGTAATGCTCCCACATCAATTGCCGATCCACCGTAACAGCGCTATCAAAACTTGCGGCCAAACTCTGCCCCTCCATCGGTGGTATATCTCGCCCCTTATAACGGGCGGGATAGGTCGCACCTGACAAGTCGACGCAGGTGGCCATGACATCAATCAGATGACCCACTTGACCGCGCAACTCATTTCGTGCCTTGATCCCCTTCGGCCAATGCGCAATCAACGGTGTCGCAATGCCGCCTTCATGGTTCTTCTGCTTGTACTTACGAAAGGGCGTATTCGAAACGTTGGCCCAACTCTCCCCATAGGCGATGTAGGTGGCTGAAGGCCCGGGCATCACCACCTTGCCCGTAAGGACCGGATCACCCTCGCGAGAACGCTCAGGAACCATCGCCGTCTGCAACTCGTCCTTACCCATCGGAACGACACCCTCAGCCGGGTCCTTTCTCAGCTGACGCCCGCGCTTCTCGGAACACCCACCATTGTCCTGGAAAAACAAAATCAAGGTGTTCTCATATTGCCCGTTGGCTTTTAGTGACTTGACGAGACGCCCGATTCCCTGATCCATGTTATCAACCATGGCCGCATAAACCTCCATACAGCGAAGCTCCCAAGCCCTGTCCTTTTCAGGAACATCCTGCCACCGCTGTGGCGCTTCACTAAGGGCCCAGTCATTGATCACACCCAATTCCTTCATACGTGTGTAGCGAGCCTTCCGAATGACATCATAGCCGGCATCATACTTACCCTTATACTTCGCGATATCATTCTCCAAGGCCTGCATCGGCCAATGAGCAGCGGTGTACGCGACGTACATGAAAAATGGATCTGCGGTGCCAGACGCCTTGTGGTCGCCAACAAACTTCACCGCATTATCACTGATCGCATCGGTGTAGTAATATGTCTTCGGCTTATAGTCCTCATCGTTGTCAGGAGTGATCGCCTTGTTCTCCCGAGTAAGCGTCCAGGGATCAAAAAAACTTCCGGCACCAATGATGGTCCCATAAAAACGGTCGAACCCTCGCTGCCTAGGCCAATTGTCCTTACTGCCATCCGGACTCAATTGCTTAGTGACATGCCACTTGCCAGACATATAGGTGCGATACCCAGCGGTTTTCAAAACCTCGGCAATCGTGACAGCATTCTTACTGAGATCACCCCGATACCCGTCCTCTCCAAAATCGCGAGTCATCTGGCCGATACCGGCCTGATGAGCATATAGACCAGTAAGCAGCGAGGCTCGCGTCGGACAGCAGCGACCGGTGTTATAGAAGTGTGTATACCGAACCCCTCCGGCCGCTAAACCATCCAGATTAGGAGTCGAAATTTCGCTGCCATAACACCCAATGTCAGAATAACCCATATCGTCCGACATGATGACCACGATATTTGGTCGCGGCGCCCTCTCCGCCACAACAGGTGAGCAGAGTGCCCCCAGAACAAAAACACCTACAAGCGAACAAGTCTTCATCTACTCCCCTTTTCCAGTCCTAATGATGTAAGCGATCAATCTCCTGGCTCCCCGATCCCTGACCACTCTGGATAAACCGGACGACTCTGGGCCTTCCGTCCTGCCCCTGAGGGTGGAAGTGGAGCACCCTTAAGCACTTTTTCAAATCTTGAAAACGCAGCTTTAACCCCCTTGTCGCCAGTCACCCCAGACAAGGCATTCGTTTCAGTCAAATCACTCGGGACATCGAAAAACCCACCGTCACTGTATAGCTTGTAGCGCTGATCGCGCACATATTGTCGACCCGCAAAACGGCCCCAGTACGGTTGGTAGTGTCCAAACACCCACTCACGAGTGCGGCCCTTCTTGCCGTGGAGCTGAGGCAAGAAGCTACGGCCATCCACTGGATCTTTCGCACCCAGCTTTACATCTGCTGCCGAGGCAAAAGTCGCATAGAAATCTGTAAAGTCGATTAGATCATCACTCACTCCACCCTTTGCAGTATGACCCTTCCAATATGCGATCAATGGAACATGTGTCCCCATGTCCGTGGTGCCGCCTTTCCCGCCCTGAATATTCCGACCATTCCAGCGAGAGTTGATGCGAACATTCGTCCCGTTATCCGCGGTAAACAAAATAATCGTATTCTCCAATTGCCCAATACTCTCTACCTGCGCCAAAATTTTACCCACAATTTTGTCCATGTAGTTCACCATCGCAACAAAGTTCACCTTGCGGGCGGCCAAATCTTGCGGCTGCTTGTTCGCCACTCCAGTTCGCTCAGAATCGCCTATCGTATCAGGCGTCTTCACAAAGGGGTCATGAACCAGCACCATGGGATAATACACAAAGAAGGGATCCTTTTTATGACGTGAAATAAAGTCGCAAACAAAGTCAGACATAATGTCCGGCCCGTACTTGCCTATGTTATCCTCAACGCTCAACACCGCCCCGTTTTTCTCCAGCATCGGACTCCAGAATCGCTCAGAGACATTTTTACCCTTCGTCACCTGCCACAAGCAATACTCGTCAAACCCCGCCTTCAGGGGCCGCGACGGATCCAGACACTGGTCGGCCTTGTGATACAAACCGTTCAACTGCCACTTCCCTGCGATCGCCGTTTTATACCCCGCATCCTGCAACAAATGCCCAAAGGTCTTCTGATTCGGATTCAGATACCCGAAATGCGTATAATTCCGAAAATTATAACGTCCTGTCATTAACTTCACGCGCGAAGTCGTACAAATCGGAGTTGAGTAACAATGCCTGAAACGCAAACCCCTCGCCGCCAAAGAATCCAAGTGCGGGGTCTGGTAGTCTTCACCCCCATAATCAGGAAAGCACTCCCACCCGATATCATCCGCCATAATCAAAATGATATTCGGCGGACGAGCCTCCGCGCTAGACACCGTCATAACAAGGCACACCAGCCACAGCCAACAAACATCTAGTCTCTCAAGACAGCACTGCATCGACTCTCCACCACGTGTTACTCGCTCACGGACCAATCCCACTAAAACAAAATCAGCGATTCGCGATGCCCAAAACAGGCATTCAAAAACAGCGGATTGATCATTGTACCGGACCCACAATATGTTATCTAAACACAGCGGTGCATAGTACTTCGTCGGAGTTACTCTTTCAAGACATGACTGCCTAAACTCACTATCCGAATCGGTCGCCTAGAAGAAACTAAAAGAGTAAATAGATGTCCGGCAACAACTCGCCCTGACGCCTGATCAGTTTTTCAACAGACGGAGTGTCGGCAAGCGTTCTCAAGTCTTCCACCGTCGTATGGAGGCAGGCCTAGAATAAGGGAAACTACGCCAAACTTCCCGTTCGGTAGCAAGTAATGCTCTAAGCAAGGCACTGTAAGCGCCGAATGAGTCGGATTGCCAAAATTTGAGCTATCCCATTTGGGGTGTTTGAGGGTATACTTTTGCGATATGAAACATCTATGGACACACCTAACTCTGGCCCTGCTACTCACAGCTCTGGGCACAACGGACTCGCAGGCCAAAGACCCCAAGCAGTCCGACGAAAAATCGGAAGAAGCAACGGAAGAGTTTCGCACAGAGGTAGCGACGAAGAAGCTCACTAAGGAACAACAAGCCATATCTCTATACGTCAGAGGACTCTGCTGCCCATCTTGCGCAATCGGAGTTCGCAAGAAAATCGGCAAGCTCGACTTTGTTGACAAGAAACGCTTCAACAAAGGTGTGGACTTAGATGCGGAGGCACAGCTAGCTACGGTCGCACTAAAACCCGGTCTCTGGCCAGACCCCAGCGCACTCAACACGGCCGTGTCCGATGCAGGATACGACCTAATCCACTACTACATAATGAGTGACGGCACCCTCAAGACGACCGCAGTCACACCTCCGAAGAAATAGTTCCGATGCGACACTTGCTCCACACTACTTTCATTCTCACACTACTCTGCATAAGTCTATCTACCCAATCACTCGCAGACCAACCGGTCTTCAACGAAATGCCCCGATGGGATGATGGCTGGGGCGTCCAACTCGTGCACGAGACACGTAGCGAGACTGACCTACTCGACGGGACCACGGTCATCGGCAAAGGATTTTCGGAGGACGTGGAGGTCCTACACCTCGAAGGCGTCTACACCTGGGACAAGTCAATCCGCCTCACAGCGAAGCTCCCCTACGTGCTTGATGCAGAACGCGAACTATTGGTCGATGGACGAAAAGTGATTCAACGCGCCAGCGGCATCGGCGACCTAACACTCGCCCTGCCTCTGAAACGTTATTTCAATCTCGATAAGAAAAGCGGATCATGGACGTTCGCCCCTCAAGTGCTCGTCCCTCTAGACGATAAAGACGCCTACAGCATCTACGACCATGAGTGGGGAAACGGCCTGGCGTTTGGATATGAATCCGAGACCTTCAAGCACACCTTCTCCGCCGGCGTCTCCGCCTGGTACTACTACGATGAAGAACCCGTCGAGCTCAAGG
The DNA here is from genome assembly GCA_964196025.1 of uncultured Gemmatimonadales bacterium. GTDB lineage: Bacteria > Verrucomicrobiota > Kiritimatiellia > CAXMRT01 > CAXMRT01 > CAXMRT01. Next base: position 9,654 of record CAXMRT010000321.1, on the reverse strand, counting down.
CTAGCCTCGACCTAGGATTCAATCTGCGCGGTCTCGGTTCCTCCGGAAACCTAAAGCTCCGCACAGATCTTCACTACGAAGACGATGACTCACTCACCCTATCCACGGGCCCGTCACTCTACTGGCGCTTCACGGACGCGATTCATGGACAACTTTCATGGAAACATGACCTCTACGACCGCCAAGGAACTCTTGATCACGGTAACGGGGACAGTGTGAAAGCTGGGCTAGCCTTCGTCTATTAGACCTTGGCTCATTAAGCGACCAGATCGACAAATCGGTTTCCGGACTCTATACTCGCACGGATGAAGCACTCACACGCCATCTTCGCCACCTTCATGACACTCGCAGGTCTGAGCGAAGCAGCGTCGTTTTCCTCATCGGTCATCACAAACCCAGCACCCAACGCCACACTTTCCTCATCAACAGAAACCTTCCAGTGGAACGATCAGGGTGCACCCAGCTATTATCTACACATAGGCAGCAGCGCGGGAGCCACCGACTATTTCAATAGCGGCTTAATCACCAACGCCACGGTGGATGCGACTGGCGTTCCCACGGGAACTCTCTTCCATGCACGCCTCTGGACAAAAACCGATGACTCCCCTAGTAACAATCAATACTGGATCCGGGATTTCACGTACAATACGGATATCGACAGCGACGGAATTCTCGATACGATCGACCTAAACCGGAGCAACTACAACGCTCGCACAACTCTGACCAGCACCAACTTCGCGCTAACCGTTCTTGGCTCTGGACGCGTCGCGAATCTCCAAATATCCGAAACCATCTACGACGAGATGGTTGTCGGTAACGCGACCGCATACATGGCGCCTCTCTCACAAATGGTCTTGGCGTACTTCGACGACGTCTTCGACATGATCTTCTTCACCTGCGATGAAGACAGCTCGTCAGCCTCCTACGCAGGCAAACACTGGAGCGTGCAAAACGACACACTCGGATTAGGGAAAAGTCTCTACGACAACTCCGCAACCTATGGGTCCAGCGGGAAACTACAAAGCGCGATACATTTCCCCGCGAAAGGCGCTGTCGCTGGTGGCCCAAGTCTACACGAAATGATGCACCGCTGGGCAAACAGTCTCTCCTCGGTCCCTACGACCGTCGGTGGACATTGGGGCTTCGCCGGCACTCCCGGCCAACTAGGCGGTTGGGATCCTGCGACGTTCCAAGACCTCGGCGGCGGACAATACCAAGCCAATAATGGACGCTCAGGCGTCACCTGGTTCGGATCCAACGCCAACGGCGGCAACAGCCTTCCCTATTCTGATTTTGAACTTTACCTAATGGGACTCATACCGACGAACGGCCTCCCAGACATTCTGATCGCCAATAACCCTGCTTGGGTAAACTCTGCCAACGGCATCTTCAGTGCCGACAGCATCACCACCGTCTCTATAGGAACAGTGGTCTCGACCGACGGCGCCCGAGCCCCAGACGTATCTACCTCCCAAAAGTCCTTCAGAATCATTCACGTGATTCTTTCCACCAACGCCCTATCCAACTCACGTTGGGTGGATTACGATTCGGAGGTGTATAATTTTTCGCTCGCAGGCGATGACGGCCAGTCGCTCTACAACTTCTGGGAAGCAACTGGCGGTCGGGCAACCGTTGTGATGGGAGACCTCGAATCAGATCTCCGACAACCAACAATCCAAACAGTCTCAGCACCAACATCGACTAACGGCACCGCACAAATACTATTCACAGCCAGAGATAGAGTGCAGTACATCTGCGACCGAAGCACCGACCTCACAACGTGGACAACCATCGAAACCTCGATCTCAACCAACGGGAGCGTGAACGTAGTCGACTTGGATGCAACTAACTACCCCAGCGCGTTCTATCGACTTAGACTTCAGTAGGCCGAAGGCCCAACTAAGCCCACAAGTCATCACTAACATCATCGCTGCACGCGACCGTCACTCAGTTAGCGAAAAGAGTTTTGTCCAAGGCCTTTAAATGAGCTTCCTCTTTGGAAATCTTGCCGTCTTTGAAGAGGCCCATCAGACACTCGTCCATCAAGATGGTCCCCATCTCTTTGTTCAACTGAATTTCAGACGTTAGCCGAACGCTTTCACCGCTACGGATGATCGCCCCCAGCGCTTTGGTACGAAGAAGGATTTCGAAGGCACAGTATCGACGACTACCATCGGCACTCTTACACAACTGCTGCGACACTACCGCGGAAAGGTTATTGGCCAGAGACGCTCGGATCTGATTCTTCTGCTTCGCAGGAAACACATCAATAATGCGGTCCACCGTTTTGGCAGCAGAGTTGGTGTGCAAGGTTCCAAACACTAAAATTCCCATTTGAGCCGCGGTTAAAGCCAGATTGATCGTGACCATGTCCCGCATCTCACCCACTAACACAACATCAACATCACTCTTAAGTGCACCACGCAAGCCTGTCGCAAAGGACTCCGTATCAGGCCCAACCTCACGATGCGAAATGATACATTTCTTATTTTTATGCATGAACTCAACAGGCTCTTCAATCGTCACAAGCTTCTTCTGGGTCGTCTCGTTAATATGGTCGATCACAGCAGCCAAGGTCGTCGACTTGCCGCTGCCCGTAGGCCCGGTAATCAACACCACACCCGAACGATAATCCGCAAAGCTGCGCAAGACATCCGGCATCCCCAACTGATCAAGAGTCAGAATCTCGGACGGGATAATTCGAAAGATAGCGCCATAACCCTGCACATGCTTGAAGTAGTTCGCGCGAAAACGAACTCCATCACCGAAGGCATAGGCGAAATCAACATCACCTGTGCGCTCATACTTGAACCACATCTCGGGCTCAACCAGCTCGGACAAAAGAGCGATCATAACCTCACCGGTCAAGACATCAAAACCCTCAATCGGCTCGACTCTGCCATGCAATCGGATTTTTGGGACCTGCCCCTGCTCGAGATGCAGATCAGATCCATCCAGATCCATCATCGATTGAAACAATGTGTCAATCTCAGCCATGTTACTCCCTATACTCCTCGAATGTCGCCGGATTAACCGCACTTCGATACGCGCGTTCACCCGTAATGACACCGCTCTTAACAAGGTCCATCAACGAATCATCCAGCAGCACCATCCCCTGCTGTTTGCCTGTCATCATCGCATTGGTTAACTGCTCAGTCTTGTCATCACGGATCAAGTTCGCCATGGGAGTGGTCATCAACAAGACCTCATAAGCCGGCACCATACCCGAACGATCGGCTTTTGGAATCAGCTGCTGACTAATCACCCCACGCAACGACTCAGAAATCATATTGGTCATGATCGACTTATCCTCGGGAGGAAACGAATCGATCAAGGTCGACACGGTTTGGGTCGCACCATTCGTATTCATCGTGCCCAGTACCAAATGTCCCGTTTCCGCTGCCGACACCGCCAGCTCAATACTCTCAAGCTCTCGGAGCTCACTCACAACAATGATATCTGGATCTTCGCGCAAGGCCGCACGCAAGGCGTTCCCCTGCGACAAGGTGTGCGAGCCCACTTCACGCTGGGTCACTTGACACAGTTTCGGGGTATAGATCGTCTCGATCGGGTTTTCAATGGTGATGATGTGATCCTTGCGATCCGCACTAATCATATCAACCAAGGTCGCCAAGGTAGAACTCTTCCCACAACTGGCCGGGCCCGTCACCAGAACCAAGCCCTGAGCCCACTGCGTCAAACCTGCACAGGCTGCGGGCATACCAGACTCTTCAAAACTCCGGATCTTCATGGGCACACAACGCGCAGTAAGATCAAAGCCCTCCCGCTGCCTCAGTAATGTCACTCGAAAGCGACCGGCTCCAGGGATGGTATGCATAAACTCAACATCACCCGTCTTCTCGAACTCGACGAGAAGGGCCGGATCAATCTGATCCGAAATCATTTTGTATAAGTGTTCCGGAGTCAACAGCCACTCAGTCAGAGCAAGCAAATGTCCATACTGACGGAAAAGCACGGGACTGGTGCAACAAAGGTGAACATCTGATACATCGTTTTCACGTGCACCCACCAGAAGCTCGTTGAGCGTCGTATCCTCGGTAATCTGCTGCGGACCCACAATGGCGCACGGACCGTCTCCGGCCGAGCCGATGAAGTCCTTGGGGAGAACGGCATCTACAGGATCAGAATCTCCATGTCCGCTCATAGTAAGATCATACCCGCACTCCTAAAGTGTCCCAGCGTTGCAACAGCGTTTGACAAAGTCTACAAGAACAGAGCTCAATGTCCCGCCTAAATTGTCGCTCAGGTGAGATTTTCCACAGCGGAACACTCCAGCCAAAGGTTGACGCCTACAACTCACTCAGGATCCCAGATCCTGCACTCGAATCTTCCTAAATTTCATCACACCCGCAGTACCACCATGATGCTGGATCCCAAAGGCCCCACTAGGATTGGTCCGATGCTCGACGTCGGTAATAAGTACGCCATTCACGTACAACCTAATGCGGGCTCCCACACAATGAATCCGATAATGGTTCCACTCAAAACGTTTCACAACGTCCTTCACCCGCGAAGCATACTCCGCCGCTTGGTTTTTTCCCGGATAGATCCAGCCTCCAATGCCAATTCCATACAGCCCACCGTTCTTACCGGGGATCTCATCCATGATCTCAACCTGGTAACCCTTAGGCTTCCCCTTCCCTTTTAATCGAAACCCAAGCCCAGAGTTAATCCCTCCCTTAGGCATCTTTACTTCGGCCTCGAAAACAAAGTTGGTTAGCACGCGATCCGAGACCACCCAAACGTTTTTCTTCGAAACTAGATGCAACTCTCCATCAGCCGCCTTGAGACTTGTCCCCTGTATGCGAGGAGTCCACCCATCCGTTGTCTTTCCATCAAACAGCGACACCCACGTCAACGGCTCGTCCGCCGCCACGACTCCTACACCCAACATTAAGCACACACCCACAAACAACCGAACACCCATATCGATACTCCTACATTGGTTGCCCCTAATAGTTGAAGAAGTCCCACTAGACACAACTGTTTTCGTGATAACAAGCCACAAATGCTCAGGCAACACCCCCGACGGTCACAAGCCGCATCAGGACAAAAGTGACGTCACTTTGTACCCCGGGACCATGACCGACACTAAAGATCTTTATTTCCGGGCGTTCGCATCGCAGAATACCGCCAACGCGAAGCATCGTAATTAGACCAGTAGATCCTTAACCACATGACCATGCACGTCGGTTAGTCGATAGCGGCGTCCCTGAAATTTATACGTCAGGCGTTCATGATCGATACCCAAGAGATGCATCAGGGTGGCATGAAAGTCGTGAATATGCACCTTCCCAGAGCCTTCCACGATGTTGTAAGAGAGCGCATCAGTCTCGCCATAAGACATGCCGCCCTGAATACCACCACCTGCCATCCAGATCGGAAAACAACGCGGATGATGATCCCGGCCATAGTTAGGACCAAACCCACCTTGGCAATAGGCGGTCCGACCAAACTCACCGCCCCAAATCACAAGGGTATCATCCAACAAACCGCGCATTTTCAAGTCCGTCAACAGGGCCGCTGACGCCTGATCCGTTTCGCGACACTGACTCTTTACACCACTCGCGCATTTGCCATGTTGATCCCAACCGGGGTGATACAACTGGATGAAATTAACTCCGCGCTCCGCAAGCCTGCGGGCCTGTATACAATTCGCCGCGTAGGTCCCCGGCTTTTTGGCGTCTGGCCCGTACATGTCAAAAATGTAATCCGGTTCTTTTGTCACATCAACCGCTTCAGGAATATTCGCCTGCATGCGCAAGGCCATGTCATAGTTGGCAATCTGAGACTCGATCTCACCATCACCGGTGCGTGCACTCTGCAGCTGTTGAAGCTGATTGATATGGTCGACCACCGATCCACGCGACGCCTGACTCACTCCACCCGGATTATTCAAAAATACGACAGGGTCCTTTTCTGCACGAAACTTGACCCCTTGATACCGAGATGGCAAGAAACCGTTCCCCCACAAGCGCGCAAATAAGGGCTGGCCACCCTTCCCTTTCGTCAACATGACGACGAAGGGAGGCAGATTCGGATTCCCGCTCCCGAGCCCATACTGCAACCACGCACCGATTGATGGTCGCCCTGGAATCTGCGATCCCGTCTGCATAAAGGTGTTGGCCGGACCATGGTTGATGGCTTCGGTATACATCGTTTTTACGATACAAATATCGTCAATCACCTTGGCTGTGTGAGGCATCAACTCGCTGATCCAATGGCCCGACTGCCCCGCTTGTTCAAACTTATAAGGCGAGTTCGCCACAAGGATCTCGGACTGGTTCCCAGACATGCCCGTCAAACGTTGTCCGCGCCGAATCCCCGGTGGAAGAGGCTTTCCATGCATCTTCGCCATCTCAGGCTTATAGTCGAGAGTCTCGAACTGCGACGGGCCGCCCGCCTGATAAAGATAAATAATCCGCTTCGCGCGAGCACGGTGATGCGGGGCTGACAAGAACGGCTTTGCAAGCTCGCCCTGAGACATCCTCGGAACCAACAAACTGGTCCCCATTCCCGTCGCAAGTGCAACGAATTGTCGTCGATTTAACATAAGGTCTACCTCAATGTGTAAGATGCATCCAAATTCATTATCGCATTGCTCACAACCGCCCAAGCTGCAAGTTCAACGTCGGTCACCGCTGCCACCCTACCCAGCTTCATCGCTTTTAGAAACCCCTTCGCAACAGACGGGTTGGCCGCAAAGTAATCATGCTGGTCCCTATAGAGCGCATCCAAAACGTCGTGCTCTGCCTCCAACGCTTTTCTAGAACATAGACGCAAAAACAATTCATCCACACGGTCAACAAAGTCTTTCTTGTTCCCCAGAGCAACGACCGCTAATGCGGCAGACGCCGAAGTGAATTGAGGATCGTTCATCAATACTAGGGCTTGCAGGGGCGTGGCAGTACGCTCACGCTTCACACTACATACCTGCCGGCGTGGGGCATCAAAAATAACCATGCTCGGCGGTGGCGCGTTACGTTTCCAGAATGTGTACAAACTACGATGCGTGCCCCCATAAGTCTGATTCTTTCCACCCACAGTCGTACGCAACTGGCCGGCAGCAAACAATGCGTTATCGCGAAGCATTTCAGCCGACAAGCGATAGCGGGGACCGCGTGCAAGCCAAGCGTTCCCCGGATCCTTTTTGAATTCTGAGTCCGCCACATCCGAACTCTGCTTAAACGTTTTGGACATAACAATTTGCTTTAACAAGGCGCGAATATCCCACCCACTATCAACAAAACTACGCGACAACCAATTCAACAGCTGCGGATGACTCGGCAACGCTCCCTGGCGCCCAAAATCATTTGGCGTCGTGACGATCCCTGCTCCAAACACGGATTGCCAAAAGCGATTCACCGCAACACGCGAGGTGAGAGGATGCTGTGGATTCGTCAACCACTCGGCCAGTCCCAGGCGATTATTCGGCAACTTTTCCGAATAGGGATAAATGACCTCAGCGCCCCGAGCAACAACGGGGCGATCTAGCATGGGGCTGTCATAACTCCCTCGGTTCAGCACATAAGTCGGGCGAACATCGACCATGTCTTTCATTACCATAATTTCCCTAACACGGTTCTGAATCGTGTTGTGCTGACCTCGAATCTGCGCAAGGTTGGTAACGGCCGTCCTGTAGGGTTCAGAATAGTTAACGAGATAGTAGTCCATCAGACCATTCTCATTCACACTCGACAGCCGCTTTCCACTCAGGCTCTTGCCGAGCTCATCGCCGCCCGCAAGAAAGTCGACCTCCAAGGCCGTAATCTCGCGGTCGAAAATATACAACTCATCAACCGATCCATTTTTAAAGCCACGGTCGCGAAAGCGCTGGCCCAGCGTGATCGCTTGTCCATGATTGATGTCTTTACGCAGCCGATCCTTCACAATTCGAGTGTCGGCCAGCTCCCCGTCTATGTAGATGGACTGGCCGGAAGCACGAGAACTCCCGTCATACGTCACAGTCACATGCACCCACTCTCCAGGAATAAGCTTTTTGTCTGTACGAATTTCAATTGCATCGCCTGGATAGAAATGAATCAAGGCGAAGCTCAGCTGCCCTTCTTCGACCAACAACTGGTAACCCTTACTGGCCGAATCCGTCCACGCCCGTGAACGATGCAACACGACTGCTCGCGAATACGCTTCCGCCGGTTTGATCCACAAGGCAAGCGAGAATGCCTTCGCACGATCATAGGGCCCTACTTTTCCGATCCCATGCCCTTTGTCGCCACTCAGCACCGGCGCTTTCGCATGATCGACAGCTAACTCCTTCGGCCACTGACCAACCAAATCGACTTTCTTCTCGCCACCCGTTTTCAGAGGGTAATATCCGACCAAGCCACTGAGGGCTCGTTTATCAGAACGGGTCTTTTTCCAGGCTTTATAGGCAGATGCCTCGCTCTTGCGCAGGGCCGTCAAAACCTCCTTCGCGTCGTCTGCCGCACCCGCCGCCTCCGCCAACGTTTTTCGGCTGCCAGCGTCCATCAAAAACAAGGTCGGTGTTGGCACATGCTTCGTAAAGTAGGAGTAAAGGCCCGCCTCATCGATGTTGTTGAAAAATGCGAACAAGCTGAAGTAGTCGTCCTGGGTAATCGGATCGTATTTGTGATCATGGCAACGCGTACATTCGAAGGTCAAACCAAGAAACGCCGTTGCAGCAGTTTGAGCACGGTCGGCCACATACTCAACACGGAACTCTTCTTCAATCGTCCCGCCCTCATTCTTTTGCATATGCAAACGATTGAACGCCGTGGCTAACACCTGCTCCTGGGTGGCCTCGGGAATCAAGTCGCCAGCTAATTGATCCGTGATAAATTCGTCGTAGGGCTGATTTTTTTGGAACGCACGGATCACCCAATCTCGCCACGCCCATACATCCCGATCGTTATCCCGCTGATACCCATACGTATCGGCATAACGCGCAAGGTCCAACCAATCCACCGCCATCCGCTCGGCGTAGGCATCCGTTTTTAAGAGATAATCAACAAGCGTCTCGTAAGCCTCCGGCGTATCGTCAGCTAGATACTCGGACAGCGCCTCGGCCGTTGGAGGCAATCCAGTCAGCACAAACGATACACGCCGCATCAACGTAGCTCTGTCCGCGTGTTCCGAAAAACTGAGTCCCTTCTTCTCGAGCGCTTGAGCAACAAATTGATCGATCGGATTCGATGACGTATCAGCCTGTGGCACGGGGACTTTCCTGGGCAGAGGTTTCAGAGACCAATGCTGATCATATTTCGCGCCCTGTTCGATCCATCGAGTCAGGATCTGTCGATCGGCCTCTCCAAGCGGATTTTTCGCCTCAGGAGGAGGCATCATTTCGTCTGGGTCGATCTCAGTGATGCGATGATACACAGCACTACCTTTAAGACTACCCGGCTTGACGGCATAGCCACCATCGGTCAATGCGCGGTAGGCCCCTTGCGCCGTATCCAAGCGAAGCTTAGCCTTGCGATTGTCGGCATCTGGCCCGTGACAGAAATAGCATTTGTCTGAGAGAATCGGCCGCACATCGAAATTAAAGTCCACCGGCTCGACCGTCGGTTTAGATAGAGCCGGTAAAGCGAGCAAAAGGAAGGTCAATACTAGAGAACGACGCAAGAACAGCAGCTCTAGACTGTGCGGGTA
>CAXMRT010000320.1:0-3978 GCA_964196025.1 uncultured Gemmatimonadales bacterium | reverse complement strand
ATCCGCATGGTCAACATGATCCTTCTAGAAGCGATTCGTCGCGGTGCCAGTGATATCCATATTGAACCTATGGAAAAATCTATTCGGCTGCGCTACCGCGTTGACGGAGGACTTCAAGAGAGCCCTGCCCCACCGAAGAATTTGCAATCGGCGGTCACCTCAAGAGTCAAAATTATGTCCGACTTGGATATTGCTGAACGTCGGATACCCCAAGATGGCCGCTTTAAAATTCGCGCCCTTGGCAAAGAAGTCGATATGCGTGTTAGCATACTCCCAACCGTGCACGGCGAAAAGATCGTGATGCGTACGCTCGACAAGTCGAATTTGGCTCCAAGCCTCGCATCGCTAGGTCTGGACCCCGTCTCACACGAAGGCTTGGAATATGCAATTAACCAACCTCATGGAATCATTCTTGTAACAGGTCCAACAGGTAGTGGGAAAACAACGACCCTGTATTCCTGCCTCCAAGACATGAACAAACCCGACGTCAACATCGTCACATGCGAAGATCCCGTCGAGTACCAGCTTGATGGAATCAACCAAGTACAGATCCGGTCCGATGTTGGCCTTACCTTCGGCGCGGCCTTGAGATCCATTCTCAGACAGGACCCCGATGTCTGTCTCGTGGGTGAGATTCGAGATGGCGAAACAGCAGAAATTGCCGTAAAAGCAGCCTTAACAGGCCATTTGGTTCTCAGCACTTTGCATACGAATGATGCACCTGGCGCAATCACTCGTATGGTCGACATGGGTATCGAACCCTTTCTTCTCGGATCTTCCCTTATCCTAGCTCAAGCTCAACGCCTCTATCGTAAGCTATGCCCCGTATGCAAGGTCTCGACACCGGTGGATCCAGAGGTATTGCGAATCAACAGCATCGACGACAAACAATTCAAAGGCGCTACTGTATACGACAAAGGCGGTTGCCCTAAGTGCAGTCAAACTGGCTTCAAAGGCCGTGGCGCAATCATGGAAGTATTATTGGTGGACGATGATATCAGAGCAACCATCATCCGTGGCGGTGGACAGACCGAGATCAGAGACATGGGTGTTAAGAACGGCATGGTTACCCTACAGATGGCCGGCATGACACGCGTCGTTGAAGGATTGACCAGTATTGAGGCTATCCTAACCGTTACCGGTGGCGGACACTAAGGAGTTAATTGTATGCCCGTAATAAAATCAGGACGCTCACGCAGCACACTCAAGTCACCCGCCGATCGAGGCAAAGATGGCAAGAAGGCTCCGGCGAATAAAAAGAAAAAAGGGGCTGCCGGAAAAGGCAAAGCTGGATCCAAAAAGCAGCAGATCAAAGTCCCCGGTGCTGCAAAGATACAGATCCAAGACCTCCCTTCATTTTCACGGCAACTTGCGGCAATGCTCTCTGCAGGTATGCCCATCGTAGCCTCTCTCGAGGCTCTTGAAGAACAAACCGCCAACCCTCACTTCAAACCCGTCATCGCTCGCGTCAAGGGTCAGATCGAGAATGGTGCGGCCCTCTCCGAGGCTATGGGAGCAAATGCTGCTGTCTTCGATGAGCTGTATGTCAATATGGTCCGAGGCGGAGAAAGCGGCGGACAGCTGGCGGAAACCATCGATCGACTTGCTGGATTTCTCGAAAATAGCGCTAAACTTCGCCGCAAGGTCAAAGGCGCCATGATGTATCCTATCATTGTGTTGGTTATTGCCATCAGTATCTCCATCGGCATGATCATGTTCATCGTGCCCGTTTTCGGCGATATGTTCGCTGATTTTGGAGCGGAACTGCCTGGCCCCACACGCTTTTTAATGACACTAAGCGACGGCTTACGCGCCTACGGCCTCTACATCTTCGGTGTATGTGTAGTCGCAGGCGTCGCATTCAGTAAATGGAAGTCCACACCAAACGGTGCCCTTGTTATGGATGGAGTCGCACTAAGAGCCCCCGTTATGGGTGAATTGGTCCGCAAGATAGCCTCCGCCCGATTTGCGCGAACCTTCTCTCAACTCATTCGAAGCGGCGTCCCTATTCTAGGCGCCCTCGAAATTGTCTCTGGTGCAACCGGAAACAAGGTCGCTGGTAACGTCATTTCAAACGCTCGTGACACGGTCGAACGGGGCGACAGCCTATCGTCCGCAATGCTCACACAAACGGTTTTCCCAAGCATGCTCGTCCGCATGCTCAACGCCGGTGAAAAAACCGGTAAAATCGATGAAATGATGGATAATATTGCCGACTTCTATGAAGACGAAGTCGAAACTGCACTCGGTGGATTAACCTCTATGATTGAGCCGCTCCTCATGATTTTCATGGGCGTCATCGTTGGCTTCATCCTAGTGGCGATGTTCATGCCTATGTTCAAATTGGGACAAGTGGTCTCGGGCGGATTTTAAACCCCCTCGAACCCAGGCCTGGCCCCTCAATATAGCACGACTGTGCCTAACGCACAGTCGTCGCTCAGGAGGTCAGACATGTCAGTACAACGCATACGAAAATCAACACCTACAAACAAACCACACCGACCCGACAAGAGGAACGCACGTTCGTCTTCCAAACATCACCCCTCTCAAGTCAAGTCAGCGCCACTTGTACGCCAACGAATTCCCGGTGCACGTAAAATTCAGACCCAAGAGTTGCCCGCGTTTTCTAGGCAACTAGCCGCGATGCTTTCAGCGGGTATGCCGATCACCGAATCCCTCAACGTCCTTCACCATCAAGTTGACACCCCTCACTTCAAGCCGCTCATCGCCCGCATCAAGGCACACATCGAAAATGGCTGCTCGCTCTCAGAAGCCCTGACTCCCTACGACTGTGTTTTTGACGAACTCTACGTAAACATGGTCCGCGGCGGTGAGAGCGGGGGCCAGCTGGCCGAAACGATCGATCGACTGGCAGGGTTTCTCGAGAACCGAGAAAAACTTAAAAGAAAACTAAAAGGCGCTATGATGTACCCCATCATTGTTCTGATTGTCGCGATCAGTATCTCAATCGCCATGATCGTCTTTATAGTGCCTGTATTCGCCGATATGTTCGCAGGGTTCAAAGCAACGCTACCTGCCCCCACTCGATTTCTTGTCCATATCAGCGGTCTCATGCGCAGCTATGGACCCCTCCTACTAATCGGCTCCCTGATAGGCTCCTTCGCCTACGCACGATGGAAGACCTCATCAAGCGGGGCAATGACACTCGACAGACTCACACTTCACTCACCTATCATGGGTACGCTAGCTCGAAAAATTGCCTCTGCAAGATTCGCGCGCACATTCTCCCAACTCATCCGCAGTGGAGTCCCTATCTTGAGCGCACTAGACATTGTCTCAGGAGCAACAGGCAACCGAGTCGCCGGCGCCCTCATCCTTGAAGCGCGACGAACGGTGGAACAGGGTGAATGCCTCTCCTCCGCAATGACCGCCCAGACAGTGTTTCCTCAGATGCTGGTTCGAATGCTGCACGCTGGTGAGAAGACCGGTAAGGTCGACGAAATGCTCGATAATATTGCAGACTTCTATGAGGATGAAGTCGAAACCGCTCTGGACGGCCTCACATCCATGATTGAACCACTCCTAATGATCTTCATGGGTGTAGTGGTAGGGTTCATCCTCATCGCCATGTTTCTACCTATGTTCCAATTGGGAGAAATCGTCTCCAAAGGGTTTTAGAAGTCTATGGCTAGAATCCCCCAAATAGCCTCCACAGCACCTACCTTTTGTGCGCAAGAAACCAACTACACCTAAAAACCCCCATAATTGCACATCTTATGACCTAGATTCTAATTCTTGAAAATTTTACAATTTGAGAATTTATCTTTACTTCCGAAAGGGGTTTTCGTTAAATACTCGGAGCGATCCGGTAGATTTCACCAAAACAATTACCTCGATCTGGAGAGTATACCCAGACGTTGCCGAAACCTGGACGATGTTCGGCTCCACATGGAAACACACGTATTATGTCAAAAATGCTACTAGTCGATGATGAGCCCAGCATCTTAAGCGTATTGA
>CAXMRT010000319.1:0-28577 GCA_964196025.1 uncultured Gemmatimonadales bacterium | reverse complement strand
GTGTTCGTTTGTATGACTGGCGTGTCTGGCAGTGGAAAGAGCACGTTTATGGACACCATCCTGAAGCGAGCCTTGTTTAGGGAATTGCACGGCTCGCGCGATCAACCTGGGAAGCACAAGCGGATCAACGGACTCAAACAGATAGACAAAGTGATTGTTATTGATCAGTCGCCGATTGGCCGAACACCTCGAAGTAACCCTGCTACGTATACGGGTGCTTTTGGGGATATACGGAAATTGTTCTCCGAGATCCCTGCATCTAAGGTCCGTGGGTACTTGATCGGGCGATACAGCTTCAATGTGAAGGGGGGGCGTTGTGAAGTGTGTAAAGGCGACGGCCAGCTCAAGCTAGAGATGCATTTCCTGCCGGATGTGTATGTGCCCTGTGAGCAATGCGGGGGGCGTCGATACAACCAAGAGACTCTAGAAGTCCGTTATAGCGGGTTGAATATCGCCGACGTTCTGGACCTAACCATTGATGATGCCCTGGCTTTTTTCGAGAACATTCCGTCCATTGCTCGCAAACTCCGGACACTTTCTGAAGTCGGCTTGGGATACTTGCAATTGGGCCAGAGCGCGACTACTCTCTCTGGAGGTGAGGCGCAGCGCGTAAAGTTGTCGTCGGAACTCAGCAAAAGGGCGAAGGGTCATACCCTTTACCTGCTAGATGAACCGACAACAGGGTTGCACTTTGCGGATATCAAACGTTTGCTAGAAGTGTTGGGGCGTTTGCGAGACGCCGGTAATACGGTTGCGGTGATTGAACACAATTTAGATGTGATCAAGACCGCGGATTACTTGATTGATCTTGGGCCCGAAGGTGGGACAGGTGGCGGCGAGCTTGTCGCTACCGGCACGCCGGAGGATGTAGCGAAGTGCGCGCGGTCGTTTACTGGCCAGGCGCTGAAAGACGTGCTTTAGCAGTATGTTGAATAATTCAAATAGAAAATGTCTCTTAGGTGTCGCACTGATTGTTTGTGCGAACGCGCTGTGGGCGCAGACGGTCACAAACTCGCCACTAATGAGCGTTCGCCAAGCCTTGCGCGATGAACTTCATCCATTGGCTGAAAAGCAGGTCCGGCACTACCTGTCGACTCAGTCGGCGCCGGAAGCGGACCACTCTGCACGGGCGTTGTTGGCAGAGGCATTATACGGGCAGAAAGCGTATACCAAGGTATTGGAACTCCTCGAGTCGGAGGATCGCAAAGTGAAGGTGCTTCCCGCACCAGACGGGTCGAGTGTGTATTGGCGCGCGATGGCTCGTTTTGGGTTGCAGCAGTTTGATGGTGTCGGAGATTATCTAGCTGAGTTTGAGAAAACGTATCCGACATCTCCCTACACGCCACGCGTTTTACGACTGCGTGGAATGAGTTTAAATAGAGAGGGTAAGTTGCCGGATGCGATTGCTGTTTTCCGCGACTATGACAAACGTTATCCGGAAGCTAGTCCGAGCGATCGCGCGGAAAACCTGTTGAGCCTTGGTCTGGCACTGATCGCTGCGGATGACTCGAAAGCGGCAGAAAGTGTGCTCAAACGATTGCGCGATAATCACGGCATGAACGTCGCAGCCCAGAAAGGAACCTATTGGTTAGCTGAGAGTATGGTTCATCAAAAACGTTGGGATGAGGCGGAATCGCTGCTTCTTGCGCTTGGTGGGCAGGTTGATGCGCGGAAAGATCTACGCACAGACGCCTGGTATGCGCTCGCAGACGTGTATCAGTCTCGCGAAAAGTTTAATCCGGCGATCCATGCCTTAACGCAAGGAATTGAGCTTGCCGAGGATGTTGAACGCGCGCGGGTGGGACGTTTGATTCTTGGGCAATTGCTCGTGCGGCTGAATCGTCTCAAAGAAGGCGTCCCCTTGTTGAAGGCGTTCATTGCGGTCGCGCCTGGAGATCCGAACGCTGGTCCCTTGCAGTTATACCTCTCGCGCCAACTGCTGGAGCATGATGATTACGTTCAGGCTGTCGAGGAGTTTCAGCATTACTTGGAGTCGTTCAAGGATCCTGTTGGAATCGCGGAAGCGAGTTATGGGAAGGCGTGGGGGCTCTATAAATTGGAACGCTACGCGGAGTCAGCTACAGCCTTTCAGAAGGCCTACGAGTTATTTGGTGAAGGTCGGCGGAAAGAGGAGTCGTTGTTTAAGACCGCGGATGCTTATTTCAAGAACGCCCAATATGAGTTGGCCTATCAGACTTACGAAAAATTGAGCGGGACGTATACGAACTCCGCGTTGGTCGTCCAATCCCTGTATCAGATGGGTGAGTGTTACGTTGAACGCAATCAATTCCCTGAAGCCTTGAAGCAGTTTACTCAGATTAGTGAATTGTATTCGACAAACCGGTTTGCAGAGAAGTCCTTGTTGCGTATCGCAACTACGGCCAAGGAACAGGGGGATCCTGATGCTGCATTGAAAGGGTTCGATGTCGTCATTCAGCGCTTTACGAATGGTCAGTATCGATCAGAAGCGCTGCTTCAGCGCGGGGAACTGCGTTGGCAGAAAATAGATTTCGAAGGGGCACTGGCAGACTTCAGGGCGGTGGTCACCGACTACCCTGACTCTGAGCAGGCACAGAGCGCCTACTATTGGCAGGGGGTATGTAAGTATTATTCTGGTAAAGAAGCCGAAGCCATCCGGATTTGGGAGGCCTATGTGGAGGCCTATGCATCCAGTCCGGATGTTCCGAACGTCTTGTACTGGGTTGGGCAACATGAATACAACCAGAAGCTTTATGCGGAGACAGAGAAGCGGATGTTGGGCATTGAGGCGAACTACCCCGATCATACACTTGCGGACGATGCCTTGTACCTCGCGGCTCGTTCAGCATCGAAGCAGGGTGATTTCAGTGGTGCCAACGAGCACTTCACCGCCTTGGTGAAGACATATCCCAAGTCCAACCGGCTCGCCGAGACTCGGTTTTTTCAAGCAGAGAATTTTCGCGAGTTGTTTAAGTACACGGCGGCAATTGTTTTATACGACAATATCATTCTGAATCATCCGGACAGCTTTCTTGTCGACCGTGCGTGGCTCCGAAAGGGGACGTGTCACTTCATGGCTGGGGTTCAAGATGCTCAAGAGTACAAGAACGCTATAGATGCTTACCAGCATGTGCTGGACAGTCGGGATGCGTCCTTGGGTATGAAATATCAGTCCGAACACGGAATCGGTCTGTGTTACGGCAAGATGGATCGTGACAAGGATGCGTTTGAGCAGTATTACAAGGTGATCTCGGGTTTCGAAAAAGCGCATAACGCTGGTATTCGACATTCGGATGTGTCGGAGTTGTGGTTTACGCGTGCGGTGTTAGCAGCGGCCAAATTTCAAGAGCAGCAAAAGAATTGGCGTCAGGCGGTAAAGCTCTATCAGCATCTTGTAGATGCTCAGGTGCCGGCCGAAGAAGATGCCCGGACTCGAATAGACAATATTCGTTCCGAGCACTGGCTCTTGTTTTGAGTGGGTTCGAGGGACGACGGAGAATGGTGTTATGTGGACTTTAGTGGAAATGGGTGGACCGATCAAGTGGGTGATTCTGGGTCTGGGCTTCGTCGCGTTTATCGCGTTCGTCGAACGCGCGTGGCATCTGCATCGTGCTCGGATTAAGACTGAGGATTTTTTGCGCGGTATTCTCAATGTGCTAAAGCGTGGAAATTACGATGAAGCACTGAGTATCTGCGAAGAAACGCCGGGGCCGGTGGCGTATATCGTCAAAACGGCGGTGTTGCACAGGGGTGATGATCGGTATGCTATCCGAGCGGCGATTGATGATATCGGGCTTTCTGAAATCTCACGTCTTGAGCGTCGCCTAGTCGTGGTTGCTACGGTTGCGCAGATTTCGCCCGTGCTCGGTTTGCTGGGAACGGTACTGGCTATGATCAAGGCGGTGATCGCGATGGAAGGTTCTATGGGACTTGTTCAACAGAATGACGTTCTTCATTTGATCAAAGATGCGCTCGTGAGTACGGGAGCCGGCTTGATCGTGGCTATATGTGCACATGCGTCTTATAACTTGTTAGTCTATAAGATTGAGGGAATCGTCCTTGATATGGAACGTACGGCATCTGAAATCGTCGCGTTCTTATCGGAGAATGCTGAAGCCATCGCAAAAGAAAAAGGTGAGGGCGATGAGCCAACGGACTGATCGAGAGCAAGAGGCTAGCAGTTCTTGGTATGTGCAGGGATTGCGAACGCGATTCAAACCGCGCGCTAAGCTCCATCAAGGCTATCTGAGTATGGCGCCATGGGTTGACGTGACCCTTTTGTTCGTCTTGTTGATCCTTTGTCTAGATGGCTTTGTTTTACAGGCTGGTGTGGTGATCAATCTGCCTGCTGCTGAGTTTCGCGACGGCGTTCCTGTACGCGGCGAAGCGGTGGTGGTCGTGGTCCGACCGGATCTAGATGAAGGTACGCTACAGGAAATTATTTTTTTCAAGAGTCAACCTTACGTCGTTCCGGCCGATCTCTCTGAGCTAGAGAAAGAGTTTCGTTTGATGTCGGGGGACACACAAGAATCCGTGTTGACGATTGAGGCCGACCGAGACGTGAGGCAGGGGACTCTCGTACTTATTTGTGAGGCGGCTAGAAGCGCGGGTGTATCGACTGTCAATATTGCGACCCGCATGCCGCATGAGAGGCTCGCTCCCAGTGAGTAGGCGTCGTCGCTGGGCATTTGTGCCTACAATGGATTTGATCTCAACGTCTGCTGTTACGTTTGCGTGGGTACTGATTTGGCTTCTCTGGCCGATGCCTGCTGAGACAACGGCCGCTGTTCGGCCGGGTGGTTATACCCGAATCAATTTTGTTCCTGAACTGTCGGACCAGACCTTGCTGGAAGCCCCTGTTGACCTGTTTTTAGTTGCCTCGGAGTTAGAAAAGGAAACGTTTCGAGGGGAAGAAGCGTTGACCTTGATGCGTAACCGACGGTTGTCGTTTTCTGAATTGCTCAGTGATGCTGGGTTACCTGAGAGCGAGATTCCGTTGGTGGGCCCTGCGCCACTGGCCGACCGTGCGCAGAGCGCTCTGTCGTCAGTTGAACCGAGCCCAATGGTGTCTCAGATAGCCCGTCAACCGGTCCTGACGGGGCTAATGATAAATGTTACACCACGATTAACGCGTAGCGGGCTGACATTACCGGCACTTCCTGACGGAATTGACCTGACAGGACGCTGGTCGGTGAATATCTTTGTTGAGTTTTCAAATAGTCAGGGAAGACCCGCTCAGGTGATAGTTGAGAGCACGACGGCTCCAGCGGCCACGCTGTCACTATTGCTTAGATCCGTACGGATGGCTCGCCTTGGAGAGGGCGTGCAGGAAGCGATGGGGGTTATCTCGTTTAGCAACCGAGCGGTTCCGCCGAGTGCGAAGCCTGTGACGGTTGTGCCGAAAGAGGGGAATGATGAACATTAGAATTGTGAAGTGGAAACCGGGTATCAAAAGCGCAGCAGTAGATGCTTTTGTGCACAGACCGGCGTTTGACCCAAAAGCAGAGGAGTCTGCCCGAAAGGTGCTGGGTGAAATCCGTAGTGGTGGGTTGAAGGCTGTTGTTAAGTATGCAAAGAAGTTCGATGGCGCTGTGATTCGTCCCAAAGACGTGCGCGTCACGGATGCGGAGATTCAGGCTGCGATCAGTATGGTTGATCCGACGTTCAAGCGTTCGGCACGAGAGTCACGCAAACGGATTAGAGCCTTCTCGAAAGCCGGACTGCGCCGTGACTGGTCTATGCCGACACCGGGAAAGGGGCGAGTAGGTGAAGTGTTTAACCCCATCGACCGGGTTGGAGTGTATATTCCTGGAGGGGCCGCGCCGTTAGTCTCAACGGCTTTAATGACAATCTCGATCGCGAAGGTTGCAGGTGTCAAAGAGATCGTAGCGTGTACGCCCTGTGGTTCGGACGGGAGCGTCAATCCGTACCTGCTGTACGCAATGGATTTAGCAGGCGCGACAGAGATTTATCGTATTGGCGGCATCCAAGCGATTGGTTTGATGGCATATGGAGCAGGCTCTGCTGACCCGGTACAAAAAATTGTTGGTCCAGGTGGGACCTTCGTCACTGCTGCCAAGCGGGCGGTGTACGGGGATGTCGCGTTGGATCTGGTGGCGGGACCGAGTGAAATCGCGGTTTTGGCAGATACGTCTGCGCGTGCCGACTGTATTGCGGCAGATCTGTTATCCCAAGCGGAGCATGGTACGGGTCACGAGAAATCGCTTTTGGTGACTAGCTCACAACGCCTTGCAGAAAAAGTGAAGAAAGAAATCATTCTGCAGACGGAAACCTTGAGCCGAAGCGCCTTGATTAAGAAAATGGCACCGAAAGGGATCTTGCTCGTTGTCGTGCCGACACTTGATGATGGGTTGACTCTGATTAACGACTTCGCGGCTGAGCATGTTGAAGTGATGACACGCAAGGCGCCTTTGGTCGCGCGAAAGATTCGATGTGCAGGAGCTATTTTTATTGGTCCATGGACCCCCGAGTCGGCAGGAGATTTTGTTGCGGGTCCGAGCCACGTTTTGCCAACGGGTGGGGCGGCGCGTTCTTTCTCCGGATTGACCGTCGATGACTTTCAGCGTCGCTCGAGTGTGATCGCATTTACGCGTAAGGATCTAGCGGACACCCTGTCGATCATCGAAGACTTCGGGCGCGTCGAGGATCTCGACGGGCATGCGCGTGCTGCAGCCATACGCTTTCGCAAAGAATGAGTTCCTATATCCGCCAGTCTGTAGATGCCATGGCCGGGTATGTACCCGGTGAGCAACCGACAGACCCAGCGGTCATCAAGCTCAATACAAATGAGAATCCCTATCCTCCTGCACCTGGTGTTGCTGAGGTACTGGCGGACTTTGACGCAGCAGATTTACGCCGGTATCCCGACCCAACCGCTAGTGGGCTGCGCGAGCTGATCGCTGGGCAGTTGGGGTGCGCACAGCAAAACGTCATTGTTGGGAACGGTTCTGACGAATTACTGGCTTTGTGTACCCGTGCATTTGTTGAAAACGATGGATCGATTGGGTGGTTTGAGCCGTCGTACTCGCTCTATCCGGTATTGACGGAAATTCGTGGCGTTAAGTCTCGGCCGGTTCCCTTAACTAACGACTTTTCATGGGCCATGCCGTCTGCCTACGCGAGTGATTTGTTTTTTATTACCAACCCGAATGCCCCAACGTCGCTGGAATATGATCCTGGCATGATCCGGGAGTTTTCAGAGTCATTCGACGGAGTGGTGGTGGTTGATGAAGCCTATGGTGCGTTCGGAGCGGAATCCTGTATCGACCTCGCGACGACGACTGATAATGTTCTTGTATTGAGAACCTTGTCGAAGTCACACAGTCTTGCGGGTATTCGATTCGGATATTTGGTTGGGCATCCGGACTTGGTGGGTGCCATGTTAAAGATCAAGGACTCGTATAATATCAACGCCCTTACTCAGCTTGCGGCTCGAGCTGCGTTGGAGGATCCGGATTACACCGCCGATGTGGTTCGCAAGATTTGCCTGACTCGCGCACGTGTCAGCCAGGCATTGACGGAGTTGGGCTGTGAGGTTGCTGAATCGCGGACAAATTTTTTATGGCTGAAACCGACCCGTCTGAGCGCGAACGACTTCTTTGATGGATTGCGGGAGAACCAGATTCTTGTGCGCTATTTCCCTGGTCCCCTTACCGGGGCCTATATTCGTATCACAATCGGCCTGGACTCTGAGATGGACGCATTGCTGGTTGCCGCTGGTAAACTGCTGGTCTAGGGGCCACTTTCCCATTCCTGGCTTGACTGCTTATGCGGACAGGGTAGGGTGGGTGAAATCGATTTTTAGGAGCTCACATGGCCGCAAAGAAACGTACTGCAAAAATCAAGCGTAAGACGCGCGAAACCGATATTTCAGTCGAACTCAATCTCGATGGAACGGGTAAGTCATCCGTGTCCACGGGCATGCCGTTTATGGATCACATGCTAGAGGCCATGTCTTCTCATTCGCTGATTGATATGACCATTAAAGCCAAGGGTGATCTCGATGTCGACCTGCACCACACGGTTGAGGATATCGGATTGGTGTTAGGGTCTGCGCTCGATGAGGCTCTTGGAACACGCAAGGGGATTACTCGTTTCGGTTCCTTCGTATTGCCGATGGACGAGGCTCTCGCTGAAGTCGCCGTCGATCTGGGCGGGCGGCCCTACATGGTCTACAATGTCAGTTGTCGGACGCGAAAAATCCGTGACTTTGAGCTATATCTGTTTAAGGAGTTCTTTCAGGGGTTCATGGTTCAGGCGCGTATGAATCTTCATATCAACCAACGCTATGGAAAAGAGCCTCATCATTGTTACGAAGCCATTTTCAAAGGGTTGGCACGAGCGTTGCGAATTGCCGTGTCTAAAGATCCTCGTATTACACGGGTTCCGTCGAGCAAAGGAAAAATTTAATGAGTATCGAGATTCTTCCTGCAATTGATCTAAAAGGGGGGCGGTGCGTTCGCCTTCGGCAGGGTCGCGAGGACGACGTGACTGTTTATGGCGAAGACCCTCTTGAAATGGCTCAACATTGGGTTGATGAGGGCGGCACATACCTGCATGTGGTTGATTTGGATGGTGCGTTTCAAGGTGCGCCGGTTCACACAGAGGTCATTGGGCGTATCATCGCGAAATTGGATATTCCGGTCGAAGTTGGTGGTGGAATTCGGACCGACGAAGATATTCAAAAGTTGGTGGATGTGGGCGTGGACCGAGTTATCTTAGGAACTCGCGCTTACGCGGAGCCCGATGCGTTAGCGGCACTCGTTCAGCGATTCGGAGCTCACATTGCAGTCGGCATCGACGCTCGTGATGGTCAGGTACAGGTGAAGGGGTGGGTAGAGACCACGGATATGTCTGCAGTCGACCTTGCCACCCAGATAGATGCGATGGGTGTGAAGACGCTTATCTATACGGACACGGCTCGTGATGGCATGTTGATGGGACCCAATTTGGAACAGATGGACCGTATTTGCTCGGCGGTCGGATGCCATGTGATAGCGTCTGGTGGCGTTTCTACATGCGAAAATATTGAAGGCTTAGCAGCGCTTAATAAAGAAAACCTTCGATCGGCGATTGTTGGCAAAGCCCTGTATGAGCGTAGTGTTACGGTGAAAGAACTGCAGACTGCAGCCTGTGCCGTCTAAGTAATTAGGAATGCATCGAATGTTGATGGATGTTCATGAAACCCGTTTGGATAACGACGTGCGAGTGGTCACGTCGCCTATGCCGTATCTTCAGAGTGCCACGATCGGAATATGGGTTGGCGTAGGTGGGCGCTACGAGCCTCCGCGTATCTCGGGTATCAGCCATTTTATTGAGCACTTGCTTTTCAAGGGAACGAAAAAACTATCATCGCGTGACATCACACAAATGATTGAAGGCCGTGGCGGCTACTTCAATGCGTTTACTCAGGAAGAGAGCACCTGCTACTATGCGCGAATCGCATATGACCACTTTCCGAAGGTGTTGGATGTGCTCAGCGAGATGTATCTTCACCCTAAGTTTGATGAACAGGATATCGATAAAGAGCGTCACGTCATCCTCGAAGAGTTGATGATGTATCACGATCAGCCTCACCACCATGTACATGACATGTTGGGGGAAGCTATGTGGTCGAATCACTCCTTGGGCCGGTCGTTGATTGGTACACCGGCGAGTTTGGATCGGATCGACCGGAAGGCGATCATTGATTTCAAGGACAGCCGCTATGTCCCTGGTCGCACGGTGTTTACTTTCGCTGGTCGGGTCGATCATGACAAGTGTGTCGCCCAAGTTGAGGCGCTCACTCAAGGCTTTACAAAGCGTAGGCGGCCACGGTTCCAAGCGGTTACCGCCTCGGTTCCTCAGGAACGACTAACCTTTCAGGCACGCGATGCTGAGCAGGCCCACTTGGCTCTAGGCTTCCGAACGTTCGGGCGGGCTGACCCTTCACGGTATACCCTGCGCTTGTTGAGTGCGGTGCTGGGTGAGAATATGAGCTCCCGATTGTTTCAGGTTGTTCGCGAGCGACATGGGTTGGCGTATTCCATCCATAGCAGCTATCAATTATTTGCAGATACAGGAGCTTTTTTGATCAGCGCCGGACTGGATCGCAAGGAGTTGCCGAAGGCGATGAAGTTGATCGTGCGCGAATTGCGACGGATCAGAGATAAGCCAGTGAGTGCTGCCGAGCTGAAGAGAGCTAGGGATTACGTCATTGGACAAGTTCGGCTCTCGATGGAGAGTACCACCCAGCACGTCATGTGGATGGGCGAGAACCTTCTCGAGCAAGATCGAGTGATTCCCCCAGAAGAAAGCATCAGTGGTTTGGAGACCGTTACGCCGGCTGATATTTATAAACTCGCGCAGAAGGTGCTTCGCCCTGAGAACGCGAGCCTTTCACTTATCGCTTCAGAAATGAGTGAGTCTGCGCAACAAGAGTTGCTTGCGAGTCTGGAAGGACTCGAGGGTTAGCATGGAGTATCGTCAGTGGGTGCTGCTTGCGATCGGTGTTGTGTGGGTGGGTAAATCCGCATGGGGTCTTTTCGCCCCACAGTCCTTAAAGCGGACGTGCGAGTGGTGGGCAGGCATGACAGCTAATGTCGGCTCTCTCATCGGATGGTGTTGTGTAGGTATCGCGGGCTTCTTGTTTTATGCCGCGATTATTGATATTACGTTCGTCGAAAAGTTGATCGGGTTGGTCGCATTGATGTTGGCAGCATCGGCTTCGTTTTATTTTAAGCCGCAGAGTCTGCTGAGACTGATGGATACGTTGATTGTACGACGGTCCAATTTGACAGTACGTCTGATATTTCTGACGAGCATGTTGATTGGATTCCTCCTGATTCTTGTAGCAGTGACAGATTATAACCCGTTTTAACGGCTGCAAGAAGGTGACGATCACATGCAAAGACCTCTGGTCTGGACGGTTCTTTTTCTCATTCCAGGAATCCTGTGGGGCCGTCTGGTGGACTCCCCTGGCTCGGATTTGTTGCTAGGGATTGTTGTTGCGGCAGGGATCTGCTGGAGTTGCGGTAACACCTGGAAGGTGGCTCATCGCGTCGCATGGGCCGTAGCGGCATTGTTACTTGGCTGGCACTGTTCTGAGCGGCCTGTTCGCTGGGACAAGGCGTGGATTCCAGTGACTATCGATGAAGCGGTAGAGGTCACCTTGCGAGGTCGGGTTGTCGAGGAACCCCTGTGGCGCGTGTCAAAGCGCGGGAAAGATTATCAGGTGTTCAACGTAAAGGCGGAGTCGATCCGCACGCCTGACGGTGATGAACGCCAGGTGAGAGGACCCGTTCGAGTGACGTTTTTCGGCGTACGCCCCGATCGTCAGGCGAGCTATGGTGATAACTGGATTATCCGAGGGGAGCTTCGTCGATTCGCGGCCGATAGCGACCTTGAGCCGGACCGGTATATTCTGTTTTCCGCCATTTGGAAGTCCCGTCGGACCGGTAGAGGGCAGGGGGATCGGTTTCGTGATTTTTGTGTTCGAGCGAGGCAGAGTGCATCCGACCTGTTGAATGGACATCAGGATTCGGATGCGCAGTCGGTTGCCGTCATGCGCGCTTTAGTTTTGGGCTACAGCCAAGAGGTCTCCAGAGAGACGCGTGACCTCTTCGCGCAGGCGGGGACGCTGCATATATTTGCAATTTCGGGTCTGCATGTCGGCATTGCTGCTGCGATCTTCGTGTTCCTGTTGCGATGGATGGGGGTGCCGCGTCAGCGTTGGGGATTGATACTTGGGCCCTTGCTGGTCATCTATATCGTCATGACAGGAGCGAAAGTTTCTGCGGTGCGTGCGTGTTTGATGGCCCTTATTTTTTGGTTGGGGCCCTTGCTGCGACGTAAGCCGGATAGTTTGTCCTCTTTGGCTTTGGCGGCGGGGCTGATCGCGTTGATAGCGCCTGAGCAGGTGGTTGCGCCTGGGTACATTCTTTCGTTTGTGATTGTTTTAGGGCTCATCGTCTTTTGTCCGCCGATGTATCGTTATTTGATGTCCTATGCCTTGCCGGATGCGTTTCTGCCTCCGGAGCGATCACGGACAGTCTTGTTCGTGGTGTGGAAATGGGTGGTGTCGTCTGTGGTGGTATCCATAGTCTCTTGGGTTGTTTCGACGCCGCTGATCGCGTGGTACTTTGGTCTCATCTCACCTGTTGCTCTGGTGTCGAACCTAGTGATTGTCCCGATGGCCTTCGGCGTTGTTGTTCTTGGATTCAGTGCGCTTCTTCTCGGGAGTGTCTGGGGGGTGCTTGCAGGCTTTGTGAACCTGTTGAATTTGTGGCTGATCGATTGGATGCTGGCGCTCACGCATTGGTTTCTGACACTCCCTGGTGCAGTGATTAGTGTTGAGCAGTTTCCGCTCTGGGCTGTCTGGTTGTGGTATGCGGTGCTTGTTGCAGGGTGGATTGCCTTATCCGTGAAACCTGCTCGTCGTGCACCGACTGATTTTGTGTTGGATTCGATAGCTTAGAAATCGCCCCGTGTTCCTTGAAAAGCCGATAGTATGGTCGAAAAAGTGCGTCTAAGCATCAAGAAGGTCCACTCTGGCGTCATAAGTCATAGAATGAAGTACTTAACGTGGTCCGGCCCTGGGGGGGGACCTGAAGAGACCTTAGATATCCAGGTCTGTATCGTCGAAGGAAGGGATCGCTTTTTTCTTGGGCTTGTTGAATTTGAGCAGCGTGCTGCCGGCCCTGGCTTGCATGGCTCTCCATTCGGTGTAGACCGTAGCGTCCCCTGGTGACTTGACGTGCTCTTTGTACCCCCCGCGAAGGTGTGAAACCTCAATGTACTCCACGACCTCTGTGAGTACATCAGACACACTCTCCGAGTCTTTTGCTGAGGGTTTGCTGATTCCTTCAGCGCAAGCAATAATACTGGAGACAGCAGTCGACGTATTTTCTTTTCCGTTTTTCATGATACCGAAAAGCAAGCGGACAGAACGAGCGTTGTGAACTTTACCGAGAAACATAATAAGTTCTGGGTCGCGCTGGAGCTTTAGGACCCCCTCGGCAAAATCGATGCGTTCTTCGTCCGTAGAGTCATTCATGCCGTTAGGGCCAACCATGCGATGGACGCTTAGTGATGCAGCCGCTAAACGAATGGCTTCATCTTCTTTCAAGAGCTCAATCACAACCTGGTCTGCGGAACGATCCGGCGAATAAACGAGTCCGACTATGATATTCTTCAGGTCATCGTCGCCCTTATGCGTGATGGCCGCCTGTTTGAGTGCGGCAAGGTTCTCTGGCCCCCCAAACTGCCCGAGCACATAAGCCAATGCTCTGCGCACAGGCGGTTTCATTCCCGGCAGCAATTTCCTTGCCGCATTACTGCAGCGCTGCACATGTGTCGGGTCATCGCGACGGGACAGCAGGGCCGCTTCACATCCGTAGAGCTCATCTGGGTCAGTAGACTTCATTAATGTTTGGAAAACGGGTTTGAGCTCAGCATCACCCCCAAGCTTAAAGAGGGCCTGAACGGCCTGCTTGCGCACCATCGAGTCTTTGTGGGAGAGGGCAGCTCGAATGGTCTCCAGGGCCGGTTTATGACCGGCATCGGCGAGTACCTGCAGCATCATCGCCGCATTCATGTTGGCGTGAATGCCTGTGTCGCGATCTTTTGCTGACTGGTAGAGGGCCATCAGTTGAGTCCCTTGCCCCTGTTGGACAAGAGAGTGGACAATCTGCCTAGCATGCTCATCCAGTCTCGGTTCGATGTGCCCAATATATGGAGCAACATCTGCAAGCGACTCGGGCCCCAGCATTTCTTGCAGGGCGGTCATGGCATGTATTTTTCGAAAGGTATTTTTACGGTCCAGGCCATCCAGTTCCTTTCGGCACAAGGCAAGCTTCTCCTTGGAGCCAGAAGCAGCGTCCAGTCGGTTCCTAAAATTTCGGCCGACATCGTCACTGATGCTCGGAAGGAGAGTCCCTGTTGAATTTTTTTCAATGATTTCAGCCAGGATGTACAAGGGGGTGTAAATTTTGATTTTCCCTATTTTCTCCTCTATCAAGTAGTTAGGTTTATCCTGCAGTAAGCGGTAGAAGTCTGATAGAAGAGGTCCGTAGTTCACCGGAGCGGCTGTCAGTTTTGATGGGGTAACATACGCATCTTTGAACGCCACCGTGCGGCGCAGGTCAGAGGAAAGGCGGCCGTGTTTCTTCAGGTTAGCGGCATCAGATTCGTAGCCTTCCCTATATTGGTGCTTGCGAAGCAGCGCCTGCGCTTGGCTCTTGCGTGTGCCGGCGAACATAGAGTCGTTCATCTGCAAGTCTTCGGCCGAGAAGACCACATGCCCAGCAACTTCAATGAGTGTTTTTCGGTTCCATGTCTCGGGAGTCCTTCCGCCGGGATCCATTGTGACAATACGTTCAAGTGCTGCACGCACGAGGTTGCTATCGTATCCGGCTTCAAAGGGCACGGTCAGTAGTTTCGAGATGGGGCCGCCCGCGTCTCGTGCACCCTTTTTCTTATCCGGGAATAAAATATTTCTTACGGTCGTACTCACATTCCCGTTGTCCTTAGTCCTTTTTTCAACATCGTTTACCACGGCGCTGAGTATCGCAACTTCACGTTCAGCGTTGCCCGGATCCGTGGCCCCGCCTATTGTCTTTGCGGCGTGCATGCGAACGAACTCCCAGTCATCCTTCAGTAGGCCGGTGACCGTGGTCATGTTTGCGAGGACTTCATCACGTCCCAAGGCCCCAAGGGCTTCGCAGGCTCCGGCTCTCATGCGCGGTTCCTTACTGGTCATCTTTGCTACCACTTTGCCGAGAATGTCGTTCTCACCAGCCTGGTAACGTTTTGCGATTTCCTGCGCAAGCGATTTCCTGAAAACGGGGTAGAAGTGATCCATGAGTTCAATCAGCTCGTCAGTACTGCGCTGAGCGATGGGTTTCCCCGCTTGTTTTAGTAGCGCCGGTTCCTTGATTTGTTTTTTCGAGGCACTGACAAGAAGCTCGTTCAATTCCTCGTCGTTCATCCAGAAGTTGGGATCAGCATCCTTGCCCGTAATAATGGTTTGTTTCAAGGGATACGAGTAATACAAGGCGTGATGTGCAGTCGGATAACGCATTCCTTTTCCACCGATACCAGCCTGTTCACCCTGGAACACGAAGGATCCGTCATACTTCCTGGCAAGCGTGTAGAACCAGCGCATATTGCGATGGGTGGCCGTGATCGCTTTCGGCCCTGCGATGTTCTGACACAAGGTGCTGTAATACCACAAGGTGGGGCTGCCATGACCGCCGCGGCGGGTAAAGGACGCATGGGCGCCACACATGGAAAAATATTTGGCATCATATTTCAGTCCAAGCACATAAAATGCATAGGCAGCGCCATAATTTTTACCGTTACTGTCATCTGTGCCCGCTGGGGGATGGTAGCCGTAAGGTATGGCGCCCTTGTCGACAAAGGTACGAAAGAATCGTTCTGATCGCTTGATGGCGGCATCAATTTCCGGGTGTTTGATGCCGGCCTTCTGGGCTAGGGTCAAAAGAAAGAAGCAGCGTGTACTCGGGTTGTTCATGGCACCATAGCCTGGGTTGTTGCGATGCAGGAGCCCGCCATTGAAATTGGGGGATGAAAAGCCATGTCCCCAAGACCCGCCGCCATTCTGTCCAAGGGCAACCCAGATCGCCTTTTTCCGGATTTCTGGAAGAACCCGCTTATCACCTGTAGCATCATAATAAATCGCCATTTCAAGGGGACCAAAGCCGTTGTACCAGGTTTGTTTTCCGCCGCCGATGTCTTCAAACGCGATTTGCAGGTTGATGTCCTTTTCAAGTTTCTGGCTACCTACCCATTCTTTTGCAATGGCGATGTATTCCGGTTTGCCGGTAGCCACCAAGGCCAGCACTTCAGGCCAGCTGCCGGTCTTCCTCTTTCTCCTGTCGAGCTTGTTCATCTTGCTGGCAATCAGCTTGACCGCGTTTTCACGTATCGTTTCTGCAACGGAACAGTTGAACGGTGATGTATCGCTGTAAGTCCCGATGGTTTTAAGCTGGAGGGACAGGTTAAGGTCTTCAGGTTTTAGCGGCCACTTTTTATATGCCTCGTCATGCATGGTCGCGGCTTTCTGGTCTTTGGCCGCCCAATCGTATAGCGTTTCGTCATTCTCCGCCTCAGCAAACAGTTCCTCAATATTGATGTTGAACATATTTTTGCTGCCGAATCGCGCATCCCAGTTAAGGTCGCGCCAGATATGGAGTTGGAGTTTGCCTTTGCTTGCAGCTTCTTCTGCCTTGATCAGTGCGTTGCCCACCGCAATTCCTAGATGCCCCGCGGGCACAAAGTCTTTTCCCTCAACACCCAGCAGCACATCACCGGGGAGCACAAGCCCATCTGCAGGTGTACCCTTCAGTACCTCGACAATTCTAACCTGGGTTCCTTCAAACCCGCCGTTCTTGATTCCGATCATGCCTGTCTGGCCGATATTCCAGGTAATCGGATCTCCTTCTTCAGGGACAGGTATGAGTTCGCCTTTGAGAAGATCCGGGAGGGTTTCCGGAGCAGTTGACTTTTTCATGTCCGGGCTTTTCCCTTGGGCGGCAAGCATGGCTGCGTTCGCATCCCTTTCACTTCCGACAGCACCGAAAAGGTGTACGGTTGTAGTTGCTGCACAAAACACGGTGATCAGGCAAAGACGAGTAAACATCGATTAATCTCCTAGTTACTCAATAGCAGCACCGCAATTGCGAGGCGCAAGGCTGTTAGGTTCTTCAATAAACATCATGGGAAGATATGTGTCCGAACTCCAGACATGATGAAGAAATTGTGTGCAATCGCATAGCAGTATACTACTATATTTCGGCGATTACGAAAGTATGATTTTGCAACAGGCTGCGGGGACGTTTGCCCTGAGGCTTTGGTTGGGGATGATCCGGTGCTAGGGGCTAGTATTGGCGATACTGAAATTGTCAGCTATTATTGGGTGGATGAGTTTATTTACCCTACGGGGTTTAAATTTCTAGGGTCGCAGTATTCGGGTTAGCACCAGCTGGCGCGTACGTCGGAGTGTTCGAGCAGTTCTTGGATATTGGCTTCGATCACACGGTAGCCGACGTTGCCGTAGAGGGTTTGCCGGCCTTCGTTAAAGACGAGGGTTGGGCTGCCTGCGACGTGGTAGGTGTCGCGCAATACTAGATCTTTGTTTAATTCGGCAAAAGCGGCTCCGCTGTCTAGCTCGGCCTCGATGGCGGCGATGGGTAAGTTGAGTGCCTCGGCGATTTCGAGTTGGGCTTTATGGTTGGAGATGTCAATGGCCTCCTGAAAAAACGCGACGCGCAGATCCCAGGTCAGTTGTTCAAGGAGTGTTCTGTTTGCGGCGTTGCGAGGGGGGGATTCAGCGAGATCGCCGCGTTTTTCTAAAAGTTGTACAGCTTTTAGAAACAAGTGAACACTGGACGAGCTGGTAGGTACGGTGGTGGTCCATGCGTCGTGGTTGACGGTGATATGGTCGAAGTCGCTGACGACGGACTGGACATGTTCGGCGTAAGCCGGTATGCCGCCTCGATGACCCCATCCTTTTTCTAGTTTTTCTTCAACGGACCCGAAGATGGGGATGAAGTGGTAATCGAGGTGGACCTTGTCGCCAAATTGGCTGTTTAACTCGTCAATCCGGATCTGGGCTAAATAGGCCCACACGCAGAGGACGTCGGAAAAATGCATGATGGTGAAGGGTGCTGAGCTCATTTGTTACCTTTCTTATGGTGAAGAGTATATGGCCGGCGACGGCGGGGATCAAGGGTGCATAACAATAGGGTTTTGTTTCTAGATGCGGGAGGGTAGATTAGGTGCGAAGGAGAGCGAATGTTTGATGATGTTCCAGTTTTTAGTGCGTTGACGGGCGGTGTCCTTATCGGGCTGTCTGCAACACTGCTGTTAGTGGCTTGTGGGCGAATTGCCGGCATTAGTGGTATCTTGAATGGGGTGCTTGATAGGCGTTCGGATTCCGCTTGGCGTTGGTTATTTCTCATAGGACTCGTGGCTGGGGGGACGTTTCACCACCTCTTTCTCGGTGGTGAGTCGGCGGGCGAGTCAACTCTCGTGCTCCCGATGATCGTCGGTGGCTTTTTGGTGGGTTTTGGTACGCGGATGGGTGGAGGGTGTACGAGCGGTCATGGGGTCTGCGGTTTGGGGCGTCTGTCGCTGCGGTCGCTTGTTGCGACACTGGTGTTTGTTGCAGCAGGTATGGCCATTGTCTACGTGCTTCGTTGCTGGGCGGGGGGTGCTGGATGATGTCTAAGCTTGCGGTACTGATTTCGGGGGCATTGTTTGGCTTTGGTTTGGCGTTGTCGCAGATGGTTGATCGACAGCGGGTAATTGGTTTTCTTGATGTGACCGGTGATTGGGATCCAACTCTGATAGTTGTGCTGGGTGGGGCGGTCGGAGTGACGTTGGTTACGTTCAGGTTCGTGCTGCGACGGGCGTGTCCGGCATGTGAAGAGGTCTTTCATTTGCCGTCTAAAACGAAAATTGATGGACCTTTGGTTCTAGGTGCGGTGCTTTTCGGGGTTGGATGGGGTGTGAGCGGTTATTGTCCGGGACCCGGGCTCGCGTCGATCGGGACGGCGTCGATCAATGTCGCGATGTATGTGGGTGCGCTCTGTGCGGGATCGATAGTGTGTCGAATGGTTTTGCGGAAATAGCGGAAGGGTCCCCGTAAGGTATAGCCGTGTTCCGTGTGTATCCTGAACGACGCACTAGAGGACGGGGTTGATAGGAGTGTTTACGACTTCACCGACAACGGCTCCGGGTAACCAGCTATCCCAGTCGGCTTGTTGATTGTCGTTTTTTGGCTGCGTGAGTGTTGCGCCATCCTCGAAGTAGATCATTGTCATGACTTTTCGTGGAGCGTCAGTTGTGTTTTCTCCAGCGTTATGCATCGTCCATCCGGAGTGAAAGCTGACTTCACCTAAGTCGTAGGGCGTGCTGTGGTGGGGGAGATCCGCGTCAGAGAGTTGTTTTTGAATCTCACGTTCACTTTCATCGCTTATGGGAAGATCGCGTCCGAGGTTCAGATGATTACTTCCGACGCTGAACGATAAGGGTCCCATTTCGGGGGTAACCGCTTGAAAGGGGATCCATACCGTGCACGTATTATCGGTCCCGAGTGGCCAGTAGTACTGGTCGGCGTGCCAAGGAGTGATTCCTCCGTGTGGCATTTTGTACAGGGCTTGGTCATGGTAGAGCCGTACGGCTTCGACTGACATGAGGTCGCGTGCGATGTGGGCGAGCCTCGTGCTGGTGACGAACTCCTTGACGGCGGAATTGCCGACCCAGATATTCATGATCTGTCTGAACGCGCGTTCGTAGGTGGTGGATTCCGTGCTCGGGTTCTCTTCTTGCTGCGCTGCGTAGAGTCTCATCACTTCGTCGGTGATGAGTTTTTCGTAGTGGGCAAGGGTCTCCGCGCTCAAGATGTTTTTCAACTTCACGTACCCGTCGCGGGCAAATTGTGCTTTGGTGTCGTCGGTAACGGAGTAAGGGGTGGAGAGTTCTGTTTTTGGGCTAGTCATTCTCTGTTCCAATGCTGTGGTTGTTTCACGTATGCAGTCACCAAAGGTCGGTGTGTGACTTCAGTGATGGGGTTATAGCACGGAATTCGAACGGAGTGCAAAAAGTTTCTAGCACTGGGTGGTCTGCCCGATTAAATCAACGACCGCGGGGGTGGCTTGGCGTCGATGACGAACGCATGGCGCCGTCGTCATCGACCTCAATCCGTTGTGGATGACACGACAGAGTCGTTAGTCAGCCACCCGTTGTGACACGGTGCGCTTTAAGTTGGACAAATTTCGTCCCTTTTGAACTGTGCGACCCGTTTCTTTTTGGATCTGTTCAAGTAGTTCAAGTCGAAACACATTTACGTCCTGTGGGGCAGTGATACCGACGCTCACGTAGCCGCCTTTGATGTCGAGGATCTTCACTTCGATATCTTCTCGAATGATGATACTCTGGCCTTTCTTTCTTGATAGAACCAGCATCTTACTCTCCTGAGTGTGTGTTATTCAAACGTCCTTACTTTCGTTAGCAGTGATTATGCGGGGTGGAAGGGCCTATGGCAAGAAAAATGGATGCTAGACCTTGTTTATTGGATACGATTCGATCTTTTCAGGCGTAATAGGATGCGGTACAGTTTGCCACTTAACTTGAGCTATAATGATTCGAGATTACGGGTGAAGCGGCGAGAATGTTTGACGGAACACAGTTATTGGTCACGGACTTGGACGGAACGGTTCTCGGTTCGATGGATGATAGAGACTTTCATCCCGAGTTTTGTCAACGAGTTCAGGATTTTCAGGCCTCGGGCGGCTTGTGGGTGATTGCGACAGGGAGACGGCTTAGATCGGTTCAGCGCCTCGTGCGTCCCATCATCGACGCTGGCGCGGTCCCTGACTTTGTTGTTGCTCGTCACGCCTATATTTTCAGTTTCGAACGTTGGGGATTTCTGCCCCATCCGTTTTGGAATATTCATATACGATCCATCGTGCGTCGTGAGCAGACCCATATGGAGGAGGTCCTTGCTGGACTACGCACTCGATTGTTGCGCACGTATCGAAGCGCGAAGCTGATTCAGGGCGATGTCGACCGATTGCATGTACGCTTCACAGATCTGGACGATTGTCGGGCCGCAATAGTGGCCGCAAGGCAGGGTATCGAGCACTGTTCTAGTTTGATGATCTTTGAGTTTAAGCAGGATGTGATTTTGCGGAGCGTTCCGTTTACAAAAGGACTTGCGATAAAAGAAATCTGTCGCCACCGAAACGTGTTGCCGGAGTCCGTTCTGGCCATCGGAGATGGTGAGAATGATATTAGTCTTCTAGATGAGGCTGTGTGTGGTCGCTGTGGTTGTCCTGCGAACGCTGTAGATGAGGTGATGGAACGAGTTCATTCCATGGGTGGGCATATTGCTGAGCGCAAGACACTTGGCGGGGTTATCGATGTTTTGAACGCATTTGAGCATGGGGACGTGTCATCTTCTTTGCCTCATGAGATTTTGCCTCCTTTTGCGCGAGATCACGAGGAGCCGTTGCGAATGCACCGTCATCGCTCGAGATACGGTCATGAATGGCGTCGAGTGTTTCTGGGTGGCGCATCGGCAGGGACGGCCATTCTTGTTCTGGCCCATTATAACGTGTTGCCATTTTCACGGCATATTGTTAAACCTTTCGAGTTGGTGATTGAGTTTGCATTAAAACTCGCGAGCTCGTTAGGGCTGTAGAGTAGAGCAGAGGGTGCGGAATATGACATCCAGTGTAAAATGGTATTTTAAGACGGCAGACGGCATGGTTTACGGACCTGTCGACCTACAGGTGCTGAAGGCCTGGCAGTCGGACGACGTGTTTGTTCCTGGGAATCAGGTGTCCAGCGATGGTGAAAACTGGATACCCGCGGACGAGTGCGATTTCGACGCGATGGCCGGCGGCGGTGCTGATCATGTCACCATTCCAGATATCCAGATGCCGGCGTTGAAGTTGGGTGCGGACTCACCGAGGGGGGTGCCGGTGATTGAAATCCCTCCTGCCTCTGCGTCGGTGGATGTTCGAGTGGACCCGATTGCGGTCGCAGCAGCGGGCGAGCCGATTTTGGCGCATACGCTGAAAATGCCCGACGCGATCGTCCCGATAACGGTGACTGCACCAGAGGCATTCGTCGGGGTACCCGAGCCGGATATGGTTGCGATAGATGCGGCTCATGCCGCTGAACGTACAGAATTGACTACCCAAATCGAGAGCTTACAGACTGAGTTACAAAGTCGTGGTGCGGAAATAGAGTCGCTCAAGGCGATACAAGTTGAGGCGACGGTGGCGTCGACGAAAGTTGGGTCTGACCTGGAGGCCGTGCGTGCTTCGAATGCGTCGGAGAAGAATGGTGTCGAGGATCAATTAGCGGACTTGCGTGCGGAACTCAAGGAGCAGTCTGCGACAACGGAGGCGAGAGTGGCAGAACTCCAGAGTGTGATTGATGCGAAAGATCGTGATCTGGAGGCCCTGGCTGGAGACTTAACAGGGCGCGTCGAATCCACCACCGGTCAAGTTGAAGATTTAACTGAAAAGTTGGCTAGCGAAGCTCAGTCTCATGTGATGGAACAAGCTGAACTGCAGGCCGAGGTGGAAAGACTCACGACGGAACTGGAGTTTGCGACCTCCCTTGCTATCAACTCATCGGAAGGTGTGCCGATCGCACGGGTCCCGAGCCCCGTTCCTGTGGAGGGCGTGCCAGTTGATGATGCGTTCGCTGATCTGCATACTCGACTCGATGCGATGCGCTCGCGCTGTAGGACGACCTTGGACCGTTATAGCGAGCCAGCTGGCGACGCGTAGAAGTGCCTCCCGAACCCATTTCTGAGAGCAAGGAACGGGCTTTGCGCAAACGCATGGCTGAGCTCAAGATTCTTGAATCGGATATTGTGGAAAACTTCATCCTCGGATCTGGGAGTGGGGGACAGAAGGTTAATCGAACCGCTTCCTGCGTTCAGCTTCGTCATGAACCGTCCGGTGTTGAGCTACGCTGTCAAAAGACCCGTTCCCAAGCGCAGAACCGCTTCTTTGCTCGGCGCGATCTATGCGAGAAGGTGGCGGAGCAGGTAGAGGGGGAAAAATCCGCTCGTCAGCAGAAGAACGAGAAAATCCGGCGACAAAAACGCCGCCGATCCCGTCGTCAGCGTGACCGAATGCTCGACGACAAGAAGAAGCAGTCGGTCAAGAAACAGGCCCGCCGATCGGTCGATCCAAATAGGGACTGATTTCTTCACGTTTTCACTTGATTCTAAGCGCCAGATTTCTATGATGTGTGCCTTGATTGCCGGGGGCGTAGCTCAATTGGTTAGAGTACCAGCCTGTCACGCTGGTTGTTGCGGGTTCAAGTCCCGTCGCTCCCGCCATCTTTTTCAAGATGGCCTCTCGGATCAAGATTCACGGAACAAACGCTATTTGCAAGGCGGAGCTGTGTGCGCTGGGTTGATCGCTTGATTGTCAGCTTGGGGTCACGGGGAGCTGAGGCGTATGGACTGTAGGGGCTGTCTGAGTGCTATGTGGACGTATGCTTTGCGGTGCCCTTCCTCCTGAGGCGGACAGGCTGGCGATGGCTCCCTACCTTTGATAGTCAGTGATCATCTGACGCATTGACGCCGAAGGGGTGGGGCTAGTGGGATTTCCAGTCGGAGAGAGGGGTGGTTTTTGGTGTGTTTGCGTTGGGTGAGGCGACGTGTACGATGAGTTGTTCGGAGGTGTTTGGGGGTAGGTGGGTGGTGAAGGCGATCATTTGCTTGTTTGGGTTGGCTGCGTCGTAGTCTGCTCGTGGGTCGGAGACGTTGATAATTTCTAGTATTGCGTTCTTTGGGTGGAGGACGGTGAGCTCCATGCTCGTCTCGCCGATCGATAGTGTTGCGTGGTTTCCCTGTAGCTCGATTTTGGCTGCGGTAACCATTGCCCATCGTACCTTGGCCTTTTTATCGTTCGACCGTAGATCGTCTTGAATCAGGACGGACTTGTCGGCGAGTAGCGCCATGCCGCGTTGTGCGGAAGCGAGTTGTGTTTTGTAAAGAGACGACATGTCGATGATGGTGTGGGGCATTGGGGCTGTGTCGGAGAACTGGATGATGGGTGCGAATCCGGCGACACGCTGCTGTTGGCCATTCACCACGAGCGTATTGTGTGAGAACGTGTTTAGGCGGAAGACGCTCCATCGCTGCCCGTCCTGCTCGCGCTCCCAGAGACCAATGCCCTTGGACTCCAGGCTGTAATAACCCTGCATGCCAAGATCTGACGCCCAGCGCTCACCACTGGCATCAATGACAAAGCATCCGACATCCATATGACCATGGCTGGCTGCGGGCGTGCCCCCCTTGAATCCGAAAAATGTCGCCTGTTCGGAATTCCAGTCCGAACGGTGGAAGCTGACCGGGCTAGGGCCATTCCCTGTCCAGTGCAGGGAAGGGGTTGCCGCATCTTTCTCTTCTGCAGGGTACCAGATGAGCGCTAGCGGTAGCGTGCTGGACAGCGTTTTCGGTGAGCGATGCATGTTGGCTAGGTTGGACTTAAACAGCTTGCGTTCATACTGCAGGAGATGCGGAGCTTGACGTTTTTTTGCGAACCAGTACAAGGCGGCAGATGGCGACGTCCCTTCGCGGCCATCGGAATAATTGAAGTGCAATCCTTGAGGACCGCGGGAGTGAATATAATAGTCTGAGGTGTTCAGGAACCCCTCGGTTTCGGAAAGCCCGAAATCCGTGTTGAGCGCGGATTCGAGCGCCGCGATCATAATGACGTTGTAGGTGGTTCCGTAACGCCAATAGCTAGGTCCTTCGGGGTAGGCGCCGTCGGGCGCATATTCGTGCATCGCCGTCGGCAGCTTCTTGATTGCGCGGTTGATGATTTTTACGGCCAGAGCAGGTTCTTCGGTCATGACCGCCAAGGCGCCCAGAGTTAGGCCGCCGTGGCAGACCTGGTTCCAGTTGTTATGTGTGTCGACCCACCAGCCGCCTCTGAGGGATGTTTTGAGGCCTTTTTCGACGATGGCTTGTCTGATGATTGTGCGTGCGGACGGATCGAGCGCGTCGGAGAGCCAGTCGTAGCCGATAGCGAGAGCGGCGGTCATTTCGGCAACATCGAGGAAGTGTGAGGGATTCCAGTCCTTGAAGCTGGCTGCAGCGAGCATTTCTTTCTCTGCGCGCGCGGCGAAGTTCGTGTTGCCCGTGAACTGGTAAGCGGAGGAGAGCGTCATCACTCGGGAGAGACATAGCCGTGAGACGTGTAGCATGCGTCGTCCTTGCTTCTCGTGAATCACCGGCGAGATATCCTCTAAGCTGTTTGCTTGTTGGATAAGAATCGTTTTTGCCTCCGTTAAGACCGGGTCCGCGTTGATCTTTTTGAGTAGTGCCGTGTCATGGTGCTTAGTGATGAATAGGCGGGGATGTGTGCGGGGAGATTGTTTGATCTGAGCTGCTACGTCAGCGGCGACGCTGCTGAGCCCTGATAACACGAGGGCGATGAAGAGAAGGGCGACGCGGCTTGAGTTGGATGGTCTGACCGGCGGGTGGATCATGTCGTACATGCGTGCGGTTCTCGTTAATTCCTCTAGCAGGATTTGAAGCGGGTAAGGCGGGCTTCAATTTCCTTCGCGGCCGGAGTGATAGATAGTCCGCCTAAGTTGGTGCAGAGTAGTTCGTGGTTAATGCTTTTGCCCACGACATCCATGGTTTGGATGACTTGATCGAGGGGAATCAGGTGTTCGAAATTCGACAAGCTCATATTCGCGCATGATAAGGCATTACTTGCTGCGGTAACATTGCGTCCTAAGCAAGGGGCTTCGACACGGTTGCCAATGGGGTCGCAGATCATGCCTAGCGAGTTCTGTAGGGCCATAGACGCCGCGCCGAGTGATTGGTCAAGGGTTCCGCCGGCGAGTGACACGAGTGCTGCGGCAGCCATGCCTGCGCCGGACCCACACTCTGCTTGGCAGCCACCGACTTCAGCGGCGAAGGTCGCTTGTTCGGCGATAAAGACACCGATGAGTCCACCCACGAGTAGAGCTTTTACGAGATCTTCTTCGGATGCGGATACAGTGTCTGCAGCACCAATCGTGCAACCAGGGAAGGCTCCACAGGACCCTGCTGTCGGGGCGGCAACGATGACGCCCATAGAGGACTTTACTTCCATAATCGCGGTAATATAGCTGATGATCGTGTTCAGCGCATCGGATTTGATGAGTGAATTCGACTTCAGCTTTTCGACAAAGTTCGGTGACTGGCTTGGGAGGATGCGGTCATCGTACTCTGTTCCGGCTAAGCCAGTCGTGACCGCCGATCGCATGATCGTCGCTAGCTCGTGCATCTTTGTCATCACCGCGTCTTTGGAGATGCGTCCGCGTGCGGATTCGTATTCGAGACCCAGCTCCCAGAGTGCCAGCTGTTTGTCTTCGTTGAAAGCGAGCATCTCGTCGCAGGTCCGAAAGGGGACCTTGATGTCGGAACCGGAGCGGACCGGCAGGACAGGAGAGAGGCGTTTGAGGGTGTGAATGAGCTCGCTGTGTTCGGACAGAGCGGAGTCGGTCACGGCCTGTTGTGATTGGATTTGGATTAGCGCGTTGTTGTGGACGGTGATGGTGTCGGCGTCTAGGCTCTTTCGCAGGGAGGCTGCGATGGAGTCGGCCTGTTCGGTCACGTAGAGGAGCGTTTCGTGAAAGCCGCCATCCATATTCAGCGCGAAGCCGTCGATTTCGAGAACTTCGATCATGCCGCCGCCGGTTGAGATAGCGGTGAGCTCGCGGGACTCTGTACTGTTGCGGAGAGTGAGCTTATAGGTGTTGGGGTGTGCGGCTTCGTAGTCGACGATCGCGACCTCGATGTCGATGCCCGCTTCGGCGATCTTTTTCCTGTATTCGGGTAGCCGTTCATCGTGGGTTTCGTAGCCTAAGAATCCGCTATAGAGACCCATGTCGGAGCCTTGGGCTTCGTGCGTGGTGACGAGTGAGCCGCCGGGGGTGTACTCAACGAGGGCGCGTTCAATGGCACCATCCATGAGGTCGAGAGCCAGTCGTCCGATGCGCAGAGCGGCTGCACAATGTGAGCTCGACGGGCCACGCATGACGGGTCCGAGGACGTCGTTAAATATACTGGGAGGAGCTTGCATGGCTCCAGTGGTAACTTTTCGGAGGGGTGGAGTCAAACAGGAAGCATGAAAAGTGGGGGGTGTTTTCCTGAGAGCTCGTGTAGGGCGAGGGGATTGGCGGGATTCCCGGTGGGGCGGGGAGGTGTGCTGAGTGCGCTGACTTAGTCGGTTGTTAGTAGGTTTTGTAGCCAGGTGCGGGCTTGTTGGCGGGTTGGGCTTTCGCGGTGCATCCAGAGGTCGTTGTGGGGGTGTAGGACCTTGCCTTCTGGGATGGTGAATATTTCTTTGGTGGGGACGTCGAGGAACGTGAAGGTCGCTAGGTTCAGGTGGTCCTTGAGGAAGTCGTCGTGGATTTTGATGGTGTTTTGGTTGCAGACCAGGACGGGACGGCCTTTGAGTCGGGTGAGACGTTTTATGGCGGAGTCTCGATCGCTACCGTCGTAGCCCCATTTTATGTGACCATCAAAATGGTCGTGGGTGAGCATGCCTTTCCAGAAGGAGGCGATCTCGTCGTCAGCTAGACCGATGAAGCTGGAACCGATGGCTCCACGTGAGAAGCCGCAGATGATGAGGGCATTGGTATTGCCACCGAACGCTTTGCAGATACGGGGGAGGTTGAGCTTGCAGTAATCAATGGTCGCCTGCCTGTCGCCCCACCATTTAACCGCGTTTTCTTTGCCGCCTTTTTGAACATATGGCATCACTACCCAGATGGCATTGGTGCCAGCCGTCATGCCGTAGCCAAGGTTGGCGTCTTTTGCTTCACCGGACCCTTTGCCCGGAGGGAATTTGTTGCCAGTGTATTCGACGATGACGGGATAGCGAGTGTTGGGTGTCCAGTCGGTCGGGAGATAAAGGCAGTGATAGACATCTGTGCCCGTGTACTCTGGCGCGGTCTGACGGACGCGTTTGCCGGGAGCGGGTTCGCCGTTGGTCATCGGTGGGGTGACGAGGTCTGCGGCCGACAGACATGCGGGTATGAGCAGTGTGGCGGTGAGAGTTAGGTAGGTGCGTGGTTTCATTCGGGAGATGGTCGGAGGGATTGGTCGCTTGTGCAAGGGTTTTTGCGGGGTATGGGTGGATGGCGCGAGTTGCGCGGCATCAAACATCCCTTACCCGGAGGGGCCCATGTATCAGAACGCAGTTCGGTACACGGCAGGCCTTCCCAGTCGACTCTCTTCGATTACTCAGGGGGGACATTTTTCTAGGTGGGACTGTTTGTGTGTCGTATCTAGCGTGATGTTTGTCGCAAAGGTCAGGGTTTTGAGGTTTTTTTAGCGACGAAGGAGTGCTAGGCTTTTCGGATGATAAATGTCAATTTTGATTATGAGCGCGGGTGGGGGCCGATGAGGACGATCGGTTCCGTTTCGGTGATGAGTGTTGCCTTGCTGCTGTGCCAGCCTGCGGAAGCCATTCATCGTGGGGCCAACGATCTGCCTTATGGACAGGCTATGACTCACCCGCTCGATAAGCCGGTGAACGATAAGTATGATGGTAAAGCCTTCTTTATGAATCTAGGGCCAACCGGTATTCGTGCTCGTATCGACCCTGAACATCCTACTGAGTTTAAGGTGACCTTTGTTTTTCAGGATTCCAAGTCGCCTGCGAAGAAGTTGGTTGAGATTGGTGACCACGTTATTGGCGCGAACGGAAAGAAATTCTCAGCCCCTCACGGGTTTCACCGTAAACAAGGTGGTTCACGTGGCTGGCAGGGACCCCCTTTTGAACTCGCGCATGCGATTGAAGATAGTCAGGGTAAGGATGGTAAGCTTGAGTTGATGCTCAAGAAAGGGAGCGGTAAAGGGCTGCAAAAAAAAGTGACGCTCCAGCTCAAAGCGGTCGGGCGTTTTTCTGACACCTACCCGTGGAACTGCCCACGTTCAGACAAGTTGCTCAAAAATCTCTGCGACTTCATGATCTCGAACGGCATCAAAGGCCGGCATCATTATCAGATTCAACAGATGCTTGCCCTAATGGCGGCGG
>CAXMRT010000318.1:0-6861 GCA_964196025.1 uncultured Gemmatimonadales bacterium | reverse complement strand
GGCGGTCACGCATTACACGCAGCTCGCCACTGCCGAACTCCCCGAAGCCATCACGCCCTATGACTCCACTCGCCTTTCCCTTGTCGAAGCCTTTCCCCAGACGGGACGCATGCACCAAATCCGCAAACACTTTAAACACATTTCGCATCCAATCTTCGGCGACACTACCTACGGCAAGGGCCCATATAACCAACTCATGCGCGACCACTTCCATCTCCATCGCCTCCTCCTGCACGCCCACACACTCACCCTTCCACACCCCGTCACAAAAGAACCCCTCACCCTCACCGCTCCAGTACCCCCCGAGTTTCAGCCCCTTTTCGAGACACTGAACTGGTCAGACCACCTCTAGCCCCGGCTTTCCGCTTATCTTAAAACCGGTTAATGTACCCAACACACACAAACCAAGCCCTCCGCGACGTTATCTCTGTAGAAACACCCTAATCGCTAGGCAGCACCTAGCCAATCAACCCAAGGAGTCATTTATGACCTATCGAACCTGTAGAAGAATGAGCGTACTTGCCGGCTGCGCTGTGGCCGTTGTCCTTATGATCCCCCAAACAGCTCCCGCTCTCACTCGCGAGGAAGCCGCCGACGTCCTGCGCAGCACCGGCGACGCCTTTAGCAAAATCGCGGAAGACGCCATGCCCGCCGTGGTCTTTATTAGCGTCGAAAAGAATGTCTCCGCAACCGACATGCTGCCGCGTGGACTCAAAATCCCAGAAAGCCTCGGTGATAACTTCCGCAAACACTTCTCCCCACCCTCCTTTAAACAAGAAGGACAAGGGTCCGGCTTCATCATCTCAGAAGACGGATACATTCTCTCGAACCATCACGTGGTTGGCGACGCGGACTCCATCTCAGTCAAACTACACGATGGACGTGAACTGAAAGGGACACTCGTTGGCACTGACGAAAAATCCGAAGTGGCCATCATCAAAATCGATGAACAAAATCTCCCTTTCATCAAACTCGGAGACTCAGACAAACTCAGACTCGCTGAATGGGTACTCGCCATCGGCAACCCCTTCGGACTTTCAGAAACCGTCACCGCAGGAATCGTAAGCGCAAAAGGACGGAACAATGTCGGTATCGCAGATTATGAAAATTTCATCCAAACCGATGCCGCTATCAACCCCGGAAACTCCGGCGGACCGCTCCTCAACGTTCAAGGCGAAGTTGTCGGCATCAATACAGCCATCTACTCCCGTACCGGCGGCTCTATGGGGGTCGGATTCGCGATCCCTATCAATATGGCCAAACGCATCAAGGATCAGCTAATCGCGCATGGTAAAGTCACACGTGGCTATCTCGGCGTCCTCATCCAAGAGATGACTCCCGCACTCGCCGCTACCTTCGACATGAAAAACAAAGCAGGCATCCTGGTCTCTGATGTCATGGCCAAATCCGCCGCCAAAAAAGCCGGCATGCAAAGCGGTGATGTCATCGTCAAACTCGACGGAAAAGCCGTCATAGGCGTCGGTGAATTCCGAAACCGCGTGGCTGCCCGCGCTCCAGGCACCAAACTCAAGCTCGATGTCATCCGCGATGGCAAGGCTCGGGTCATCACCGCTAGCCTAATGGCACTGCCTGACCAGATCGGGCCATCTGCTCCCGCAACGGCTGCGCTCGATACGATCGGACTGATCATCCAAGACTTCGACTCTGACATGGCAGATCAGCTCGGATTCGCGGAAACTGATACCGGAGTCCTGGTCACTCAGGTCAAACAGCAAAGCCCCGCATGGGAAGCCGGGATTCGCGAAGGCAACCTCGTGACGCGTGTCGGAAAAGCAACCGTCACTAACAGAACACAGTATGAGAAGGCCATGGCCGCAATGAAGAGCGCCACTCGCATCGCGATGCGAATCAAGACACCCGCGGGGGCACGCTTCGTGGTGATCAATCGATCTAAGTAATCAGGATCACTCCCGCTTACAGCAACACCGCGGCTACCCGGGCCGCGGTGTTTTTTATAGCGTCAAAATAACGCGGGCACCGTAGGTGTCCATATCAAAGCCACTCATTTCAAAGCGAGACCACTCCAGCGCAACCGCTAGGTTCTCGGCAAGCGTCAACTGCACTCCCGCCGAAAAAGACAGGTCAAAGCCA
Organism: uncultured Gemmatimonadales bacterium; assembly: GCA_964196025.1. GTDB lineage: Bacteria > Verrucomicrobiota > Kiritimatiellia > CAXMRT01 > CAXMRT01 > CAXMRT01. The sequence continues at coordinate 4,749 of CAXMRT010000318.1, read as the reverse complement.
TCCTCATCCTCGGTATCATACGCCTCTTTAATCTCATCAATCGTATCTTGATCCACATCCGCATCACGGTCCCAGTGCAACAACCCAAGTCGGCCATACAAGGCAAACATTTCACCCAAGGGGACAACTCCAACGGCTGACAGACTGATACCCTCAGCTTCAACCGTAACCAAACCGTCCGATGACTCCGATTCGCCGAAATCAAGATACGCGGCTTCAATCGATAAATGGGATCCAAGCTCGATTCCCACAAACGCCTGACTAAAGATATCCTTCGTAAACTCTGAAACGTCCGGCTCTGCAGCTCCAAAACCCGCACCCAAATACACACCCGCCGAGACAGGGCCCACAGCGAGCAGACAAAACGTGATGCACGACAGAATGAAACGATGACTCATAAACAGCTCCTTGATTAAGATTCAGGTCTTGTCCACATTAGACCACAGCCACCCGCCACCCGCAAACGGATTTGACTGCATTTACGATCGCGCACAAGCCACTCTTATAGGTAAACTCAGCGCATGGAAGAAATAAAACCCGATCCCGATGAACTGCTCAAACTAGCAACCTACCGCATGCCTTTCGGCAAGTACAAAGGCCAACGCCTCGTCGATCTCCCCGAACGCTATGTCGTGTGGTTCGCCCAAAAGGGCTTCCCCGCAGGCGCCCTCGGCGACATGCTACGCGCGGTATACGAGATCAAATTAAACGGCCTAGAGTACCTCTTCGACCGCTACAAAGATCGCTAAATCAGTTTTTCAATTTTGCCAAAACTTTCACATTCGTGAAAAAGTGCGCATGACATTTCCACAACATCCCCCTTCCCCAGTCACCCCGCCCAAGCCCCACCACTCCCAAAAAAAGCACCTCAGATGCTCAATCTTCGATGTTCAATTCCCTCTCCCTAAAATGTCATTATTTTGCAAATCCCCACCCCCCCCACCCAGTTGGCACCCGCCATGCTCTATACATTCACGAACGGAGGTGTTGTGGGACATGACAATTAGAACCATGCACGGACACGCAATACGCGGGTTTACACTGGTAGAGATAATGATTACGGTCGCCATCATTGGTTTACTGGCAGCCATCGCAATCCCATCTTTCCAGAGAGCTCGACTGAACTCACAAGCAACGGCAATTGCAAATAACCTACGCGTGTTCAGCGGCGCCTTCGAACAATACGTTATGCAGACCGGAAGTTACCCACCTCCGGACTGGACTCAAGGATCGTATCCGGTCGGGATGGAGGATAATTGGCTCTCTCCCGGCTGGGTGCAGTCTTCCCCCATCGGCGGCTACTACGTCTTCCATAATGCCTCCGGCACGTCCCCTTTGGTACTGCTCGCCGAAAACAACATCGATGTCACAATCATGACCAAGGTCGACACAATCCTAGATGACGGGAATCTATCCACCGGGAGCGTACGCGGCGACGGCTCAAGCCTGGATTACTATTTCGAATAACCCACTCCCAGAACACATCCCGCACAGACCTACCAAGCCAACATCATGCCCCCTCCACTAACCACTAATCCCTAAAACTTGGACATTGGACATTGGACATTCCGTGTTGGATATTGGACATTGAATCTCCCTCCAATCCACATCCCCCTACAAAAAAACACCTCGTCCACTTCTTCAGTTCCCCATTCTTCAGCTCTTCAGTTCTCCAGTTCCCCGGGCCCTTCACTTGGACATTCCGTGTTGGACATTGGATATTGAATCTCCCCCAACCTCCTCCGAATCGTTTAACCCTCCCATCCCATCCAAAACCTGCTAGCATCCCTTCTTAATCGTCAACTGGAGAGAATATGAAAGCCATGGTCATGACCGCATTCGGGGATCCCAAGGTCCTAGAGATGCAAGACCTTCCGGATCCAACACCCGGCGACCACGACCTGCTGATCAAGGTTCTCGCCACCGCGGTCAACCCCGTCGATTGCAAAACCCGCCAGGCGCCACGCTGGGGCGACCGCCACCCACCGATGATCCTCGGGTTCGATGTCTGCGGCGAGGTCGTCGAAACAGGGTCAGACGTTCAAACCTTCGCTGTCGGCGACACCGTGTTTGCCTCTCCCAATATCATCCGCGACGGCGCTAATGCCGAATTCGTCTGCGTCGATGCCCGAACCGCTGCTATCGCCCCCAGCTCCCTGACGCCCGCGGAAAGCGCAGCCCTACCACTCGCCAGCCTCACCGCATGGGAATCTCTTCACGAACACGGATCCCTTCAAGCCGATCACACTGTCTTGATCCACGCGGGAGCCGGCGGCGTCGGCCACATCGCCATTCAACTCGCGAAAGCCGCAGGCGCACGCGTCCTCACCACTGCCGGCTACGACGACAGCATTCAACTCTGCACCGACCTTCACGCCGACCATGTCATCAACTACCGAAGCGAAAACGTTCTAGACCGCGTCATGGAGCTAACCGACGGTAAAGGCTGCGAACTCGTCCTCGATACGGTTGGCGGCGAGGTCTTCAACCAATCCATCGCTTGCCTCCGCCATTTCGGATCCCTCGTCACTATCGTTCCCGGTGTCCCAGGCGACACCATCAACGACCTCTTTGCGAAATGCGCCTCCATCCACTTCGAGTTCATGGGCTGCCGCACAATGAACAACATCGACCTCGACGGCCAAGCAGACATCTTGAAACAGGTGGCCGCTGCCGCCGACACTGGCACCCTCCGCCCACACATCAGCAAAACCTACTCCCTCGATCAATTACCAGAGGCACACACCCAACAAGAATCCGGTCGCACACGCGGCAAACTATCTGTCACCGTCGGCTAACCCGCTTTTTCAAACCGAAAGGTCATCATCTCATGTTCATCGTCCACGTCTTTGTACACGTAAAAGACACGTGTATAAACGCCTTCAAAGAGGCGTCCACAGCAAACGCCACCGCCAGCATCCAAGAAGAAGGCATCGCCCGATTCGATGTCATCCAAGATCTGGCCGACCCCACCCGTTTCGTACTCGTGGAGGTCTACTACGACCAGGATGCGCCAGTCCGCCATAAAGAGACCGGCCACTACAACCTTTGGCGCGACACCGTTGAACCGATGATGGCTGAGCCACGTTCAAATAGTAAATACACGAACATCACCCCCGACACACAAGGATGGGCCGTATGAAATCGTTCGAATTCGCCACCGCCACCCGCATCTGTTTTGGTCCCGGCACCCTCCAACAAGTTGGCGAGATCGCAGCCAGCTACGGATCCCGCGTCCTCGTTGTCACAGGTGCAAACCTACAACGCGCACAAACCCTGATCGCCCTGCTCGACCAACAAGATCTCGCACTTTCGATCTACCCCATTCCCGCTGAACCCGACCTGGACCTCATCCTCAACGGCGTGCACGCCGCACAGAGCGCCGACATCGATCTTGTCATCAGCATCGGCGGCGGCAGCGTGATCGATGCCGGTAAAGCCATCGCCGCACTGGTCGCCAATCCCGAAGACCCCCTGGAGTACCTCGAAGTCGTCGGCCGCGGCTCTCCTCTTGAGGAAGAATCCCTCCCCTTCATCGCCATCCCGACAACCGCTGGCACAGGCGCGGAAGTCACATCCAACGCCGTCATCCAAATCCCTGAACACCGCGTTAAGGTCAGCCTACGTAGTCCACACATGCTACCCGACGTCGCCATTATCGATCCGAAACTCACCTACGACCTTCCTGCCCCCATAACCGCCGCCACAGGCATGGACGCGCTCACTCAAGTCATCGAGCCCTACGTGTCTGGATTGTCTAACCCACTGACCGACGCCCTTTGTCGCGACGGCATCCGACTCGCCTCACGTTCACTGCGCAGTGCATGGGAACAAGGCTCTCCAGACGCTCGCTACGACATGGCGCTCACGAGCCTCTACGGAGGACTCGCACTCGCCAATTCGAAACTCGGCGCAGTCCACGGCATCGCCGGCCCGCTCGGCGGCATGATCGCCGCCCCACACGGCGCAGTCTGTGCCCGCCTCCTATCCATCGTCTGCGATGTGAACATTCAGGCCCTACGCGAGCGCGACCCCGAGTCCGCCGCCCTACAGCGTTACGATGAAATCGGACAAGTCCTAAGCGGAGACCCCTCAGCCGATAGCGCAACTGCGGTCAGCGAACTCCAATACCTTTCCGACGATATGCAGATCCCCGCCCTCAGCAGCTACGGACTCAGCACCGAGGACATCCCAACCCTGATCGAAAAAGCCGGTCAGTCCAGCAGCATGAAGGGAAATCCCATCACCCTAACGCCTGCCGAGCTCGAGAGCATCATCACCCAAGCACTCTAATCCGGACCCAAAACCTCCAAACCCTAAAGGCAACGACATGAAGAGCGTCATCCAGCACACCACCACCTCACCCCTCGCTCCGCTTTCCCTGCAAAGCATGAACGCTCCGATAAAGACGTCTAACACATAATGTTCGAGATCTCAGACATGAAAGAAGAAGCCGATAAGCCCAACCCGAAACTGTTCCTCCTGACGTTGCTGAGCATTACGCTCGTCGCAGGCTTCTTCTGGCTCTCTCTTCAGCATTTCCCCTCCGTCGGAACCAAGATATTCTTCTGTCTTTTCGGCACCATCTTCTTCATCTTAGGCGTGATCGGCATCAGCACAGGCTCAGTTCCCACCCAATGGTGGTCAATCGAGCAAACCAAACGCCCGATCTGTTTTTGGATGATTGTTGTCGGCCAGTTCCTGACCGGGGCATTCGTGATTGGATTAGGTTGGAGCGAGCAAAACGGT
>CAXMRT010000317.1:0-4434 GCA_964196025.1 uncultured Gemmatimonadales bacterium | reverse complement strand
GATTTGCTTTGCCACATATACGGTGAGCTTCGTCGCGGCTATTGGTCAGGAGTGGATACCCGCGGATATCACAACGAATCCTTTCGTGTTGAAGGGGGTCGCCGTTGCGGTTGCGATGTTCTTTATCTATATCAACTACCGAGGAGCGTCAGAGACGGGGAAGATCGGTGCGATTATGACCCTGCTTCAGACCGCCTTCCTTGTCGTGATTGGCTTAGCTGGTATATGGGTGGCTATCCGCGACCCGAGTCGGCTCGAAAACTTTAATGATTTTATGCCTAAAGGGTATAAATCGTTGATGGTCACAATGGGATTTACGGCAGTCGCGTTTGAGGGATATGAAGTGATCGCTCAGGCGGGTGACGAGACCAAGAACCCACGTGAAAATATCCCAAAAGCCATGTTGTACTCCGTGTTGATTGTGACCCTGACCTACGTGGCTGTGGCGTTTGCAACGATGGTGTCGGTTCCTGCTGATGCAGCATACCTAGTGACTGCTGAAGGGACTTTGCAGCCCTGGGAGTGGATCGGCAGCTACGGGGAGATGGGTTTTCGGGAGGCGATGCTCAAGCTGATCCCTCGAGGCGGGAATATCTGGGTGACGCTGGCGGTGATCTTTGCCTCAACCTCTGCGCTCAATGCCACCATTTTTTCTGCAACTCGAGCCTCGTATGCCTTAGGGCGAGACCGGATGCTGCCCGCTGCATTCGAGGCAATATCTGAACGCCGCAAGACGCCTTACATCGCCTTGCTCGCAACCGGATTGATTGTCATTGTCGTAGCGACACTATTGCCTACACAGGATGTTGTGGGGAGCGCGAGCATCATGTTTCTGTTTTTGTTTTTGCTGGTCAATGTGTGCGTCATTCGGATTCGGTTGAATATGGGGGATGAGCTGGAATACGGCTACGTGATGCCTCTGTTTCCATTATTCCCGGTTCTAGCAATCATTTGTCAGGCAGTCCTCGCCGTTCATCTCGTAGAGATGAGCGTCATGGCATGGGTGATAGCGCCCATATGGATTGGAATAGGAGTGGTTATTTACTACGCATATTCGAAATCAAGAGCGCTGCCGACCGAGGACGAAATACAAATTTTAGAAGATGATGGGGTGGATGCTGATCGGGATGGATATCGGATTATGGTGCCGGTGGCAAACCCGGATAACGCTCTTGATTTGGTCCGTACGACCTACAAGCTTTCTTCCGCGTATGACTGCAACATCGACCTTCTTCACATGGTTGAGGTTCCTGATCAAGTTCCGCTGTCGGATGCAGACAAGTATATGATGGAGGGAAAGGAGGGGATCGTGGAGGCCATGTTGTACTTGTCTCCCATGTTCCCGGTGTTCACCACTATCCGATATTGCCGCACAGTGGCGCGCGGAATTATTAGCGCCGTCCGCGAGAAACGAATTAATCTCCTGATCATGGGGTGGCATGGGAAACGCAGCGGGCGATTCAACCTGGGCAGTACCTTGGATCCCATCATCGAGCGAAGCCCGAGCAGTGTTGTTATCTTGAAAAATTGTGGAAGTCAGTCATTTAATCGCGTGTTGGTTCCTGTTTCCGGTGGTCCAAATGCGGCCTATGCACTCGAGATTGCGAGTGTTTTGGTTGAAAAAGAAGTGGGTAAGATTACGGTCCTAAGCGTGGAACGAGGGTCCCATTCTATCGATCTCACCGCCTTTATTAAGAACGCAGGTGATACCTTGCGCTGTCCTGTAGAGATGTTGGAGTCAAAGACTGTTGAAGGACCTGACGTCGTTGAGGCGATCCTCGCCGAGTCGGAACACTTTGATCTAGTGGTGCTTGGCTGCACGCGGGAACCTTTGATGTCGCAAGTGACGCAAGCATCCATACCTGATAAAATTGCTGATCGATGCGAAAAAGCGGTGGTGATGGTAAAGGCAGCCGGGGGGGTCCGCTCGTGGATCAAACGCTGGTTCTAAAACTTCTTGCATCGGTGGCACTGGGCCGCTACTATTCACGGACTTTTTAATATTATGACTACAGAAAAAGAAAATGCAATTCAGGTGACTGGGACCGTTATTAAGGTCCTGCCCGCCACTATGTACCGAGTTCGCCTCGAGAACGGGCATGAACTGCTTGCCCATATTTCAGGCAAGATGCGGAAGCATTTTATTAAAATTACGAATGGCGATACCGTGAGTATAGAGATTTCGCCCTACGACCTGACGAAGGGTCGCATCACCTACCGACACAAGAACTGATTCGCGTTCAGCGTCTCACGTCTCTTTAAGACCCTTATTCCTGCTCAAGCTCGAGCTGTACGAGTAGTTGTTTGAAATCGGATGGCAGCGGGGCCGTGATCTCTAATACTTTTTTGCTGAGCGGCTGGGTGAAGCTGAGTTGGTGGGCGTGGAGCATTTGGCGTGGGATACGGCGCAGGTGAGGGTTGTCGATTGCTTCTGTTTGGTAGTGTTTATCCCCTAATACTGGATGATTAATGGCTCTTAGGTGTTTTCTAATCTGGTGAGTGCGTCCGGTGTGTATTTGTACCTCAAGGTATGAGGCTAAGCGTGAGGATGTCAGGCAGGTGACATAGGTGATCGCTTGTTTACGGTCGATGGCTCGATTGATTTCAAAGGGTTCGGCCTTGACCCGCTTGGCCGCGATTGCTCGATAGCGCTTCTGAATACCATCTTTCTTGAATAATTCGATCATTGCGGCGTGGGATGATGGGTTCAAAGAGACGATTACGCATCCACTGGTGTCTTTATCTAGCCTATGGACCGCACGTAATTCGGGTTGTGCCAGCTGTTTCTGTAGTAGCTGTTCGACGCTGTTTCCGTCGGTGGTTGTGATGCCTGGGGGTTTGTTAATGATGGCGATGTCACTGTCGAGATGTAGAACGGGGACTTTTTTCGCTTGAGTCGACTCCGTTATAGGGGCGTTGACTTCAACGATATCGCCTGTTTTGAGTGGGTGACGAGCCATCCATATGCGTCGCTGGTTGACGAATACTTCCCGGGCATCAACTAAGCCCTTTGCCTTCTTTCGGGATAGTTGGAGGTGATTCGCTATGAAATTGACGAGAGTCTGACCGTTTTCGTGTCGTGTCACCCTTAGGCTTGTTTGCTTATCTGCCATTGATCTTATCCCTGTGTCTGTTCCAGCTTTGACATCATCGTGAATTATGATACATAGGCAAGTCTGAAAACGATAAGGGATATGCCATGGACATTACGACACAGACAGTGGATCAGCTAGAAGAAGCGTTTCTCGAGGGAATGGGCGCCGATAGTATGGAGGTCGAGACATTGCTTGGCATCCTCCAGCACGTTGTTAAGGAAAACCCCGGTGTAGCCAAAGGGTGGGCTGAGTTATTGCAGGGGGCTCTTTCGGAGCAAGAGAACGCAGATGCGGGTTTTGAGCTCGTGGAAATACGTTTGGGCATGGCTGGCGAGGATGGGGTGACGAACGCGATGCTCTTGTCTTGGCTGCAGAAGGTTTATAGAAACGACCGACTTGGCATGGTTTGGGTTGATAATATCGGCCTCGACGGGGATGTTTCTATCGATGCGGCCTTGGGACGCCTAGCGATTCTGCGCTCTCTGAGTGAGGGTGTGCTTGTGTATGACAAGACATGGGGTCTTGGCGTCGTGAAGGATGTTGATTCGTTTTACGCCCGTGTAAAGATCAATTTCACGCGGAAGAAACGTCATGAACTGAGTTTCTCCTATGCCGCGGAGACGCTTGATATTTTGTCAGACGCGCATCTACTCTCCATCCATCACCGTGAGCCGGAGAAGATGGCTGAAATGGTAAAGAAAGAGCCGGCTGAGGTTGTAAAGATCGTGTTGCGAAGTTTTCCGCGCGTGAACGTTGTGCGCTTGCAGGAAATCATGACCGAATTTGTGATCCCGGAAGCCAAATGGAAAAGTTTTTGGGATGCGGCACGTAAAAAGTTGAAGTCGGATCCAACAGTGGAGTTTCCGGCGAAGCGTCAGGATCCGATAGTGGTAGTTGATCGCGAGAAACGCTTCGACTCTACTTGGTTCTCAGGCCTCACCGCTTGCCGAGATATGGCGCGGATTTTGATAATGCTCGAAGATTTGCGTGCGACGTCTGAAGATGACCGCACGGACGACGAATTGCTCGCCATCGGCGAACGGCTTGCGTTCGTTGTACACGGCGCCCGTGGTGTTGATGCCCGCTTATTTGTTCTGGCACTTTTAGAGGCGGATACGGTAGGGATTGATGCTGCGGTAGTTCCAGTCGAAGACGAAGTGAAGGCATTGCTGAGTGGTGGAAAACTGTTAACTATCACGGCCGGTTTGGTGTCTAAAGACCTATCCGGCTGTTTGCAGATGTTCTTGAAGTATGATCCCGAGGTCATCCTCGACATGTTGTTGGATGCGTTGCCACAGATGACGAGCACGATTCTGAACATCACAATGGATATTCTGCT
>CAXMRT010000316.1:0-12391 GCA_964196025.1 uncultured Gemmatimonadales bacterium | reverse complement strand
GAAGCGGAGGATTTCGCGTGGTAGGGCATTGCCGACTCCGGTAATCGCTCCGCCTGCACCGCAGTGGATAAAGCCATGATAGACTTGGGTGTCGACTCCGACCATGAGCGTGAGATCAGGATTGCCGCTGGTGATGTGCTCCGCAGCATAGGTGAGCGATTCTGCGCCACCAAATTCCTTGAATCCAACGAGGTTGGTGTGATCCTTGCGCAAATCGAAGAATAGATCAGCCTTGGTTTCGTAGCCGTAGTAGGGACTGTTGTAGATGACGGAGGCGAGCCCATTTCCAGCATTGAGGATGGCGGCAAAATGATCGCGCTGGGCGGCGACGGACGATCCGCGTGAGAGCAGGCGAGGAATCACCATGAGTCCTTCTGCACCGCATTCTTTTGCATGCGCAGCGTGAGCGGCGGCAATACGCGTGCTTTGCGCACCAGTACCGACGACGACGGGGACTCCAGCATCGGTCAGCCTTTTGACTCCTTCTTGACGCTGTTCGTCAGTGAGGAGCGGCCAGTCGCCCATCGATCCGCAGTAGACCACTGCCCGCATTCCGGTTTCGATAAGGCTCTTGCCGGTTTCGACGAGCACATCGAAGTTAGGTGTGCCCTCGGCTGAACAGGGCGTCATGAGTGCGGGGATTGTGCCGGTAAATACGTTGTGTTGCATAGTGATAGGGTCCTTATCTGTCCGTTATTATTGCGTAATAGTGTAGTTATCGGTCTTGCTTGCCATCAACGAGGCGCTGAATGCCTTGTGGGTTGTCATCTTGGAGCGCCTCGGGAAGGGCTGCGGCAGGAAAATCCTGCCAGGAAACCGGGCGACAGAATCGCTCGATTGCGAGCGTTCCCACTGAAGTGCTACGGCCGTCCGACGTCGCGGGGTATGGCCCGCCATGCACCATGGATGGACACACTTCGACTCCGGTAGGGAATCCGTTAAAGATGAGGCGTCCTACCCGGTTTTGCAGGGCGGAGACGATTGCTGTGTCAGAGGCCAATTCGTTATCGGTGGCATGAAGGGTCCCGGTTAACTGACCTTCGAGAGTGGAGATGGCATTCGCGAACTGTTCGACGGGCCCCTGGACAATCAAGGTAGCGGGTCCGAAGCATTCTTCTTGTAGATCTGGCTCAGCGAGGAACTGCTCAAGACTGACAGTGAAGACCGCGGGAGAACCTTGGTTTTTGTTTTCCGCGGAAGCTGCGAGCGTTTTGACACCCTTCGTTTCACGGAGTTGCTTGACCCTGTCTCCGTAGGCTTGGCAGATGTGCGCGTTCAGCATTGTTGCAGCGCTGCCTGCGTCGACGAGTTCGGCCAATTTTGTGAGAAAGGCGTCGCCACCTGTTTCGGGGACAAAGATGAGTCCTGGGTTGGTGCAGAACTGACCGGCACCGAGAGTGATTGACCCAAACAATCCTTCGGCGATCGATTCACCGCGTTCCGCGAGTGCTCCGGGAAGGATTACGATCGGGTTGATCGCACTCATTTCGGCGTAAACCGGAATGGGCTGGGGGCGTGCTGCGGCTGATCGCATGAGGGCGGTTCCGCCGCCACGTGAGCCGGTGAAACCAACGGCCTGAATGACAGGGTGCTCGACGAGGTTACGCGCCATGTCGCGGCCAATGAACAGTAGGGAGAAGACACCTTCAGGCATGCCTGTTTCCTGTGCCGCCTGTTGAATGCATTCGCCGGCGATTTCAGCTAGGCCAGGATGGGAGCTGTGTGCTTTGACGATCACTGGGCATCCCGCCGCAAGTGCGGACGCGGTGTCTCCACCTGCTACTGAGAATGCGAGTGGGAAATTGGATGCACAAAAAACGGCGACGGGACCGAGGGGTTGAAGCATGCAGCGTAAGTCTGGCTTTGGAGGGGTTCGGTCTGGAATAGCGTGGTCGATGCGAGCGTGCACCCAGGAACCTTCTTCGATCAGATTCGCAAACATCCGGAGTTGACCTGTGGTTCGACCTGTTTCGCCACGCATTCTGCCTTCAGGTAGGCCGGTTTCGAGGGGGCCGCGTTCTGCGATTTGATCAACGGCTGCTTCGAGTTTGTCGGCGATAGCGTTCAGGAACGAAGCTCGTTTGCTGCCGGAAAGGTTTGCGAAAATGGGGGCGGCGCTTTTTGCTAGTTCCAGAGCGTGATTAAATTCAGTGTCGCTTGGCGCGGCGTAGCCTGGTTCGAGTGTTTCACCCGTTGCCGGATTACTAGCTCTTAGATCGCCGTTGGTCTCGTTGCTCCGCGAAAATCCGATGATAGAGTTGCCTTGTAGAGTGTTCATAGTTTTACGTCCTTAAAGTTTAGTCAGGATACAATCGTTGGACTACCACAGCCAAACGGCGCCATTGGGTCAATTAGTCGTTCAGGATCGGAGGTGGCAAATATTGACCCAGTTACGATCGAGATACCACCACCTACGGAAGCTGTTTTTACCATAGCCTAGAAAACCGTGTCAAGAGTTCCAGTTTTGGAGGGCGAACGATATTTCTGAGGCTTTCAGGCTATGAGTAAGATGCTCCAGTATTTGGTTTGAGCCTGGTGTAGAAAGGGTCGGTCGTAGAATCCGCTTGATATCAACAAAGGTCTCTTTCAAATAGGGGATATTAGATCAGTTCACGGTGACTGTTTAACCTGAACGCACTCAGGAATAGAGAGGTCTTACAGCTCAAGGATGCTGCATGATAATATTACATAAGTTGTTGCTAGTAAGAGGCTTGTATGGATAATGGTGTTGTATTTATCGGGTTCGAGGGTCCGTTGACTGTGCGATGCACGATGCATGTGCTTTGTATGGTCCTAGTACCTCTACAACAGCATAAGGTTCATTCAATCTCTACTCCATTCACGGTCACGTTCCGTAGACCGTTCAAGAAGGCCGAGATCTGTGTCCTGTGGCGACAAGCGGTCGGATTGCCCTATTTGTGTGAAATAAGTGGAGAGTGCACCATCCGCGGTCCGGGAGACTTATCTACGAATGAGTCTCGGAAGCGTAGATCGAGCCCTCGTTATGCGTTGTTACAGTGGTGTTACAGACAGCCTGAGGAGGTGGTGACATACTTGTTTTCTAATCTGTAAATAAAAGGATCCAAGATATGAAACGATTATTTGTGACACTGTGTGTGGTTGGGGTACTAGCGGGGGGCCAGTCGCGCGCCCATGATGTAGCGGAATCAAAGATTCAAATGGCGATTCTGTTGGATACTAGTAATAGTATGAGCGGGTTAATCAATCAGGCTAGATCCCAAATCTGGAGTGTGGTGAATGAATTCGCGAAGACGGAGAAGCATGGGAAGCAACCGAGGTTAGAGATTGCGCTCTATCACTACGGAAATAGTTCGCTACCTATCTCTGAGAACTACATTGAGCGTCTTTCAGGGTTTACTGATGATTTGGACCTGATTTCAGAGAAGTTGTTTTCTCTTACGACACGTGGTGGATCGGAGTATTGCGGTTCGGTAATCAAAACGTCAGTCGCTGATCTGGACTGGAGCGAGAATGACGAGGATTATAAGGTGGTGTTTGTTGCGGGAAATGAGCCGTTCACTCAGGGTCCGGACGACTACCGGGTTGCCTGTGGAACTGCTATAGGAAGAGGGATCATCGTCAATACGATTTTTTGCGGTGGATGGGACGAGGGGGTTAAGACGAAGTGGGCCGATGGCGCGACTCTTGGCGAGGGCAAGTATTTGAATATTGACCAAGATGCACGAGTGGTTCGGGTGAAAGCGCCTCAAGATAAGGAGCTGATCATGTGGAACGCAAAGCTCAATGCGACGTATATTGCATATGGGTCGAATGGCGTAAGGTATAAGCAGCGTCAGGAGGAGCAAGATAGTAACGCGCGTAGTGTAAACCTTGGGAGTTTTGGGAAACGCGCGGCATCGAAGTCGCAATCGGGGTATTCGAATGGGCACTGGGATATCTGCGACCATAGCTTGGCGCCGGATTTTGATTGGTCGAAAGTTAAGAAAGATGATCTACCTGAGAATATGCGTAAAATGAGTGATGAAGAGCGAAAAAAATACGTTGATGACATGCTCGAGGAGCGTAAAGAGGTCCAGAAAAAGATTACTACGCTGAATGGCGCGCGCGAGAGGTATGTGGCTGCGGAACGCAGTAAGGCTGCCGAGGATTCTGGATCGCAACTCGATAGCGTTGTGATCACGACAGTGCGTGAGCAGGTGGTGAAGAAGTCTTACACGTTTAAGAGTGAATGATCGCTACTATTCAAACTTCCAGCGAAAGGAGCCTGTGTTCGCACAGGTCGACTTGCGGGACCGCGTATCAGAAGCGTCATAGAGGTCGTAGCTGAGGGGGAATGATTGGTGATAGGCGCCAGACAGGGCCTTCTCTGTGAGACGAGCCATATTGAGTAGAGGGCGTGCGAGCCTGATCCAGGTTGGAAGTTGTTGCTTCGCATGGAGAGTCTCTTGTCTGGAGTCCAGGCTGTTGCTCATATTTCCTCCTGTCATCGTAAACGCGCTTAAATAGCGCTTTAGGACGCGCGCCCTGTGTCCGTTACTGAGAGCATCTGTAACGAATTCGCAATCGGCGATGCTTCGCAGCTTGGCGTTGAACCGCAAGCCCTCGTCGAATACTCGCCGACGTACAAACATGGTGCACGATAATGTGTAGAGGTGGGATGAGAGGATGTAACTGCGCCGTGGTTGATACGCTTTTCTGTATGAGATGAGCGAGTTGTCCGGTCGAATCAAAAGTGCATGCCCAAAGACAAGATCAATGTCAGGGTGCTTGTCGAACGTGGCTTTAACATGTTTGAGTGTGTCTTCGAGATATTGCTCGTCGCAATTTAGGTACGCGATGATGGAGCCCGTGGCTCGATCAATGCCCCGGTTTAGGGCGTCATACATACCGGCATCGGATTCGACGCTCGACTGAATCAGTGGATCGGACGTAAGCCATTCGTGTGTTCCGTCAGTTGAATGTGCGTCCTGGACGAGATGCTCGACCGTAACCCCAGTTTGGTCGGCCACAGAGGCTCGACACCGCTTGAGGTAAGGGAGCATGTTTAGGCTCGGAGTGATGATTGAGAAGTCTGGGGGCATTGTGGTCAATCTGCAGGGTAGTGAAGTAGAGGAATTGCTGACATCTATATCGATAGTAAGAGCCGCTGTGCATGGTGTCAAGAGGGCTGATTGATGGCCTAACAAACGGAGGGCGTACGGATACGCCTGCTGTCTCGATACAACGAAACGCAGGACCGCACTTAGGATAGTCGCCCTTTACGGCTTTAACGCTGTTTCTCGCATCTGGGTTTTGAACTCGGTACCCGAACGTGCGTTGCTATCTGTAGGGTTCCCATTCCGGTTCGTTGTCGAAAATCCACCGATAGTAGTCTTTGTGTTCGAGCTCTGATGCAGCCAATTCATCGACAATGATTGCGGTTGAGCGATGCAGTTGCAGGGCACTGGCGGCCACCATGGCTGTGATCGGGCCTTCGACCGCTTTTGCTAAGATCTCTGCCTTCTCGGTACCGGTCACTAGCGTTAATACCCGCTTTGCATCAAGAATTGTTCCAATGCCCATTGTGAGTGCGCGTCGCGGCATGTCTTCTGGGTTGTCGAACAGGGGGGAGTTTTGTTCGATCGTGGCCTGCGTGAGCGCTTTCTCGCGTGTTCGGGAAGAAAGAGATGAAAGCGGTTCGTTGAACCCGATATGACCGGAGCGGCCTATCCCGAGTAGTTGGAGGTCGATGCCGCCTGCGGATTCGATCTTCGCTTCATACCGTTCGGATTCGGTTTTGAGGTTGGACGCCATACCGTCGGGTAAGTGGGTGTTATCGAGATTGATATTGGTTTTATTGAACAAGAGGGTGTTCATATACATCCGGTAGCCCTGTGGGTTATCAGCGGCTAGACCAATATATTCGTCTAGATTGAAGGTGGTGCACTGAGAAAGGTCGAGCTCACCAGCGTCGTAGGCGTGTACGAGTTTCTCATACACGGACTCCATTGTTCGACCGGTGGCCAGGCCAAGGACAATATCGGGTTTGTCGCCAACCGCATCAATGATGAGTTTGGCAGTGAGTTCGGACGCCGCCTCGGTGCTTGGTCGCAGAATGACTTCCATTAGATAAAGGTCTCCAATTTGTTTGATACATCTGATTTGAAGGTGTCTATCTTATCAGCCACAAATGACGCCAGCGAGAGCGTGTCGTCATTAATTAAGGGTGTCAGATCCATGGCATAAGTAATGGCGGTGCAGGCGTCGGTTTCGTGTGATGAGGAGAATGTCGCTGCGGCTGCGCGTCTGCCCGTTGTCGCTATGTCGTAGCGTTTTCCGCCACTGATCTGTGAGTCGAAAACCGCGACGAGAGCGCTGGCGACATTTGGAAACTTGTCAACGGGCAGGGCGACTTTCTGTGCGTCGTCAAGCCAGTCAAGGTCTCGCCACACTTCACAGCCATACACGTGTTTGGGTCTTTTGTTTTGCGGTAGTCGGCGTATGGCACTGAGCGAGCGACCGAGAGTTCCGATATGCGTATCGTGTTTGTCGGCGGGGTTGTGCACGTAGAGGATTTCTGGTTCCGAGGCACTCAGGATCGAGTAGATATCGTCGACGGGGTCGCTCTTGCTGGGGTCCTTGATGTCGGCGCTAGGGTAGAGAAGTTGGAGGACGCTAGAGAAGTGGCCTATATCCGCGGCCACCCGCTGCTCTTTTTGTCGGACTGCCTGCATCTCGTTATCCGTATACGCTTCATAGATCCCAGTACGTGGACTTCCTGAACCATTTGTAGTGACGACACCTGTAAACCATTTGTCTTTTTGCCCGTAGCACTCTGCGATCCCATGATAGGCCATAATTTCGAGATCATCTTGATGTGCGCCGATAGCGAGATGCGTGGTTCGACCGAGTGCGACATCGATCGCGCTTCCGTCTGGGCTGTAAACATCAGCATCTGTACGATGTAGGTGTAACATAGTCCGTGGTCCTTGTTGGGTTACTGAGTGAGTGAGGGTAGGCTGGCCGCAGCAACAGCTTGGCCGTGACGTTTCATGTGTTCGTCAGGAACGGTAATTGACAGTGTGTTGTGGATGTCGGGAAATTCATCGGCGAGAACTTGCTTAGCTTCCTCGAGGATGAGTGCTCCACCCTCGCCACTTGTCACACGTCCGAGGAAGAGCAGGTTCTGGAAGTCGTAGAAGTCGGAGAAATGGGCAATGGTGTATCCAAAGCAGGTGCCGATCGTCTTGAATATCTCTGCTGCACGCGAATCGCCGCTCTTAAGGCGCTGCTGGACATCGATCAATCGGTCAGCTAATGGCATGTCAGCCGCGTAGTCGATGCCGGCTACTCCAGCGAGTCGAGCGACACCCTGTTGGCAGAAATACTGAACTGCGCAGCCGTTGTCGCCTGCCCATTCGTCGACCGGTGCATCCTCGCGGTAGTCCACAGGAACGAAGGCGAGTTCATTGAGCCAGGGGGTGATGTTTCCTTCAGGGGTCACGTATCCAGCGGCTACACTGGTGCCCATTGAAATGCCTAGGACAGCGTTGGTGTTTAGTGACATGGATCCTGCTAAGGCGGTCACTTCTCCGTCATTGACGACGTCGAAGGGGACGTTCCACTCTTTCTGTAGATCATGAAAGAGGGGCCTGATCGTGGTCTGAAACGTTTCTTCTGAAATACCACGAAATAGTGATGCAGCGCGGATCTCGCTATCCACATAGACGCCAGCGGCGCTGCCGCCGATTGCATCGACTCGTGGAAGTTTCGAGGCGGCGCGCTTAAGCGTGTCGCGTATGCCTGCTAGGTGGTAGGCGGGATCGCTTTCAAAGTATGGGTGCCATTCGACTTCTTCAGAGTAAACGACTTTGCCGTCCTTCACGGCTGCGCACTTTCGGTCGCTGCCACCTAGGTCAAAGCCGATACGGCACCCGTCAAGGTGTCGACCGAGTGGCTGAGAGATCTCGTGCTCCACTGGCATGTCAGAGAAGGCGCAGTATTCGACAGAAAACTGCTGCCCGTAGATCTTGTCGCCCAAAAAACTATAGTCGAAGCTTCGCGAGCCGGTCGTGCTGTACGCTTCCTGTATAAAGGCCGCAGCTTTGGGATTCGTCAGTTGCAGCCGGAAACCACCTTTTTGCCAGAGCATGAACTTCACTAAACGCTCAATATACCTATTGTTGATCTCGGAGGTATCGTTGGTGTAAGGAAGGATTTTGAGTTTTTGGATGGAGCAAGTACCGTCGGGCCGATGAAGGGCGATGTCGAGTGATTCAGCCTTATCAGAGTTGGAGACCAAGTCTTGGTAAGACCGGTTCCATAACACTGCGGGAAGGAAGCCTGGGTCGAGAATGGGCACATGCTTCGGTTGTTGTATGGTCAATTTCACGGATTAGTATCGTATATGGCACTTATCGGTCTGTCAACGGCTGGCCGGATCGTTTTGTTAGAAAGCCTATGGAATACCAGTTGTTAAGTCCTGATTGGGTAGCAAGGTTGTTTCTTTGTGATGATGTAAGGGACTATCGGATCTTTACTCGAGCGGAAACACCCCTATTATATCGTCAAACAGGCTAAACGCCGAGCGAAAGGAGCTATGAGTTCAGAACAGACGAAGAAGCGTAATCGAAACCGGTATGCCATTCTGCGGGCTGTTCAAACTCATGGGCCGTTGAAGCGCTCGGAAATTGCCAGAATTTGCGGTATCCGGAAATCAAGTATTACGGGCCTGGTCGGGGAACTGATTGAGGCCGATGTACTTTGTGCGAAAGTGCCAGAACGTCCGAGAAGCCCTCTCGTGTTCACTACGGGGGAGTGGTTTGCGGTCGTTGCTGCGATCGAAGAAGGCGAGCTCTGTTTTGCACGTGTGGATCTGTTTGGTAAGATTTTCGATCAGACAGTAACCGCGCTCTCCGACCAGAGCTATCAGGCCGTCGAGGATGCGCTCGTTACTGGGCTCGAAAAGATGTTGGCCATTAATTCAGACCGCGTACTTGGGGTTGGTGTGTCGATTCCTGGAATTGTAGATGCGAAACTTGGCGTGAGTCGATGTTCGATCAACACACCTTATCTGAATGGACGACCCATAGGGGAGTCCCTCAAAAAGCGATTGGGTGTCGACGTTGTGATTGAGAACGATGTCCGAGCGGGTTTGTGGGCGGGTATCTGGTTTGAGCATTTTTTGGCCAGTTATAACGATGTCTTGTATCTCGAGATCGCCCAGGGGGTTGGATCCGCTTTGCTCATCAATGGGAAGCCTCACATTGGCGCAACTTTTGCTGCCGGAGAGATGGGGCACATGAGGGCGGGCAGTGAAAATCGAGCGTGTTGTTGCGGTAAGCAAGATTGTTTGGAGACGTATGCGAGTATCGATGCAATCCGAAAAGACATCCTCTCGATTGCCCCGCATCTAGGTCCGACGCTAACAGCAGGAGATATTGCAGAAGCGTCTGAAGACAACCAAGTGGTCGTCAATATACTCGACCGCGCTATGGAGTACTTAAGTACGGTTCTATCTGTGCTGGTAGCGTATATTGACCCAGATGTGATTCTGCTCGGGAACCAAGACCCACGTTTCTATGAAGTGGTCGCGCCGCTTATCGAAAAGCATATGTTAGTGCGATTACAGGGGCATTACCGGACTGATATCGATATTCAGGTTGTTCCATCGGCCAAACATTCCGCACTCCGCGGAGTTGCAGGATTGGTGATTGATCAGGCCTGTCAAACAACGTTCAATTCCTGATTCGTAGTGTCGGGTTTTAATAGAGTAGGGGATGTATGAAAATTTTACTCACAGGTGGCGCAGGGTTTATCGGAAGTCACACATGCGTGGAGCTGTTGGAGGCTGGTCACGATGTGGTGGTCGTTGACAACTTGATGAATAGCAGTAAAGAGTCGCTCGCTCGAGTTGAGGCAATTACTAATAAATCGATCAGCTTTCATGAATTGGACCTTTGTGTCCCAAGTGGGCTAGACGCGTTCTTCTCATCGACGTCTATCGACGGCGTCATCCACTTTGCGGGTTTGAAGGCGGTAGGAGAGTCAGTAGAGAAACCATTATACTATTATCAGAACAATCTGATCTCTACATTGAATCTTCTGGCGTGTATGAAAAAACACGATGTTAAAAAACTCGTATTTAGCTCCTCCGCCACGGTGTACGGTGTGCCTGAGACGGTTCCGATCACCGAAGATTTTCCCGTCTCAGCCACCAACCCCTATGGTCGAACTAAGTTGATGATCGAGGAGATTCTGACTGATTTCCATCACGCTCATCCGGACTTCGCTATTGTCAATCTCCGCTATTTCAATCCTGTAGGCGCTCATGAATCGGGAACCATTGGCGAAGACCCCTCGGGTATCCCGAATAACTTATTCCCATTTATTACTCAGGTGGCAGTCGGCAAGCGCGACTGTTTGAGTGTTTTTGGTGATGACTACGAGACCGTCGATGGGACTGGCGTGCGTGATTATATCCATGTCGCAGATTTAGCGAACGGCCACCTCAAAGCACTTGAAAAAATTAGTGATGAGAGCGGTCTCTATTTTGTGAACCTAGGGACGGGTTTGGGTTATTCTGTTTTGGAAGCGATTCACGCGTTCGAGGAGGCCTCCGGGGCAACGGTGGCGTATAAGATTGTTGATAGACGGCCTGGTGATGTTGCTGCGTGTTATGCGGACCCGTCTTATGCGCGTACACTTCTTGGCTGGGAAGCATCGCGTGACTTAGCGTGTATGTGTCGAGATGCATGGCGTTGGCAGTCAACAAATCCCGACGGATACACCACGTGACCCCGTTGTATTAACTGAATAATCAGATTGAGGGAGACCGAGTGATGCGATTCTTTGTAAGCGCCTTGGCGACACTTGCGCTTGTCGGTGTCAGCCATGCTGCGGAACCTGACCGGAACAGACCTAATATTATCCTGATTATGGTCGACGACATGGGGTATTCGGATATCGGGTGTTATGGCGGTGAGGTCGAAACCCCGAATATCGATTCGTTGGCGAAGGGTGGTCTTCGATTCACTCAGTTTTATAACTGCGCTAAATGTGCGGAGACGCGTGCCACGCTCCTAACCGGCAATTACAATCAGGCGGTTGGTACGTACAATATGGAATCCGGCGCCACGTTTGCGGAAGTGCTTCGGCCTGCGGGTTACCGGACCTTGATCGCGGGGAAGTGGCACCAAGGGCCGTTGCCCACCAGTCGCGGCTTCGATCGGTATTTTGGTTTAGCTGACGGGTGTTGTAACTTTTTCAATCCTGGGACCGTTGCTCGAGATGGCGAGGGATTGCCGGGTCGAAAAAGGAAGGCCAAGAGGCGCTGGGCTATTGAGGATAAAGTCATTATGGGGTACACGTCTCCGGACAAAGACTTCTATACGACCGATGCATTCACATCCTATGCCATTGACCGCTTAGATGAGTATAGAGATGAGGAAAAACCGTTTCTACTGTATTTGCCCTATACCGCTCCACACTATCCCTTGCATGCGTGGCCGGCAGATATCGCGAAATATCGCGGCAAGTATAAGATCGGCTGGGATAAGATTCGTGAGCAGCGTTATGACCGCATGGTTGAGATGAAGCTTGTTGATCCGGCGCATGCGCTGTCGCCTAGAGACGATGGCGTGCCATCGTGGGATTCCTTAAGCGATGCACAGAAGGATGCCGAGGATTTGAAGATGGCGGTGTACGCAGCGATGATTGATCGGGTTGATCAAAACCTTGGTCGGCTGTTCGAGAAGGTCAAAGCGTTGGGGAAGTGGAACAATACGCTCATTCTGTTTTTGGCAGACAATGGCGGCTGCCGGGAACAACCCAATACCACCCCGTCCATTGCGGCGGGGCCTGTAGAAAGTTATCGCACTATTTCTGTGGGTTGGGCGAATGCGAGCAATACGCCGTATCGAAAGTTTAAGTCTACTGATTATGAGGGCGGTGCCTGCACCCCGTTCATCGCTCACTGGCCCGGGGTGATTGAGCCTGGAATATCGCGACAAGTCGGCCACATTATCGATATATCCCCGACCTTCATGGATATCACGGGGGCTACATACCCAGCAAAGGTTGACGGGCGCGACACAAAGCGTGTAGCCGGGAAAACATTACTGCCTGTACTCAAGGGTGAGAAGCGCGAGGGGCATTCTGAAATCTATTGGCAGTTTGGATCCGCGAAGGCTGTGCGACAAGGGGACTGGAAGCTGGTGCGGCAAGGGCCCAAGGCTTGGGAGTTGTACAACATGAAGACGGATAAGACCGAACTTCATGACGTCAGTTTGGAATACCCAGAGAAGACGGCTGAAATGACACTGCTTTGGGAGCGCTGGTTCGCGTCACATCCCAAACAAAACCAGCCGTCAAAAATCACCGGACCCTGATAGTTTTTGGGTCTGTTATTTCTCAAAAAGGATGCAGATAA
>CAXMRT010000315.1:0-9432 GCA_964196025.1 uncultured Gemmatimonadales bacterium | reverse complement strand
TTTTGGCTTCTATTTGAAAATCCAATACCGATGCGAATCGAATCGCTCGCATCATTCGTAAATGGTCTTCCGTAAACCTGTCAGTGGCCGTGCCGATGCACCGGATAAGCCCCTCGTTGCAATCGGCAATGCCGCCAACGTAGTCGATGACGGTTTCTGATGCCGTGTCGTAGAAGAGTCCGTTAATAGTGAAGTCTCGCCGGTGTGCATCTTCTTCGGCGGTTGTGAAAGAGATAGAGTCAGGGTGTCTGCCGTCAGAGTAGCCATGTTCTTTTCTGAACGTGGCAATCTCGAAGGTTGCAGGACCCTCGGTCACTAGAACGACGCCGAAGGCCTTGCCCACCTGTTGTGAATTTGGAAATAAAGCGCTGACTTCTTCCGGTTTCGCACTAGTCGCAATGTCGATGTCGACCGCGGGTCTGTTCAGAATCATGTCTCGGACATAGCCACCAGCAAGGTAGGCGCTATGGCCGTGCTGAATGAGTTTCGACACTACCGTTTTCGCCGAAAAATAGGCCTTGCTGGCCGGGGGTGAGAGTTGCTGTTTGATTGATTGTTTCATAATATAGTCGAGGTAATATAGAGATCGGTGCGGGGGGAGTCAAACCAGCACTCAAATTGGTTTGTGTCTATGTGTAGAGAATACGTTGGAGCCAGATGACGAAACGTGATCCCACTGAGTTTGAATCGCGTGTTTACGCGCTTGTTTCCACTATCCCCAAGGGGCGGGTGAGTACGTACAAAGCCCTTGCGGTAGACCTCCAGTGCGGGTCTTGTCAGGCGATCGGGCAAGCGTTGCGACGGAACCCGTTTGCCCCGAAGGTTCCGTGTCACAGGGTTGTCTCCTCGAATCTGACGATTGGCGGGTTTTCAGGCCACGTTGCGGGCGTGATGATTGCTAAGAAGCGGCGGCTTCTGTTGAGTGAGGGTGTTGGTTTTGATGTTGCCGGATCCGTTCTGCCTGAGTGCCTGCATGTGTTTGATTGATCGACAGAGCACGAGGTCCGTTAGCCGCTCTAGGTGGGGTGCTCATGGGGGAGTTGGTAGCGGGGGCAGGATTTGAACCTACGGCCTTCAGGTTATGAGCCTGACGAGCTACCAGACTGCTCCACCCCGCAACACGTAATCAACAGGACGTACAATAGGTGAATTTGGGATGATTACAACCAGAAAAAATCGGAAAAGTTCTTTTTCTAGTGCTGATGTCACCTTAACCATCCCGTGTTTTGAGGCAGAGGCTACGATAGGGGCGGTTTTGGCCGGTGTCTCAAGCATGCACGAGCAACCTAGGACAGTGCTTCTGATCGATGATGGGTCATCTTCGCCACTCACACTCTCGTCGTCGGCCGATTGTGACGTCGTTGTACATGAAAAAAACCGAGGGCTTTCGGCGGCTCGTAATACTGCAATCGAGGCGTGCCGGACACCGTTGCTTGCCTCCTTGGATTCGGACGTTGTACCAGATGAACACTGGTTGGGTAACTTAGTGAGTGCACTCAATACGCATCCTGTATGTGGTGTGGGTGGTGCCATGCATGAACGCTACACATCAGGTCTTGGAAACGATTGGCGATCCTTTCATATGACTCAGAATTGGGGCAAGACGTCTGAATTGGATCCAAAATTTCTGTATGGCTCCAATACATTATTCAAGCTGGACTCCTTGGTGGCTGTAGGGGGGTACGACGAACGGCTACGTACGCATGATGAAGATCGATCGATGACGGAGTCTTTGTACGCTGCTGGAGAAAACCTCTGGTACGAGGCGGGCGCAACGTGCTTTCATCTGCGCCAGGATACGTGGAAAACGATCCTGCGACAGTATTGGCGCTGGCATTATGCTAAAGGCATCCTCAATGGCGACTTTGATGATCCAGCTCGTCTCTACAAGCGGATGGAGATTGTGAACTTTGGTATCTACCGTTATCGCCATCATTTGGATGAAGTGGCGAAGAGTCGTACACGGATGATGTTGGATGCCGCTATACCATGGGTATTCAGTGCATGTGATTTAATTGAGTTAAATATGCGAACGGGAGAGCCGATCCCGGCCTTGCCTTATGCCGAAGCACTAACGGATCTTCCAATAGAGGTTCGAGGTTTTCTCGACGGAGTAGTACCTCGTTACAGTGTGGGAGAAAGTCGAGATTGGCATTCGGACTATCAGCAGGCATGGCTCCGACTCGCGGGTGAAAATGATTGGGCAGAGTTGACGCACGCTCATTTCGAGGAATGGGGGAGCTGGCTCGAGGGATTGGGCCGGCCGCCGAGTTCGGTGCGTTAGTTTTGCAGTGACCGTAAAACGACGGGTCAGCCTTCCTGATAAGGGATGAGCGGTTGACCGCGAATCTGGTGGGAGCGCAGGGGTTCGAACCCTGGACCCGCTGATTAAGATTCAGCTGCTCTACCAACTGAGCTACGCTCCGAGAAAATGGAGCGAGCGAAGGGATTCGAACCCTCGACAACCACCTTGGCAAGGTGGAGCTCTACCACTGAGCTACGCTCGCGCAGACCCGAAACTACACGCAATGAATAAATATTCAACACTTTTTTGAGGGATTTTTACCGTTGCACGAGTTGAAAATAATGGGATCGCGAGGATGCTGTGGGCATGATTTTTTCGATAAAGCCTTGCTCGCAGAGTTGTTTAAGGTCTCGGGTCCCCGTATTAGGTGAAATATGGAGAAGTTGAATGATTTCAGCACGAGTAAAGGTTTTGTGCTCTAGGAATAATTGTTGAATCCGTTCGATGCGACGCAACGCGGTCCGATTCCGACCGATAACCTCCGTGACCGCATCTGTCGTCGGTAAGAAGCTGTCGGATTGGGGGTGTCTATTGATGACCATCGAGGGCCTGCGCTGATGCACCCCTGTCTCTCGCGGCCTTGCCCCCTGGGAGGATCGCTGCTTGGAAGAACGGCGAACGGTGCTTAAAAATTTTTGAAACTTTGGATCTAGATCCTCTAATACATAGGCAAGTTTGTCTGAGTGTAGCAGTCGCATCTGTTCGATCACGTTTCGAAGTTCACGAATATTCCCAGGCCAGTCATATTTGCGGAGGGCGGTTTGCAGATCATCAGACAGTGCGGCATGAACGTTGGGTTGACGTCCGAGATCGAGAAAGTGTTGCGCAAGCGGGAGGATGTCCGTGCGCCTATCTCGCAACATAGGGATATGGATTTCGAGCCGGCGCAGTCGAAAAAGAAGGTCGCGCCGAAACTCACCACTTTGAACCCGCTTATCCAAATCGGCGTTGGTAGCTGCGACGATCCGGCATTTGATGGTCTTTGTTTTACTACTACCGATGGGTCTAATCTCGCCGCTTTCAAGCACCCGCAACAGTGCGACTTGTAGCCGCGCTGAAATGTCACCAATCTCGTCCAAAAATATAGTGCCGTCACCGGCCTCTTCGAAAAATCCGACGTGGTCTCGTGCCGCCCCCGTGAACGCACCTTGTTGGTGCCCGAACAGCTCTGACTCTAGAAGGGTGTCGACGATCGCACCGCAGTTGATTGGGATGAATGCAGAGTCCCGTCGTGAACCTGCTTCATGCAAGGCGTGAGCGACGAGTTCCTTGCCTGTGCCGGTGTCTCCAGTCACAAAGACGGGCACGTCGAGTGACGCGAATCGTTTTGTGATTTTTCGAATTTCAGCTGTTTCCCGGCTCGGGCCAATAAGGCGCTCGATTCCTACTCGAGTCATTTTTGGCAGAACTCGAATGGGGGCTGCTGGTGCAGAAGGGGGTGCGACCGGCGGATTGAAAGAACGGGTCAGATGCATGAGCTGTCCGGGTCGGATTTCGCATGCGATATTCAATTCATAGTCGAAACGTTTTTGGGCTCCGTAGTGACCGGCGGCAGTGATCGATTGAGTGAAGTGCTCCGTCGCAATTTCGGTATTGCCCGCTAGTAGTTCTACTCGCGCGTAGAAAAAATCATCCAAAAAGTGAGTGTTGCCTCGCGATTGTCGCAGATCTAGCAGCCGTCGTGCAGCCTCGCCGTTTCCCGCTGACAACTCCGCGCGAATGAGGGAGCATGACGCAAGGCCTTGACCGGTGACCGTGTCAGCATTTTTACTCTCAGCAAGTCGGGCCCAGTAGAGTGCATCATCCGTCAAGCGTTCCGCTAGGCATCGGCTCACGATCGTCCACAACATTTGTGAGGGGAGGTCCTGCACGTCAACGGCCATATCTTCAATACGTCCATCCTTGTCCGTCAGGAGTCGTAGAGCCGAGACCTGGTGGCGAAATAGTTGCTTCAGGCCTGGGATCCCCTTGGTTGCTGTTGCTTTATCTTTTTCGACGTCACTGTGAAGATCTTCAGCTTCCGCTGTCCGGCCGTTCTCTACGGCGTTGATGAAGTTTACTAGCGTCAATTCTGTTAACTCTAGCGTTACGGCATTTGGCGGTTCTGGATGAAGAAGTTGAGTTGAGTCCTCAAGGGTGCCGCGGCTAGCGAGAAATACTGCGTAGCGAAATAAGATGAGTCGCCGCCTAGGACTTTCTTCAGGACAGAGCTCTACGGCTTGTTTCAGCAACTGTTCCTGCTGGCTGTGATAACCTCGATAGCCTGCGACTATTCCGCGAGCCAATAACAACATTGCGCGAACTTCAGGGCGACTTGTTCCAGATAGAAGGGATTCCGATCGATGGATGAGAGCAAGTGCTTCTGATTGTTGCCCAATCCGGCACGCGAGCTCAGCCCAACTTGAGAGCAAGATCGTCAATATGGCGGGTGACGTGTCGTCGATCGAAACGGCTTTCGCTGCAACAATCGCATCTTTTGCCAATCGATGTCCCGCCAAACACTCCTCTATGAGCGCTAAAGCTCTTAAAGGAGGAGAACGTGACGTATCAGTCGTCCTGAGTAACTCATGCAAGGTGAGCGAGCAACTACAGAACCTATCAATAAACTCGTCTTCTATAAGCAAAGCAACCTCCGATCGTTATTAGGCTACTATAAGCGCAAAATAGACGCAATCACAATATCGATACAATTATCGATATCGGGCATGTATACTGTAAACCACTCTATACCAGTTGGTTACGAGAAATATAGCCTATTGGCACGCTAGTTGCTGTATTGCTAGGTGCGCATAGTCATGCAACTTTCGTTTCGACCAGCTTGTTTTAAGTGTGGATCAGCGGTATAGTTGGCCGAGAAGGGTTGCCTGGCTAGGTTTTGATAACAGAATTTCGAAAACGGTGGTTAATTATGATTCGATCAGTGCTTGTTGTGTTGATTACAGCTTTTCTTGGAGTGCAAGTGGCTGTGTCTCAGGAATCGAGTGTTAGGGCTGGGGTATCGCATCTCGAGAACGAATTGAAGGCTGTAAAAGCTGATATTAAGCAGCATTATGAACAAATTTCAAAAAAAGGCGCTGAATTTGTCCAATTCAAGAGTGGCGTGGTACGGGAGAAAACGGACGATGCCGCGCAAATCAAATCGCTTTATGCTGAGATAACGGCCATGGAGCGGAAATTGCTTGGCAAACGTCGGCAATTGGATGATCTGGTTCAGCAGCATCCAAAAGGTCGACAGATCGCACAAGAACGGGTGGAGTTATACAAGGAAGTTTCGGGTTTGAGAGCAACAGAGAAGGCTATCGAAAACGAGATCAAGTTGGCTCGGAAAGTGGCTGAGCCAAGCTTGCGAAAAAACAAATAATGCATTGTTAAAAACGGCTATTTCTGGCATATTCGTCGGATTATCTAAAGAGGGGCTGAGTGAATAAAACATCAAACACCTTGGGTCGGTTAGTGCTCCCGCTATGCTTAGTGGCTATAGCGGTCGTATGGTTCATCGATAGATCGTCTCGCGACCAGCCCGTGGTGGCGGTCTCAAAGTTACCCATTGCCGAGCTCCGCGCAGTCCCGCCTGAGCCATCTCCCAAAACAAAGATCACGTCGATTAAGCCAGGCATGACCGAGTTGGAACGTTTGGATATCATTCTTAAAGATGCTCCAGCGGCGGTCCGCAAGCACTACATGATTCCGGACACTGGCGTGGTCGGGTCGGCAGTCAGAAAACCCGCCCCAGATTTCACGAAGCCGAAGACGCGCGGGGTCATGACTGACCTTGAGCGCGGTCTCTTGGTTCGTGACGGCGTGTTGACTAACGCGAAGCGCCCGTTAAAGGAATTGCGCAGTGATCCAGACGTATTGATGCTTGCTAGGGCAATCATCGATTACTCTGAGGAAGACGGGCTGTTGATTCCCGAAGGTTATAGAGCGTCTGATGATGGGACTCGTTTTTTGGTTATGTTCGATGCCCCCGTGGGCGCAGAGCAAAAGCGGTTGCTTGAGAAAGTGGGCGCGAAGATAGAGCGCTTTGCGCCAAACACAGCCTTTAGTATCACGCTAGCGCCGACTCTTTTAGACCGAGTTTCTGCCTTACCGGGTGTGACGCATATCGAACCCTTTCATCCGTTGTTTAAGATGAGTACGGATATTTACAAGATGTTGATTCCTGAGACTGCCGTATTTGCGGAACGTAAACGCGCCAAAATCGGTACTTACAACGTGTTGATTTTCGGCGATGACACTCGCATTATAAAAGAGTTGCGCGAACAGGGGATGACCGTCAGTTCTCGACAGATTGGTTCCGATCTAGATCGACGCATGCTTGTTGTCGAGACTCCCCCTGAGAACCTACCCGCACTTTTGGCTTATGACTCGGTAGAATGGGTTGAGCCGAAAATTAGATTTAAAACGACGAACGATCGGGCTGCCTACAAGACGCGAATCCGCGGCTTTCAGATTCCGCGACCCAATATTGATGGATCCGGTGTGACGGTTGCTGTCGTTGACACGGGTATTGATCATCTGCATAGAGGTTTTGCAGTTGACCCTACGTTGCCTACCGGATACCCGAGTTTAAACACCCGTATTAAGTTCTATCACCTAGGTGCAGGCAAAGGGGTTGATGATGATAACGGGCATGGCACTCACGTGTCGGGAACGGTTTTAGGGAACGGTGCTGGATCGGATACAGCGGTCTCGGTTCCTGGAACAGATTCTCCGTACACGACAAATCAGTTCCAGGGTATGGCTCCGGGTGCGGAAATTGTGTTCCTTGAAGACTTCAACTCTTGGACGGGCGCAGAGATTGCTGAGAAGTCGGTCTCTCCAGGGTCTGAGGCAAATGTGATGAATAATAGTTGGGGGGCAGGAATAAATGCCTATTCTACTATGAGTATGGAGTGGGATGTTGCCGTCCGTGACGCGGACTTAAATGCGCCAGGATTTCAGACTATGTTGCCGGTCTTTGCGGCAGGGAATGATGGCGGCGGCGCACTAACAGGGGATGGCGGCACTCCAGGCAGTATCCTTTCTCCTGGTAATGCGAAAAATGTTGTGACCGTTGGGGCTGTGGAAACGTTCCGTTTCGCAAACAACCTCCTGCCTTTCAATAGTGACGAATCAACAGACACGGAATATCAGGTGGCTAGCTTCAGTTCTAGAGGTCCTGTAACTGCGCAGGATGGCCGAGTGAAGCCTGATGTTGTCGCTCCCGGTGATTATATTCTTTCGGCACAGAGCTCCCTTGTTAACGCTGACGGCGTTCAATACCCGATTCTAGAGCCTGGCCGAGATTACAAGTTTGGTAACGTGGATACTGGGACTAACTATGCATTTAGTAGCGGTACCTCCATGGCGACTCCTGTCGTGTCCGGTTTTGCCGCGTTGCTCTATCAGTATTTCATCGAGACGTTTGGCGATCCGCCGAGTCCGGCGATGCTCAAAGCGATGCTCATTAATGGTGCCGACAACATGCATGACCTTAAATACGATTGGACCACGTACAGGCCGGGTGGAATTGTCTATGAGGGGTGGGGGCATATTGATGTGGTCAAATCGATTGAAGGTCCTCATGCGCATGCATCGGATTCCGTCCAGTATTTCGATCAACAAGCGGTCGGGCAGGTTGCAACAGGGGATACGGTTACTCGTCAAATCGTTGTTACCGAGCGTGGCGGTGGTGGACTAAAAGTTACGCTAGCGTGGACGGATGCTGAGGGCAATCCCGTCAATGGGGTTCAGTTGGTGAATGACCTTGATTTAGTTGTTGTAGCACCTGACGGGGACGTCTATTACGGTAATCTATTCTGGTGGAACTTCGGCACGATGAGTCTACCGCTTGAGTTCGACGATAACGCGGCCGTCGGTGATCGAGTGAACAACGTTGAACAAGTGATCGTTCGAAACCTTCAGCCAGGGATTTATACGATTGAAGTTCGAGGTTATCAAGTTCCTGCCGGTGCGCAGGACTTTGCATTAGTCATTTCTCGAGGTGTCAGCACAATCAGCGGAGAACCAAGCGGGAATAACCCCGCAGCAGCCACCGACCGTGACGGCAACCCTGTGGTGGTTTACGGCGGGAATTGGGTCGATGACTACGGGTTTGACGATGGTACGATCAACGTCCGTACTGAGATTGGATCTATCGGTGATCAAGCCGAGTTTGGTCGTTGGAAGCTGGCCCATGACAACTGGTATACAATTCGTGCCGAGAGTAGCTATGATGAAGTGACCTTTGCAGGTGTGTTGGGGGCATCGGTGACCAATGTCGCAATAGCCGTCAATCCCGCCAACGGGTTTATCTACACAGCATGGGGATTCCGTCCATCTGGAGTCGGACAGTTAGGGTCCGTTTATGCGCAGTATTACGACGGTACCAACTGGCACGGTATGGCTGGTTCGAATGAGGGTGGTTCTGGAATTTCCGATCCCGCGCGCGGATACTCGTCCGACTGGCCAAAAATCGTCATTGGTGGGAATGGTCAGCCAATAGTTGCCTACCAAGAATCGGCATTGAACGGGCCTGTTTATTCTCAGGAAATTATCGTCAAGCGATTCGATGGAACCAACCAGTGGGTGACTCTCGACGGGACGACAAACGGGTATGTGTCTCCTGGTGCAATCACGATGTCGTTTGATATGGAGATCGACCCGAGTGGCAACCCTGTGATCACTTATGTTGACGCGGACGGTGGATTAGCCCTTCGCACACGGCGCTGGAACGGCGCTGGTTGGTTCCCGTTTCCAGATTTAGGATTTTCTCCTGGAATGTGGGACCCAGAATTGGCCATCGATCAAACGGGCGTCGTTTATATTGCGTGGACGCAGTTGCCGCAGGCCGGGCAGACCAAGGATACAATCCGCGCGGCACGTAGTTCGGGCGGGGCTTGGTCAGAGTTGGGTACTGGGAGCATGGGCTTTCCTGCCGTGTCTGGCGACGATGGTGGTGTGTCTAGGCCTCAGATTGACGTAGCTCCGGACGGGACTATTTATCTAGCTTATCAAGGTGGCGGTACGGAATATAATCCGATCCGCGTGAAAACCTTGGTTGGAAACACGGGGTGGGTAGAGGTTGCAAATTCTGACCCGACACTGGGCATCGTCTCTACAGACGGGAAGAACAAGCTTAGTGA
>CAXMRT010000314.1:0-8705 GCA_964196025.1 uncultured Gemmatimonadales bacterium | reverse complement strand
TTTCTGAGACCCTGTGTTCACATCTGGATGTGCCTGGCTCTTTTGGCCATTTTTTCTAACATCGGCTCTGCACAGACGACGTTCCTTGTCACCGCCCCTGGGTTCGCAGCCTACTCTATTGATGGCGCCGACAACCCGTCTCTCACCCTTGTCCGGGGCGAAACCTATATCTTCGACGTCAACGCAAGCTTCCATCCCTTCTACATAAAATCCGTACAGACCAATGGAACGGGAGGCGCCTATAACGATGGCGTTACCAATAATGGCGACGACATTGGACAAATCACCTTCACCGTTCCTCAAACTGCGCCAAACACACTATTCTACGATTGCTCGGTACATGCAGCCATGACAGGGCTGCTGACCATCATTGATCCGTCGGTCACCATTGGAAAAATCAACGTGAACACCGGTGTGACGCTCACCTCCACCGGACCCGGAACAGGTGTGATTATCCCAGAATCTGCCAGCACCCTCACCAGCCCGAACTGGACGGCTGTCCCAAATGTCACCAACATCACCGCCAACGGCACCAACACCACTACCTTTCAAAAACCTGCAGGCAACACCATTTTCCTTCGCGTCAAAAAGGCCAAATAACGCGCTCTGGACGCAATGGCCCTGCCCCCAAGACATTTTTTCTTTCCCTGAATCCACCTCCACGCTACTCTCTATCAACGAAAGGGAGCACGATGAAAGACCGGATGTTTTTTATCTTCATGGGACTAGCCGCCCTCTGGACCATCATTGCCCTAGTCCACGTAGAGCCGTCCTCGGAATTACACCGATCGGCGGTGTTTGTCGGAAGCTCGATCACGGCAGGGTTCTGCTTCCTAGCAGCTGGACTCGTGTATGCAGCCCAGCTGATCCGCGACAAGTAACACCCGCGCGCCACTAGTTCGCTGGAGGCGCCACCGCGGTATAGGACTTGCCTGCAGACAGTTCCGTTAAGATGCCATCTGCCGTTCGGAATCGAACCGGCACAGAAACACCTCTTTCATCGCGCCGCGCAACACGATGCACCGCAAAATGCAAATGCCAGGTATGACAAAATCCCGACGCACCTGAGCGACCAATTAACTGCCCTGCCTTCACCGTCGCACCCACAGGCACCACAACACCGCCGCGGGTAAGATGCGAATACAGGCCAATGGTTCGGTCAGAATGCTGGATCACAATATAATTACCATCATACTGCTTCACCTTCTTGGCTCGATTCGATGCCGACAGTCGGATGCCGACTACCGTCCCCGCACGGGCAGCATGGACCCCCCACGATTGATGCGCCTCATCCTCTTTGACTCCCACTCGCATTCCAAAATCGAGGCTATAACTTGCGCCCTCAACGTGACTGTCTTTACCCAGATAACCCTGGATCACCCGTTTCGAGTGCCCCTCTTCGTAAGGAAGTTCATAAATGACCGAGGCATCCGGCTGCGCATCCCACGCTCCATATGCGGAGTCATAGGAAAAGGTCACATTATACCCGAGCACCGGATCTTTGGCCTTAATGCTCATCACCACCGTTGTGGACATGCCCGACAGCGTCCCTTTCCACGGGATCGATTCAGACGGAGAAAAATTCTCGCCGTCCATCGTCTTGACGAATAAGGTGCAATTACCAATGGTTTTCGTGGTTGCGACGAGATCGAGGGTCAATCCATTGCGAACCAACTTCAACTCAGCTAACCGCCGCGGCGAATCAGAAAGCGACCGCAATTGGTTAGTCTCCTGCGCCACACCCAGTGACGCCGTCATCACACATACCCATAGCCATACGTATCTCACGTCAACAGACTAGGCAGACGACCCGCCAGCATCAACGATTGGGGGACAAAAAAACCCGATGCCTGCAAGCAGACACCGGGCGTCAAAATGGTCGAATTCAGGCCTTAACGGATAAATAACATTTCCTGATAAGTCGGCAAGGGCCATAGATCGTCTGCAACGATCGCCTCAAGTTCATCTGCGACCTCGCGCAAGGCAACCATAGCAGGCAGGATTTCATCCCGACCCCAGTCACACTCAGCCTTCACGGTCTTCAAGTGTTTCGCCTTGGCACCCTCTACAGCTTTGATCCCCGCGGAGAGGTCATTAACCAATCCCGTCAGGTTTTCAAGCTCTTCGAGGTTGGGCTCAATACCCACGTCGCTCAGGCTCACCAAACTATCCGCAAGCTCACCCTGATAACGAACCGCCGCAGGATAAATCACCGTGCGCGCAATCTCAATCATCAGGTTCGATTCAACATTGATCGTCATGTTGTACTGCTCGCAATACACTTCATAACGACTGTGCAGTTCGCGCTTTGAGAGCACCTTGTATTTGGAAAACAGTGCGGCAGTCGCGGCGTCTTTCAACGCTGGCAACGCACATGCAGTCGTCCGAAGATTGGGCAAGCCGCGCTTTTCAGCTTCGACATGCCAGTCATCCGAATAACCGTCACCATTGAAAACAACCTTGCTGCAGTCCTTCCACACCTTCTTAATCAAGCGCTCAACCGCAACACCCAATTTCTTGGTTGTGCTCGTGTCCGCCTTCTCAAGTATGTCCGCACAGTAGTCAAGCGACTCAGTGAGAATCGTGTTCATCGCAACCAGAGGCCCCGCGATTGACTGACTCGATCCAACGGCTCGGAACTCGAATCGGTTTCCGGTAAAGGCCATTGGGCTTGTACGGTTACGGTCACCCGAATCCTTCGGAATCGAGGGCAACACATCGACACCCACGCTCAGCGACGCTTTGCGCGTCTTCGAGCTCTTGCCCGCGGCGATTGCCTCAAAGATGGCGGTCAGCTCTGAGCCAAGGAAAATAGAGATGATCGCGGGAGGGGCTTCGTTCGCTCCCAAACGGTGATCGTTCGATGCGGAGGCCACAACGGCACGCAACAAGGGCGACCAATTGTGTACGGCTCGCACCATCGCCGCGCAAAAAACGAGGAACTGCGCATTATCGTGCGGCGTGTCACCGGGATCAAACAAGTTTCCTGCGCCCTTTGAACCAAGAGAGAAGTTCAAATGCTTTCCGGAACCATTCAAACCAGCGAACGGTTTCTCATGCATCAGGCATACCATGCCATAACGCTCAGCAACAGCCTTCAACGTCACCATGATCAACTGCTGGTGATCGGTCGCTACATTGCCGAATTCGAACACAGGTGCGATCTCGTACTGCCCAGGTGCCACTTCGTTATGGCGTGTCTTGACAGGAATCCCAAGGCGGAAACATTCGCGCTCAACTTCGAACATGCACGCAAGTACGCGCTCAGGAATCGCACCGAAATAATGATCGTCAAACTCCTGACCCTTCGGCGGCGGCGCACCAAACAGCGTACGTCCCGAAACCAACAAGTCCGGACGTTGGTAGACGAAATTTTTGTCGATCAAGAAGTACTCCTGCTCAGCGCCCGCGGTCGACGACACAAACGCGCCGTCGTTGCCGAAAATCTTCAGCACACGTTGAGCCTGCTCATTCAGAGCCTGCATCGATCGCAGCACCGGAGTCTTCTTGTCCAAGGCTTCACCTGTCCAGGAAACAAACGCGGTCGGAATACACAGCGTCGTCCCGTTCGGATTTTCCATAATGTATGCAGGACTAGTCACATCCCAAATCGTGTAACCACGTGCTTCGAAGGTCTGGCGAATACCACCAGAAGGAAATGACGACCCGTCTGGCTCGCCCTGCACCAAGGTACCACCCTCAAATTCCGCGATCGTTCCGCCATCTCCATCGGGACTGAAGAAGGAGTCATGCTTCTCAGCTGTTGCTCCGGTCAATGGATAGAAAACATGTGCGTAGTGGGTTGCACCTTTTTCCAAGGCCCACGAACGCATTTCAGAAGCGACCGCATCCGCTGTCGACGAATCCAACATCGTAGCGTTATCGATCGTCTTTTTTAACGACTTGAACACATCTTTAGGCAGACGCTCACGCATCACGTTCAAGCTAAACACGTTTTCGCCGTAGACGGATGTCGTGGGCGACGTGTTAAAAGGTACTGACCCCTCCACGGGACCACCGTTGATGATGCTGGCAATAGCATCGGATCTCAAAGGATGTGCGCTCATGCTGTTAGACCTCTCTTTTGGTTTGCTCTCTCGTACAAAATCGACATTCCGATTTCCAATATGAAACTGACTTGTAGCTAAAACCGTGCCACCTACCCGATGCGGATGAGAAATCTCATCTCACGGACACGGAACTTCCAAAGATACTATAAATTGAGTTCGGATCAAGCGACTTCGAAACAGAGACGTGCTAGAGAACGACAGTCACTCAGTCGCGAAGTTTGGGACATTTTTGTAACTTTTTTGCAACTTTTGTGCAGTTTGTTACAAAAGTGATTGATGCACCGATGAAACTATCGTTTTCGCATATACCCGGGAAAGGCGGCCACCGAAAGCTCGAGCCCAAGCGTATTGGCGTCCACGACCTCAAACATCTGAACCACCACAGGTTGTCCGCCTTTCTTGAACTCTACCTGTAGGGTGGAGTCGATGATTTGACAGCGGTACGGGCTGCCGTCGTATAATTCTAACGTGGGAGCGTAAAGTCGGATAACCCCGTCCCACACACCTTCAGCCGCATCAGGGGCCGCAGAAATGGCAAGCCGCCAGGAATTATCCGCATCCGACGCAAACTCCCCGACGATGGCCGACATGCTCAGCGCCAGTTCTTCAACCACTGGTGGCGCCTCCTCTCGCCACTCGTGACGAGAAAGGGCAACAAAAAGCACAGCGGCTAGGGCCAGAATTGCCATCCCTAAAGCGAGCTTCGGGTCCAATCGAGATTTTTCCACCACAGCGCTCGGCTCGGGACTACTCTTTTGGGACTCTGACATTCGACCATCCTATCCTCCCATACAGCGTTCGTCGAGCGAAGTCCCCAGGGTCGTTGAAAACTCCCCCTTCTCAAGGCTGGACGCGCGGGCAAGCCGACCCTACACTCTTGCTCATTTGATTTTTCGAAGGGTTGACCAATATGGCACTTATTAGCATGCACAATATCAGTCTCGGGTATGGCGCCGGGCTCCTACTCGACAACGCAGACCTTAATATAGAGACCGGTGACCACGCCTGTCTAGTGGGGCGTAACGGGACAGGAAAGTCCACGCTATTGAAGCTCCTCTGCGGAAGCATTAATCCCGATGATGGCGATATCCGGAAAGCAAAAGACACTCGCATCGCCTACATGCAACAGGATGTCCCACCCAATACGGAAGGCTTCGTGGGCGAAATCGTCGCTGCCGGACTCAGCGCATTCGGCCACAGCACCGACCTCTGGGAGACCAATCAAGCAGTGGGCAAGGTCCTCTCGCATGTCGACCTCAATGGATTCGATGATTTCTCTACTCTCTCAGGCGGACAAAAACGACGCGCGCTACTCGCCGCCGCACTGGTCTGCGAACCGGACCTTCTGCTCCTCGATGAACCAACAAACCATTTAGATATTGATTCCATTATCTGGCTCGAGGATTTTCTTCTTCGCCACAGCCAGACATTCCTCTTTGTGACACATGATCGATCCTTCGCTCGGCGTATGGCCAATCGCGTGATCGATCTAGACCGCGGCAAACTAAGCAACTGGTCCTGCGACTACGACACCTATCTGACACGCAAAGAAGCGCAACTCCATGAGGAGTCCGTTCGCAATGCTGTGTTTGACAAAAAGTTGGCAAAAGAAGAAGTCTGGATTCGACAAGGAATTAAGGCCCGCAGAACACGAAACGAGGGACGCGTACGCGCACTCCTCGATATGCGGAATTCGCGGCGCGACCGACGAGAGAAGGAAGGCAACGCACGTATCTCGGTACAGCAAGCCGAGCGCTCCGGCAGAAAGGTGATCACTGCAACCGACGTATCCTTCGCCTATCCAAAAGAATCCCCTATTATCTCCGACCTCGATGTCCAGATCATGCGTGGCGACAAGATCGGCATTGTGGGCCGAAACGGCTCAGGCAAGACAACCCTCCTAAAACTCCTAACCGCGGACCTCACCCCCGAGACAGGCTCTGTCACTCACGGAACGAAACTTGAGGTGTCCTATTTTGACCAGCACCGTGCCGTCCTCAACGACTCCGCCTCCGTCGCCGAAAATGTGAACAACGGGAACGAATCCGTGACCATCAACGGCAACCCCCGCCACGTCATGAGCTATCTGCAGGATTTCCTGTTTTCCAGCGAGCGCGCACGCTCACCCGTGGGTGTCCTTTCCGGCGGAGAGCGCAATCGCCTCCTCCTCGCAAAGCTCTTCGCATTACCGTCGAACCTACTGATCATGGATGAACCAACCAACGATCTCGACACGGAGACACTAGAGCTGCTCGAAGAACAGATCCTAGACTATACAGGAACCGTCCTGCTGGTCAGCCATGATCGCTCGTTCCTCGACAACGTGGTCAGCAGCCTGTTGATCCTAAAAGAACAGACTCCGGTGACAGAGTATGTCGGCAATTATGGCGACTGGTTGCAGTCCGGCCAAACCCTTGGCCCGGCGGCAGCCCCCCCAAAAAAGAAGCCCGCTAAAGCAGCGTCTGCTCCAGCGAAAAAACTTGGCTTCAACGAAAAACGCGAACTCAAACAAATTCCCGGACAAATCAATAAACTCGAAACCGAACAAAATGAGTTGCACGCAAAGATGAACCAGCCGGAATACTTCAAGCTCTCAGCAGACGACCTCCAACGCGACCAGCAACGGTTGACCGCGCTCGACGCAGAGCTTCAAGCACTCTACACGCGCTGGGAAAAACTCGACACAATGAGCTAGCCAAACCCCTGCATCACTCGTCGTAGCGAGGGTGAAGAAAAACCGCCCTAGAAGCTTCCGTTGATAAAGGGCAACACTGGGAAGCTCGCGGATTCAGACTGATTGATATTGATCAACCCCACTTGCCAGCCAGTCGTATTCGCCCCGATGTTCAACAGTCCCACCTGCAAGCAGGAGTTGATTCCGCTATAGTTCACCAAAGAAACCTGTATCCCACTCATTGTTTCCGCGACGTTGACGCCTCCCACTTGCATACCCGTGGCAGCACCCGCCCAATTGAGATTCCCCACCTGGAGAAATTTCATCGTCCCGGCAGCCCGGTTGATCACACCTACTTGAGCACCCAACATGTCCCCGCGTACAATATTCATGACACCGATCCCAATTCCCGAGGAATATCCGTCGGTAAAGTTTCCGAGTCCAAGGTCCAACCCATTCAGGTTATTATTCCGACCGACGATAGACAGGCGCAAGATGCCAACATCATCCGCTTTGTTGATGATCTGTATATCCGGAGTCAATGACACTTGAATAGGCCCAGCGCCCGCCACTAGTGGCAACAGTAGTCCCGCACAAAACACCCACTTGATTACTCGCATCATCGCGCCTCTCCGTTTATATGATTCAATAAGCTTCCACTATCTAAAGAGAGTATAGAACAGGGTCGAAAAAGGTCAACAGACGATCGCGCCCTCTTGGCGACAAAGAGATTTGCTTTTCACCGACAGCGGTCTACATTGTGCCATGCAACGATTTCTACCAGGCCAGCGATGGGCCAGCGACACAGAACCCGAACTTGGGCTGGGCACGATCCTGACACTAGACGGGCGACGCCTAACCGTGATCTTTCCTGCTAGCGACGAAACACGGATCTACGCAGCCGCAAGCCCCCCGCTAACCCGAGCAGTCTTCAAACCCGGTGAAACCATCACGACCAACACCGGCAAAAGCATGATTGTAGAGACCGTCACCGAAACGGAAGGGCTTTTCACCTATTCTGGCGATGGACCGGACATTCCAGAAACACTGTTGTCCGACACCCCCCCCTGCTTACGCCCACAAGACCGGCTCCTGCAAGGGACTATCGATACCCCAGACATCTTCGCCCTACGCCACGACACGTGGCTCCATCGCGCACGCGTCCACAAATCCGGTGTCCACGGCTTCAATGGCGCCCGGATCGACCTACTCCCGCATCAACTCTACATTGCCGCCCAAGCCACCAACCGAATG
Source organism: uncultured Gemmatimonadales bacterium (assembly GCA_964196025.1). GTDB lineage: Bacteria > Verrucomicrobiota > Kiritimatiellia > CAXMRT01 > CAXMRT01 > CAXMRT01. The sequence goes on along the minus strand of CAXMRT010000314.1, from coordinate 707 downwards.
GCCACACGGATCCTGCTCGCAGATGAAGTAGGGCTGGGAAAAACGATTGAAGCCTGCCTTATTTTACACCGCCTCCTACTCACCGGCCGCGTCACTCGTGTGCTGATCATGGTTCCCGAAGCCCTGGTCCACCAATGGTTCGTCGAGCTCTTACGACGCTTCAATCTCACGGTCTCGATCTTCGACGAAGAACGCTGCTTCGCGGCAGAACCTAGCAGCCCGGACAACAACCCCTTCTTAGATGAACAAATCATCTTGGCAGCCACTAGTCTCTTTGATCAACAAGACCGCAGACTCGCGCAGGCTCACCAAGCCGATTGGGACCTTCTGATCATCGACGAAGCCCATCACTTGAAATGGAGCCCCGAGAGCCCTAGCAAGCTTTATACATTCGTCGAGGCCCTTACGAGCAAAACTCCGAACGTGCTGCTCCTCACGGCGACCCCCGAAGGTCTCGGCCCCGAAAGCCATTTTGCACGCCTTCGCCTTCTCGACCCAGAGCGCTACCCAAGCTTCAAAACCTTTCAAGAGGAAGCCGCGCAACACATCGCTACCGCTCGCGAAGCCGACACACTGATAGCCGCAGGCAAACCCATTAGCGACTTGCTCGACCGCTACGGTCCAGGCCGAGTGATGTTTCGAAACTCCCGCAAAAACATCGCCGGTTTTCCAGCACGCAAACCCCACTTTTACCCACTCCCATCCGA
>CAXMRT010000313.1:0-21717 GCA_964196025.1 uncultured Gemmatimonadales bacterium | reverse complement strand
CGAATCCGCGGCTCTGTCCAAACACGCGGTCGGGGACTTCGTACGGAATACCTTTTGCGAGCATGCGCGTGATCAATCGATCGCGATGCTGCTCCATGCGGCCGTGCTTGCGCCAGGCTGCCATGTCGCGCCGCAATTGATCGGCTTCGCCTGGCGTGTAGTCGGCTGCGATGATCGCGAGTTGCATCACCTGTTCTTGAAACAGGGGAATGCCGAGAGTTTTTTTAAGGACGGGTTCGAGACTGGGATGCGGGTAGGTGATGGCTTCCTCACCGTTTCGGCGTCGGAGAAAAGGATGCACCATGCCGCCTGTAATGGGGCCTGGACGCACGATGCTGATTTCGATCACGAGGTCGTAATAGTTTCGAGGCTTGAGTCGCCCAAGCATCGCCATTTGTGCACGGCTTTCTATTTGAAAGACGCCGACGGTGTCGCTGCGCTGCATCAGGTCGAAGGTCGGTTCGTCTTGTGGAGGAATCGTGGCCATCGAGAGCGTTTCGCCGGTATGGGATTCGATGAGATCGAAGGCGCGATGAACGACATTAAGTGCACCGAGACCGAGTAGATCGACCTTGAAGAGGCCTAAGTCTTCGAGGTCGTCTTTATCCCACTGAATCACCGTGCGATCTGGCATCGTGGCATTTTCAACGGGAACCAGGTGATGAACAGGTTCGTGGCCGAGCAGAAATCCTCCGGGATGAATGGACAGGTGGCGGGGAAAATTTTGTATCTCTTCGCTGAGGCGTAACAGGTTCTGATGCAGTCGCAGCGCGGGGTTGATGCCTGCCTCGGTGAGGGTTTCCGCCGATGCGGATTCGAAATGGGAGAGCATGCGTGTGATGCGAGCGAGGTCCGTTTCATTAAGTCCCAGCACTTTACCGACTTCGCGCAGGGCGGACTTCGTGCGATAGCGAACGCAGTTTGCGACCATTGCAGCATGGTTACGTCCATATTTTTGATACACATGTTGGATGACTTCTTCACGACGGTTGTGCTCGATATCCAGATCGATATCGGGCGGCTCAGCCCGTTCCTTAGAAAGGAAACGTTCGAACAAGAGTCCCATGCGAACTGGGTCGATGGCGGTAATCCCGAGGCAGTAGCAGACGGCTGAATTGGCTGCTGACCCGCGTCCCTGACACAAGATTGCATTTTCGCGGCAGTAACGAACCACTTCCCACATGGTCAAAAAATAGCCGTCGTACTCGAGTTCATGAACGACTGCGAGTTCTTTTTCCAACTGCACATGAACCGCATCTGGAACGCCTTCGGGGTAGCGACCTTGTGCACCGGTGGTGGTGAGATGTCGCAGCCACTCTGCGGACGTCTTGCCGTCGGGGAGGCGCTCAGAGGGGTAGCGATACCGAATGTCTGACAGGGAAAACTGACAACGCGAAGTGATGTCGAGGGTTCGTGAAACGGACTCGGGGTCGTCGCGATACAGGTCATGAAAAGCCTCTGATGAGAGGAGTGCATGATGGTGGTTGGGTTGTAGGCGGGTTCCGGCATCGCTCAATGTCACGCCATGCCGAATACAGGTGAGCACATCTTGAAGGTCTTGACGGTCGGGAGTGTGATAGAGCACTTCCATGCTTGCGAGGGTGGGGATGTCGTAGCGCTCGGCGTGTGTGCGTAAACGATGTTCGCGCAACGTATCACTGCTTTCATGATGTCGCGTTAACACGGCGTAGAGACGATCGCCGAACGCGCGACGTAAGGCATCCGCCACATCCGTGGGCTCGCGTTCCGCCACCAAGAGGCTTTGTGACCCGCCCCAGAGAGCGATGAGGTCGTGTGCGTGTTCACAGATCTCGTCCCAACTGACGGAGCACTCTCCCTTAGGTGTACGCCGTTGACCGGTAGAGATAAGTCGGCAGAGTTGGGTGTAACCCTCGCGAGAGCTTGCGAGCAGTGTGACCGTGGAGTCATCATCCACGGTGAGTTCAGCGCCAACAATGAGATGCTGGTTTAGTTCGAGTGCGCGTTTGTGGGCGCGCACCATGCCGTAGACGCCATTGCGATCGGTGATCGCAATGGCGGGGAGCTCGAGTGCATGGGCGGTTTCGATCAGTTCGTGGGGATGGCTTGCGCCTTCAAGGAACGAGTAATTGGACTTGCACCAGAGCGGTGCATAGCTCGGCATCATTCGACTTCCCCGTGCATGTACCATTTGTGTTGCGTGGTGTCGTGGAAAATCCACAGCCAACGTCCGCTCTGGGTGCGAACATAGTAATAGGCGCGAGTAACGGGTACGTGCCACCAGTGGCTGCGAACCGTGTGGGGTCCGATAACCTCTTCAATCGGACCATCGGCCGCACGGGCAATGAGCATACCCGAGGGAGGTTTGTCGGTGTGTAGAGAAAGGGCGACGGGTGTGTCGTATAGGCGACGCACGAGTGGCGCATCGGTGGTTATGCGAGGTCGGGCGGGGGGAAGGTGATGGAGTGGGGCCCAATCAACACGCGACTCTGGAAGGTGGGCATCCTGGATTCGGGCGTAAAGGATTGCGTCGTTACCGAATTCAGCGCGGATGGCGGCGAAGGAATCGTTAACGGCACTTCTGTCACGGGTGTGGGCGTCGTGAAACATTTCGAGTTGGTGAGCGGCGGCATTGATGCCGTGCCCTTCGATCATCATCTCCACCACGCCCGCACTGAGAACCAGCGAGTCGATGCGTAGCCGCAGGAGGTCGAGTAAATGAACGCTGTTGAGTGTAGGCGAAGCAGGCGTTAAGGATTCGAGCAGGTAACGGCGGTCATCCAGCGTTAGAGAGAGGCGAACATGTTCGAGGGCTTGGCGTCGATCCGATAGGTCGTGTAGAAGAGCGGTGAGCATGGGAGAAAGTTGTGTGACCAGTCGGGCTCGATTTGTTTCTGCGACGTCAAAGGGGTGAACGCGTCGTGCAGGTTCGTCTAGGATAAAAGGTTTTAGAGGTGTCGTGTGGGTGTTGCGGGAGAGGGCGTGTAAGTCATGGGCCTCACGACCGAAACGCCGTCGAATGCCATCGGGCGGAAGTGTGATGAAGTGACCGAGATCATGAATGCCCAGTTTTGCAAGGGAGTCGCGCAATCGGGGGGTGACGCCCAGATGTTGGACGGGGACTGCATCCAGGCAGAGACGCTCTTCGTCTATAGAATCGAACACCCTGTTTTCCGACAGAGCACGGGCCGTGGCGTAACTACCGAAGCGAGTGAAGCCGACGGAGACGTTTGCGGAAAATCCGTTGTCGCGTAGATCGTCCGACAGTGTCGTGGCCCAGAGAGTCAACGAGCGATAGAGGCGCTGCAGGCCGGAGGCATCCATCCAGAAAATTCCGGGTTCCGTGGGTGAGGGTTCAATGCGAGGACTAAACGTCAGGAGTTGACGGGCGATTGTTTCCGTTGCGGCCTCAATGTCATCCTCGCTTACAACAGCCGCACGCAAGTCGCGTGCGAGGGCGAGGCCAGCGGCATAGCGCATGCCGGTGAGTATCTGTGCGTCACGTGCGTAGTCGTTGATCCAAAGAATGACCCCGAGGGGTTTATCCTGGTCGACAACGGCGACGGGCTGATGCTCCCAGTCCGGATGGCTTTTTAGGAGAATTTGCAGTGGGAACTCGGGGAGGTTAACACAAGCCATCCGGTCCACAGTGCACCTCCTTATGTTGCCAACCGGGGCGCGATTGTTTGTCTTTCGTCACCGTGAGCGCGCAGTCGAATTGATTGAATTGATGGCGCGAGCGTTGACTCTCCGCGCGCATAGAAACCAGCGAGCTGAGGCTCGATCGTTTATTGACACGCGTGAGGCAGATGACAGCGGTGTGGTGATGTTTGGCGAGGCCGGTGAGTCGTGTCTGACAGGCCATGGGTAACTGGTGGTGGCTACCGAGGTCGAGTACGATTAGCGCGAAGCCGCCTGACTTGAGCAACATGTCCGAGACGCGTGCGGCTCGGGTGGGATCAGGCGCGCGGATAACGGGAAGCGCATCGAGGTCGATGCCGGACGCGGCGAAGTCCGGCGGATAAAAAATGGAGTGTGTATTCGCGATCCAGGCACAAGGCTGATCTGAGCATTGTGCTTGGTAAACGAGACTTGTAGCGATCGAAAGCGCGCTGGTCGCCGCGCCGCCGAAAAGCTCAACAAAACGTCCCGCAAGGGCGTCGAGTGTCCAAGCGTGGGGCGTAGACGTGTCGTGTGTTGCCAAAAGTTGACTGGCGACACGAACCCCTTTGATTTTGCTGGCGAGATCTTGACTGTTCATGGGTCACCGGCGTGCGGCCTCAAACGAGCGGCGGACTTCGATGACTTTTCCTAGAATAGTGCATTGATCCGGTGGGGGAATGATGGGTTCAAAGTCATCGTTCGCGGGATGAAGCTCGATGCGTTGCTGCTTAATCTTCAGCGTCTTGACGGTGGCTTCATCATCAACGAGAGCGACAACGATCTCGCCGGAATTAGCTGTGGGTTGAGAGCGAACAATCACGATGTCGTTTGGCAGGATGCCGAGATCTCTCATACTGAAGCCCCGTACGCGTAGAGCGAAAAGTTCGCCGGGAATACTGGCGTCGATCGGGATCGTGTCATCAAGATCTTCAATAGCGGCCGTAAGCGCACCGGCTTGCACGCGTCCAAGAATGGGGATCTGGCGCGGGAGAGGGCCTGACGACTGTGGCAAGCGATAGCCGCGGGCAGTGCCGGCTTGTTTAAGAAGGCGCCCCTCGCTCACGAGTCGCTCAAGATGTTCGCGTGCGCTTTGCACGGCGCGAAAGCCCATGGCCGCTTGTACATCGCGAACCGTTGGCGGAAGTCCGCTTTCGATGCGATCGCGAACAAAGCGATAAACCTTTTCGCGGGTCTGGCCGAATGGTGGTCGTGGTGACATGAAATGAACGCTACCAGACATTTGTCTGGTATGTCAAGGATGCTCTTTTTTGGGTGGATACGGTTAAATCCCTTGTTCGTGGTAGAGGCTGCGGCTAGGCTGACGTGACAGAGTTTGCGGCATCATGAATGCCGTGTTTTATAGAGAAAGGCTGGATTTATGGAGTGGTACTATCTTGTAGACGGAGCGCAACAAGGGCCTATTTCTGACGACTCGTTTCAGAGCTTGGTGTCAGTGGGCACGATCCAGGCGACGACGCTCGTCTGGAATGCATCCATGAGTGACTGGGTGGAGCATGCGACGCTGGGCGCTGCAGCACCCGTTGTGGCCGCTGAGGCGGATGCAGGGGAATCCCGATTGAAGTTAGCGGTGCGCGAAGAAGCGCCAGCGCGCCAACGCGATCCCGAGGCGGCGACTGAAGCCGTGGGCGACGAGGAGGATGATTCCAGTGCCGCCTGCTCTCAATGTAATCGACTTTTTCCTGCTCAAGAACTGATGGACTTTGAAGGGCACACGGTTTGTGTGGACTGCAAGCCTGCGTTTTTTGGGCGCTTGCGTGAAGCTGGGCATGTGCGACAGGTGCGAGGCCGTGGCACCGGCGGATCGCTTCCCTTAGCAGAGATTACGGCGCAGGCGCGTGTTGGGCTTAGTGGGCGATGGTGGTATTGTGTGGGTACCATTATTTTGGTGGGCATGGCTGAACAGATGATCAGTGGTGTGGGATCGCTGATTCCGGTGATAGGCATGGTTGCGCCTCTGGCTGTGGTGGGTGTCTTTGCCGTGGGCCGATCCCGCTATTTTTTACAAACGGTGAGACAGGAAGAGGTGTCGGTTAACGTCGCGTTCTCGGGGTTCTCTGAATTCGGGCGCAATACCTTGTTGGCCCTATGGGTGACGCTCTTGATTCTTTTGTGGGGAAGTTTATTTTTTGCGCCGATGATTGGCCTGCTTATGGTCTCGGGCTTTGCGACGATGAGCGCGTCAGGCGTGTTTCCCACGACGATCGTTCCGCCCGGTATGGCAACGGGTTGGATTGTGGCCGGCGGCTTCATGATGGCGCTTGGCTTGGCGCCCTTGATCAATCGATCGCTCGCTTACGCCATGGTATGGCTGGTGGCTGCGGACGACCCCGACTTGGGGCCGATGGAGTGTGTGGGTCGCAGTGTCGAGTTGATGAAGGGTAACAAGGGACGTTTGTTATTGCTGCTGCTGCGAATTAGTTGCTGGTTCTTTCTGCCTGTCTTTATCATGGCCGTGATCGCAGGAGTGATGGGAGGAGCTGGCGCCGGCGGAGCCGCGAGTGCTATGGTTGCAGTTGGCCTGATCGGAGTGGTCGCGGTCTTTGCTATGGTGGCAGGCGCCTTAGCCTTTCAGGTGTACCGTGAGGGTGTGCTTGTTGCGTTCTATGATGATCTTCCGGACCCTAATCAGCCGATTGACGATTGATCAGGCTGGGCCCCGCCGATCGTTATAGGCTCGCCCACGTTCGGAGAGTCGAGGCCCGATGTACTAAGCGTTTACGAGACCCGAGACCATGACCGAAGAAGATCAACAGGCAGGTGAGCGAGCGTGCTCCCAATGTCGAAAAGTTTTTCCAGAAGAGGAGCTTTTGAGCTTTGAGGGGAACGAGCTGTGTGCGGCCTGTAAGCCGCATTTTTTTCAACGCCTTCGCGAAACCGGTGTATCGGAGCAGAGCGCAGGCACGGGCGGCACAACGCTCGTCCAGGTCCTTATTCAGCGGACGCGGGAGCGACTACGTGGCCAGCGCATAGCGGTCTTGGGCCCCCTGTTTTTGGGAGGATTTTTTTCCGGTGTTGTTCTGCTTGGTATACTGATCAGTGCAATGATTGTGGGCTCGGAGTGGGTGTTTGTCGTCCTTTTCGGGATCTCTGCCCTTTGCTTGGTTGGGCCGATGTTGGTGGGTCTCTGTCGGTGCTTTTTGAGAATTAGCCGAGCTGAAGGCGGGGCCCTGTTCGTCATTTTTTCTGGCTTCTCGAATTTTGAGCGGAATTTAAAAATTTCTCTATGGGGCGCGCTTTTGGTGGGTGTGTATGGACTTGTGTGTTTAGTGGCTCTTGAAAGTCTTTCTGAACTCTCGATTTTTGGTGACGTTGCAGCGTTGATTTTGGGTCTGCTTGCTTCTGTCGTGATGGTTGTGGGAAGCTTGCTGTACGCCTACCCCATTTTGATGGCGGTGCTTGTTGCGGTGGATGCGCCGGAGAAGCCTGCTCTGACTTGCTTGCAAGACGGACGACGTTTGATTCGTGGAAAAGGCCTCAAGTTATTAGGGATGCATATCCGGCAGGGCTTTGTGTTGGTGATTCCGCTTGTTCTTATTCTTCTCGTTTCGCCGGGACCCCTTATTCCGTATGCCGCGTCCGCGTTTGTGTTTCTTGGCCTGTGCCCACTAGCGCTTGTGATCGCGTGTTTTGTGGTTCCGACCTTGGTGATCGGCAGCTGTCTTTTTTATGAGGACTTGGCTGAGCCGGAGCGGGGCTAAGGCTCTGAGCGTGTTCGGCTTTGACCTTGTAAATTCGGCGGTATTCGGCTACTTTCCTCTCCTTATTGTGTGGCGAAACTGTGTACGTGTCAGGGTGCGAGGGGTCCCGACCTGAGCCATGCTTCAGCGCTGGGTATTTTAGAGATGAGTCGCAAACTCGAAAAACAGTTGGCCTGCCGGAAGTGCAAGCGCGTGATTCCTTGGGCCGCGTGTAATCAAGCGGGGCTGTCGCTGTGCAGAAAATGTAATGTCCGTGGCCGCGTTGACGTCTTCCCAGCCCTATTCAAGCCTCCGGTCAAGGGGAAGGCTGCGGAGGCCTTGTTGAGCGAAGATGACGCTAGCTGTTTTTTTCATGAAATCAAGAAAGCGGAGCATGTGTGTGACGCTTGCGGCCGTTTTCTATGTCAACTGTGCTCGATTGAGCTCAACGACATAACAACCTGCGCGGGCTGTCTGGAGTCCGGGCGCAAAAGCGGCGATAAGGTAGAATTGATGTCGCGATCGAAGCGGGCTGACGTGACCGCGTTTAGTTTATCGATTGTGACGGTGTTACTGTCCGGAGTCGCGATCCTCGTTGGTTTGTTTGACGAGGGTTCTTCCGCGCGGGTGGGGGCGTCGATCTGGGCTGGTTTTGCGTGTCTCACGGGAGGATCGGCGATTTACAATGTCCGTCGCTTCCGAAAGAAACCGATTTCACTCACGCCGGTGGGGCCTTGGCGTTTTCGAGCTGCGCTCTTCCTCTCAAGCGTCAGCTTAGGTGCGGCCCTTCTCTGGGTCCTCTTTCTTTTCTTAGGAGATGTGGTGTCATGAGTGAGGGAGCGCCTATTTATCAGAAAACCCGATTCTCGGGGCGGGATTCGGGGCTGCGCTCGCGGTTATGGCGGTCAGAGGATCATTTGCTGCTTGTTAACTCGTCTGGATACGCGGAGCGATATTACCGGTTTTACTTGGCCGACTTGCAGGCTGTCTATATGCGTCGTACGACGCAAGGCGTTTGGATCAATCTCGCTGCTGGAGTCGTCGGAGGGGTGATGTTGCTGTCTGGTTTAGGATTCCTGAGCGAGGGAATAACCGGAGGGTTCATCGGCTTCGTGATTGCGGCCGTCGTTTTTTTTGCTGTGATGGGAGTGAACATGGTTACGGGTCCGACGATTGATTGTTATATCCGAACGACATCCGGGATCACGCGCATCGGCGCCATCGACCGTTTGAAAAAGGGCGCGAAATTTGTGGAGGCGCTTCACGAGTGGATTGATCCGATTCAAGGAGAATTACCTGAGGATGCCGAAAGCCTCTATGACGCCTTAGGGGGGAGACCGACGCCCAAGGCCGCGGCGGCCAAGCCGACGGTGCCACCCATCGAGCCTGTTTCTCCGCCAGAAATGCCCACTATGACAGATTTCGTTGTACCCCCTGTGCCTGTTGAGCCGACGGACGCCCCTTAATGGCCACCCTACAAGCGACCCGATGTTTTTTACACGAGGAGCGAGAAGCGGCCGCGCGCTGTCCGGAGTGTGAACGCTTCTATTGTCGGGAATGTGTGACTGAGCACAAGGGCCGCGTGATTTGCTCAACCTGTCTGGCGGTAGCGGCGCCAAAAAAAGAATCTGGACCTGGCTCCATCGGTAAACTCTTGATGCCCGTCAAGATTGTCACTGCGTTCATTTTGTTATGGCTGATATTCTTCTGTGTGGGTGTCTGGTTGCAGGATCTACCGTCCAGTTTTCACGATGGAGTCTTTGAGTCTGCGAAGGGGAGCCCATGAGGCGTTCTAAGCGGAAGCGTAAAGATGGGGTGAGAATTGATGGTGTTCCAGGTCTAGTCCTTGGGGAAGAGGCGCTCTACGCGATACGGCATTGTCCGCTTGGCGTCCATCTGGCCTATTTAGTGGGCACGGTTCCCTTCATGTTGACGCTTCTGTTTTATTGGTTCGATATGAGCCGCAATGCAACGGCGACCTTGTCGATAGCGCCGACGGCCGCCGCGCTTGCCGTTCTGTTTGTGTGGATGAAGGTGTGGCACGTGGTGTTTACCACAGGCGTAAGGGAGTTTATCTCGGGTCGCCCTGCGCGGCCGTGGACGGTTGCTCGCGTGTGGCGGATTTTTCATCGTCAGGTCTTTATGCAGGCGCTCTCGTTGATCGTTCTTCCGCTTGCCTTGCTCGCGATGCTTCCCTTTCCTTGGGCCTATGCGTTTTTTCATAACGTTACCGTCTTGGACGACGAGGAGGGTGCCCCGGACCGACTTCTCGCACGCGCTTGGCGGCAGGCCGCCTTGTGGCCTAAACAGAACATGACCGCCATTTGGCTGTTTAGTCCGTGGAACCTGGGTGTCGTAATAGGCGCGGCCCTTTTGATGGCTTTTTTATTGCGAGGAAATCCGAACACCTTGGAGTTGATGGCGGGAACGGACATGATTTCGTGGGTGGGATTTGGCATGGTGATGATCATGTTTATCCCTATGTCGCCGCTTGGCATGCTGCTTAGTATAAATGTGGGCATGTGTCTCGCACTGATTCCGTGGGCCATGCGCACGTTTCTGGGGGTTCACACGATGTTCAATATGGCAGGGCCGTGGTCGGTGTTGAACTCCTCCTATCTGGCGATGATTTTTTGTCTGTGTTTTCTAGCGATGGATCCGATTATTAAAACCATTTACACCCTGCGCGCTTACTATGGCGGGTCCCTGGAAACTGGCGAAGCGATTCGAACCGATATCTTGACCTACCGCCGAATGGCCGCGCGCTTGAGTTTAGTGACTCTCTTTGTGGCGGGCATGTTTTTCTTTGCTCGCCCGGCATCGGCACAAGAGGGTGCGACGGTCCCGGTTGTTGCGGCGGACGTCCCGCTAGATAACCATATCGATGCCGTGCTTCAGAAGCGCGAGTATCAATGGCGCACCCCGCGAACGAACGGTGAGGATGAGGCGCTTGTGATCGACGAGAGTGAGGCTCTTTTAACGCTGCGGGATATGTTTAAAACGGCAATGAAAGCTGTAGAGACATGGATGGAGGACCTCTTCAAACCGACGAACCCCAAGCCGGTCAAGCCGCCGGGAGCGTGGAGCTGGAATTGGAATTGGAACTGGGGTTTTTGGCAAGGGCTCGATTCGATGGGTTGGGCTCTTTTAGTTGTCGTGGTTGCTGCGGTAGGCATTGTTGTGGCGTTGTTGTGCATGGTCGTTAAAAAAAATCGACGAGTGGCTGCCATGCACGGCATTGCGGCGCAGGCGGTAGCGGTGGTCCCGGCACTACCTAATGTAGCGGATGAGTCGGTGATGGCCGATGAGCTCCCGAGCGACGAGTGGGTTCGCATGGGCGAGGATTTTCTTTCAAAAGGGGAGCTGCGCCTTGCATTGCGTGCGTTCTACTTAGCGACTCTCGCGGCGCTTGCGCACATCGGAGTCGTCCGACTCGCGCGCCACAAGTCCAACCGTGACTATTCGCGCGAAGTGCAGCGGGGACTGCGTGACAAACCTGAGGTGATCACGGCCTTTGTGGATAATTTGCGGCAGGTGGAGTGTAGTTGGTACGGGGATCATCTGGTGGATCAGGTGGTTGTGACACTTTTCCAGACCAATAAAAATAGGATCCTCGGTTATGTCCGATCAAAAGTCTCGTAATCGTCGCTATGCGATCATGCTCATTTTAGTGTTGGCAGCACTCTGTGCCGGCTTAACGACGATGCTGCGTATGCGCTTCAGCACCGGCGACATGTATCCGGGCTACTCGAGCTATCGAGAAGATCAGCTGGGTACAAAGATTCTGTATGAGAGTCTGGGTCGTTTGGACGGCCGGGGATCGACGCGAAAAACGGACCTGCCGCATGGACAACAGGACTATGAGAATAAAACGTTGCTCTACTTGGGGTTGGTGACGCCGATCGCTGAAGGGGCCGAGATGTTGCTGGATCTGCGCAGTGGCGGGCGCGTGGTGATGACCTTTGCCAAATACGAATGGGAAAATCAGATCCTGTCTCTGAGCACCAACGGTTTGACGTGGTCCACGAATCAATTGCAGGTGGCAACGAACGTCACGAGCGTCGCGACCAACGGCATCGTGGTTGGGACCAACACGTTTTCCATTGGGGTTGAAGAAACACTAAGGGAGGCCTTGTTTCACGACTTTCATGCCGCGCTGGGGTTAAACGTGGCCGTAATGAACCGTGCGGGGAAGAGCGCCCAGCGGGCGAAAGGTGCGCCAGAAGATGTGACCGAAACGCTGACGACCTTCACAGACCTCTATTTCGATGACCTCCGAGAGGGTTGGCGCGTCATCTATGAATTGTCTGGTCGGCCGGTGATCGTGGAGCGCGCATTTGGTGAGGGAACGGTGGTGGCCTCTACGGTGACCTATCCCTTTACGAATCGGGCGTTGCGTTCTGACCGAGCGACTTCTTTTCTCCGGTGGGCGGTGGGGGAGTCGGCGACGATTGTATTCGATGAAACGCACTTCGGGGTGGTTGCTAATCAGGGCGTTGCGACCTTGGCGCGCAAGTATCACCTTGAGGGACTTGCGTTGGGGCTGACGATTTTGGCGATCCTTTTTGTATGGAAATCCACGGCGCGGGTTGTACCGCTCTATTCGTATGACAAGTGGGCGAGTTTCCAGAGTTCGAAAGATGGCCGCGATTCGTTATCCGGACTAGAGAATTTGTTAGACCGTCATGTCAGTCGGCATTTGATGATTCGAACGTTGTTGACGGTGTTTAAAAAATCAGCGGGAGCGTCGACGCGGCTGACGAAAAGGCGTGTAGACGATATTAATGAATTGGTTCGTTGGGCGGAAGAAAAGCCAAGCGAAGATCGAGACGTGGATGTGTATAAAAGTATTTGTACGAAACTGAACGAGAAGGAGTAGAGTATGGAATTGGGACAATTCAAAGACGTCATCCAGCGTGCCCGCGCGGAGGTGGGGAAAGTGATTATTGGGAATGAGGACGTGATCGACTTTGCGCTGATCACGATTATTTCACGTGGTCATGCCTTGATAGAAGGTGTGCCCGGTGTTGCAAAAACCTTACTGGTCCGGACCCTGGCAAAAGTATTGGGGTGTGATACCAACCGGATTCAGTTCACGCCGGACCTGATGCCGTCGGACATCACGGGAACCAATATTTTCAATTTGCGCGATCAAGAGTTTAAGCTTATCCCTGGGCCGATTTTCACGACCTTCCTTTTGGCGGATGAGATCAATCGCGCACCTGCTAAGACACAGTCCGCCTTGCTGCAGGCTATGCAGGAGCGCGAAGTCACGATTGATCGTGAGACGCATGCCTTGGGTGAAAACTTCACCGTATTCGCTACAGAGAACCCGATCGAGTATGAGGGGACCTACCCCTTGCCGGAAGCGCAGAAGGACCGGTTCATGTTCAAGTTGACGATGTCCTGTCCTGAACGCGACGCGGAGTTGGAGCTCGCGCAACGGATTGTTTCGGGTGTGAGTCCCGAAAGCGTTTTGGAGTCAGGTGGGGTCCAGAGTGTGATTACTATGGAGGAGTTAGCGGGCCTTGGAGAGGTGCTCACTCAGGTCGTGTTGCGCGAGGAGTTGATTGGCTACGTGGTGGATCTCGTCCGACGCACCCGGGAGCACCCGAGCATTCTGGTGGGCGCGGGTCCGCGAGCTACGAGTGCGCTGCTGATGGCATCGCGAGCGCGTGCAGCGGTGGACGATCGTGACTTTGTGACGCCGGATGATATCCGGGATGTGGCGCAGCCGGTACTGGGGCATCGCCTGATCCTACGTCCGGAATATGAAATTGAAGGCTTGAGCATTGAAGAGACCGTGACGAACATTCTGGCGGAGGTTGCAGTGCCTCGATGATTTCTCCGCGTAACAGATTGCTTTTTTGGGTGATGAGCTTATTGCCGACTGCGGCGGTATCGGCGAACTATCCTGACTACGGCTGGGTGTGTCCGTCGGCCTACGCCGCGTTGCTCGTCGTGGCGGGCATTGATGGGGCGTTGGGGTATTGGCGTCAGTTGGGCTTGGAGGTGTGTTACGAGGGCTTGGCTCGGCTGACTCGCGATCGTCCGGGTTCGATTCGCCTACGCATTCGGCGTGGGGAATCAACGGTGCACGCGCTGGAGATCGGTTTGCCGCTGCCCGTGACGATCGAGTCGGAAATGGAAACGTATCCGGTGAAGTTGGACGGACGCTCAGAGGACTATCTGGTCGACTGGCCGTGTGTCTCGCGTAAGCGCGGCAAGTTTGTGTTGGACACGTGTTATTATATTACGATGTCACCCTTGGGTTTTTGGAACCTTCGCGGGAGCAGTGCGAGTGTGGGTGAGATTCGAAGCTACCCCAACCTACTGGAAGACCGGAATCAGGCGGCGGCCCTGTTTTTGCGCGGCGGAAAAATGGGGTCGCACTTGATTCGCATGACCGGCCAAGGCCGTGAATTTGATCAGTTACGCGAATACCAGCCGGGAGATGGGCTCGATACGATTGATTGGAAGGCGACCGCCAAGCGAAATTCACCGATCACGAAGACCTATCAGGCCGAACGCACGCAGGAGGTGTATGTCTTTCTCGACCTATCGCGCCTAAGCGCCCGCCGAGTGTCGGATGAACCGGTGCTAGAGCGCTACATCAATACCGCGCTGTTGCTGGGTCTGACCGCGGAGCAGCACGGCGATCATTTTGGCTTGGTCACCTTTAGTGATCAGGCGCATACCTTTTTAAAAGCGAGTAGCGGGAAGTCGCACTTTAACGCGTGTCGCGAGGCCTTGTATACCGCCACGCCACGGAAGGTGAACCCGGACTTTGAGTCCATCTTCACCTTTATCCGTACTCGGATGCGCCGTCGCGCATTATTGGTCTTCCTCACAGACTTGCGCGATCCTGTCTTTGCGGAAAGTTTCGCACAGAGTTGCGAGATGGTTGGGCGGAATCACTTGGTGCTGGTCAATATGATACAGGCTGAGGGCGTCCGCCCTCTGTTTGACCACACAGACGTATCGAATCACCGCGGGCTCGTGCGGCAGTTGGCGGGACACATGGTGTGGCAGAAACTCAAAGAAGTTGAACGTGAGTTAGCGGCCACCGGGATTACCCTCAGTATCACTGATGAAGATGGACTGACGGCAGAGGTGCTGAACCAGTATGTGCGCATCAAACAGAGGCAGCTCTTATGATCGTTGATATGCCCAAATTTATTGAGCGCGAAAGCCCCTACTGGCGCGAGTTGGAGGGCATGCTCGATAGTCTGAATGGTAAGCGAGTGTTGGACCTTGAAGAGGTGGAGCGGCTTCATTACTTATATGACCGTGCGGCCTCGTCGTTGACACGCTTGGCTACGTTTACAAGCGAGCGTCGAACCTATCGTTATCTCGAAGCGCTCGTCGCGCGAGCGTACGGAGAGGTGCATACCACCACCGAACCTGTGGGCAAAGTGCGCGCGGTCTTTTGGTTCTTAACGATCTTTCCTCAAACGTTCCGCCGCTGGCGACGGGCATTTCACGTATCCTGCCTCGTGACTGCCGTGGGTATGGTGTTTGGCGGCATTGCGTTGGCGGTGGATGCGGCGGCCAAGCCGGTGCTGCTTCCATTTGAGCACCTACAGGGTCGGCCATCGGAACGTGTTCGGATGGAAGAGGAGGCGGGGTCGACCTACGACGTCATGGGTAACAGCAAGGCGTCGTTTTCTGCCCAACTGATGACGCACAACACAAAAGTGTCGATTATGACCATGTCCTCGGGTGTCCTGTATGGGCTGGGCACGATTGTGCTTCTGTTCTACAACGGCATTATCCTGGGTGCGGTTTGCATCGACTACATTTTAGATGGACAGATTGTCTTTCTATTGGCGTGGTTGATGCCGCATGGCGTGATTGAAATTCCTGCCATATTGATCGCGGGGCAAGCGGGCCTGGTCATCGGCTCGGCCATGGTGGGCTGGGGCAGTCGTGAGCCTTTGGGCGTGCGGATGCGGAAGATCGTGCCGGACGCTGCGACCTTGATCGGAGGGGTGGCGGTTATGTTGGTGTGGGCCGGCTTGATTGAAGCGTGCATGTCACAATATCATGCGCCGGTCTTGCCTTATTCGGTGAAGATCTTCTTTGGAGTCGTTGAGCTGGTGGGATTGGTCTACTTGCTGAACTGGTCAGGGAAGCAGGTGGTGAAATGAGGGACGGAAAGACGCATCAGTTGCGGATTGAAACCCCGGAGGGGATCGAGTTCTCGATGACCTTGGGGGGTCCGGCGGTGCGCGCCGTTTCTTGGGCGATAGATGTGGGATTCTTGATGGCGATGCAGGTGGGACTTGTGATGGTAGCCGTTTCGTTTTTTGGCTGGGCGCAGGACCTGCTAGGCGCGGTTATGGCTCTGGGCACCTTTGTGCTCTGGTTTGGGTATTTTGTACTGCTCGAATGGTTGTGGAAAGGGCGCACGATCGGCAAGCGCATGATGAAGCTGCGCGTGATTGATGCGAGTGGCTTGCGACTCCGCTTCTCTCAAGTGTTGATCCGAAATATGGTTCGCGTGTTGGATGCGGCCCCGTTGTTGGGAATGGTGGGGGGATTGAGTTGTTGGTTATCCCCTCGTTGTCAACGCTTCGGGGATTTGGTTGCGGGGACCGTTGTTGTGCGGTACGCGGAGGAAAGCGAGCCGGAGCTAGCTCGGCTTGATAGCGATAAATATAACTCGCTACGGGAACACTCGAATCTGGTGGTTCGTCTGCGCGATTCGATTTCGCCACAAGAGGCCGGATATTTTCTGGGTGCCTTATTGGGGCGAGCCGGATACGGGGATGCCGAACGGATCGAGCTGTTTCGTTTTCTTGTCGAGTATCTCCGAGAGTCTGTGGACCTTCCTGAATCCGTGACTTATGGGATGAGCGACGAAAAACTGATCCACAACATTGTGGATATCTTGTTTCACGCCTAGAGCCAAGCTCGACTTTATTTCTTTGGCAGCGGCGACTCTTGAAAGTGCTTCAGCCGGTCTTGAAAAAGCTGAACATCAGGGTTGGTAGCGACGCAACGCTTCTGTATCTCGACGGCTTTTTTACGGTTGCCTAGCCGGAAGTAAATTTCTGCGAGTGTATCGATATAGTTCTGATTACCGTCGGAGAGGTCGAGGGACCGTTTCGACAGCGTCATCGCTTCGTCCAGTTTTCGATTGGAGATGGCACACAGCCACGCGAGATTGTTGTGCAGGAGAGGGCTGTCGGGGTAGGTGGCGAGTGCGTCTTTCCAATGATCGTACTGCATTTTGAAAAGGGCGTTGGCTTGTTTTTTGTGTCCGAGGTCTTCGAATTTATCGAACAGCGTCACTAAGCCGTCGATGTCAGCAGCGGTGATCGAGAACGCTTTGCGTGCCTCGTCTAGCGCCGCAGCGGCCTTCTTCTTCTCGAGCAGAGTGTGAGCGCGATATACGTGCAGCGAGGAGGTGCCAAGAAGGTAGCCACTGATGCCCACGTAGCCGGACGTTAGAGGGAGTTGATCGAGCAGACCCCGTTGGCGATGGATGAGTGCGGTGTGATAGTCGCCTTTTTCGACGCTCTGTTGTTCGAGGTTTCGGGATGCGTATTGTCGATACCAAGAGCTGAATTGGTTGAGGGTGTTGATGAACAGCCACTCGTTTTGTGCGTCTTCCGTATTTGAAAAGTAGGCCGCCATTTCGGAGAGCTGGTATCGGCGACGATTGTCGGCCAGAGGTAGCCAGTGCGCTATCGTCAAGATCTTCTGTCCGTCGTCATTCTTGCCCATCTTTGTGAGACTCATGCCATATCCGTATGCGGCGGCGGCGTGGGCGGGATCTGCGGTCCACGCCTGTTTAAACCAGTCGCCGGCCTGCTTCCAGTTTTCCTCATCCGCAAATATACTGGCGACGTAGAGAGCAAATTCCGGACGGGGGTTTCGCTTGAAGAGTGCACCCATCAAGCGGCGTGCCTCGCTGGTGTCGCCGAGTGCATGCCATCGGGAGGAGAGCGTGCTAACCCAGAGTGCTTGCTCATTCGGCGTTTGGGTGGCCATATACCCTTCGGCCCCTTCGAGGTAGCCGCGAATTGCTTTACTGGCTTCGGTTGCCGTTAGAATATTGTCGATCCGGCTGAGGAGTTTGCCGGTTGTTAAGTCGGTGTCCATGTTGCGGAAGTACTGCCACCACCGTCGCGCTTCGGTCGCGTTAACAGGAAACAGGGTCAGCAGCACTTTTTGTTTTTCGGTGTCTGTTTTCAGAGAGTCAATCTCTCGGATCACTTCTTTGAAGGCCACCTCTTTCATGTTGTTTTGCACCATCCCGTATAAAACCAGGTAGTAATCCGTTGGGGCCTGATAGTCTTCGCGTTGTGCGAGAAGCTTGAGGAGTAGCGCCTCTACTTCTTTTTGTCTACCGTGCCCCGCGAGGAATTCCGCATATTCCAAGTTTAGCGCTACTTGAGGGCCTTCGGCATTTTCGCTAGCGTGCTTCATGAATGCGGGAATGTCGGATAGACGTTCGCTGTTTCGGAGCAGGGCCAGAGCCCAATCGAGCCGTGTCGATTGGGATAGAAGGTCCAGCGCGCGATCTAATTCCTCGTTGATAAGTAGGGCTTCTGTCACGAACCAGAGCTCATCGTCGTCTTTGGTGTCCTGTGCGACCAAAGCGGCGATCGCGTTTGTGTAGGCGGTGTTATTGCCGAGGATTTTGTTGAATGCGGCGCGGAAACCGATCGTTGCCGTGTCGCCGGTCCCTGACACGTAGTGTGAGCCCTTTGCAAGCGCAGCGAAGTCACCTGCTTCGTACAGCAGCGTTTCGTAAACGGTATCGTCGATGTCGGCGCCGAGCGCGAGCGTCTCTTTGAGGTGGCCAGAGGTGCGGTGCAGATAGAGGAGGATCGTATTGAGGTTATATCGATCTGGGGTGTGTTCGAATTCTGTGCGAAAACGGGAGCGTGTCGTGTCGAGTGTTCCGTTGAGTGAGGCGTAGGCGCAGAAATTGAGGATGTTGCGATCGTTCCCGATGCGTGCTTTTAACTCGAGCAACTCTTCGAGCTCCGTTGACGCAGGGCCCTTGGCGATCAGTTTGACTTCTGCTTCTCCATCGCGGCTGAGTTGGGCCATTAGGCGAGAGCGCAGCGTTGGAGTCGACCCGTGGCGCATGAGGCGGAGCAAGGTACGGTAGGCCTCCGGGCCGCGTTTTGTGAGAGATTGGATTGCTGCGAGTTTTTCATCGACGGTGCCTTGCAAATACGAGCGGATCATTGTGGCGAGTTCCGGTGGGGTATCGGGGAACAGGCCGACCTGAATTTTGTCGAGAAGCTCGCGTGCCCGGATGCGAACTTCTGGGTCATCGGAAATCGCGGCCTCTCGTAGAGCTGCTTCTACGCGCGGGCCGCTGGCCCAGAGCTCGAGCGAGGCGGATTCGCGGTCTCTATACGATGGGGCCCCGAGTTTTTCGATGGACGTGGTGATTTGTGTATCGCTTAAGGATGCCTGTAGAAGGGTGGGAAAGAGGCTGAACAGGAAGGAGAGCGAGCAAGCTATACGAGTTAGACAGACGTTCATCCAGAAAGTATAGGGGATCGTGTGTAGTTTTGTCAGGTACATTGTGAGTTTGGGGTCTTTCGATGAAGAATTCTTGAGTGGGCCACTTTGAGACTTGCCTCTTCGAGGCATCCTCTCTTGAATGTGAGTCGCGTATAAATGGGAGATGTCGGTGGATCGTGATGAAGAAGTCATTTTGGTGGATGAGCAGGACAAGGCGATTGGCGCGGGCCCCAAGCTAGAGGTTCATGCCGACGGCCGGCTGCACCGCGCGTTCTCTGTTTTCGTCTTTAATCGAGCTGGCCAGCTTTTGATGCATCAGCGGGCAGAAACAAAATATCATAGTGGTGGGTTGTGGACTAATACCTGTTGTGGACACCCGCGTCCGGGGGAGTCGGTGGCGGATGCCGCGTCTCGTCGTTTGGGCGAAGAGATGGGGTTTGACTGTGAGTTGATTGAGATAGGCGTTTTTACTTACCGAGCGGAACTCGATCACGACTTGATTGAGCATGAGATCGATCATGTGTTCACGGGACGCTACGACGTCGACCCGAGTCCTGCGCCAGAGGAAGTACAGGCTTGGGAGTGGGTGGAGGTTGCAGACCTCCGTGAGCGTTTGATCGCGGAACCAGAGCGTTTTACTGCGTGGTTTCCTTTTGCTTTGCGGGCTTTGCCCAGCTGAGGGGTGGGCGTCGTGAAAAAGGTCCCCGCTCGGGCGGGGTGCCCAAAGGGTGGGGAGGGTCATGCATCATGCTGAGACTCTCATTGTGAAGAGTCGACGCTGTGGGCTAGTCCGCGAGTTCTTTGATGGTGATGTTCTTCCACGCGACAGAAAACGGGCCGCGATTGCCCACACCGTGTACCTGCAAGCCGATGAACCCTTTTGGGTGTGACTTGAAAAATGCTTCGTCGGTAAGGTCTGAGATTTGTTTGCCATTGATCCAGGTCTGGATGCGCGCGCCGTTTGCGACAATTCGGTACGTGTTCCACTCGCCGTCTTTGAATGTTTTGTGTGGGATGAGCTTATCTTTGGGTGTCATCCAGCCGTTACACGCTTCACCGTAGATGTAGCCTGATTCTGCGCCCTTTGAGCCCGAGGCTTCGATTTCGACTTGAGGTCCGTATACGCGGCCAAATTTCGCGTCGCCCTTTGCGGTGTGTGTCTTTGATCGAATCTGGCAGCCGGAGTTGAGTGCCGCGTCATGTAAGAAGACATCGAAGGTCAGGTCGAAGTTGGCGTACTCTTTCGCGCTGCAAAGAAAAGAGTTCGGGCTCCCCTTCACGGTGGTGCCGTGAAGCGTGCCGTCTTTCACTACATAGGACGCGGTGCCGTTCTTTTGAATCCATCCGTCGAGCGTCTTTCCGTCGAAAAGTGATGTCGCGCCTTCTTCAGCATGGGCGTTGAGGGAGAGCGTCAGGGCGATAAGCACGGTGGCGGTACAGAGCTTTAACATAATGGAGTCCTTGTTAGGGGTGGATTTAAAGTGTTCCCGAGGGTAGCCGCCTTTGCGGTCGCCTGCAAGAAATTCGGAGTCTATTTGACGGTAGGCTTGCCGCTAAGATATCCCAGAGATTCTAGAAAGATGTCCGCTTTTTGGACGGTATCGACATAGCTTTCCGCACTGCGGGACTTGTTGAAGAATCCATGTGGTTGGTTGGGGTAGGTGTGAAGGTCGGAGCGAATGCCGAGATCGGCCATGCTTTTTTGATAGGCCTTCGCGACAGACACGGGGATGAGTTTATCCTTCTCGCCGAGGAAGACGATCGTGGGCGGTGTTGTCTTCGAGATGTTGTGCATGGGAGAGATGTCTTTCCAGTAGGCTTTTACGCGGTCGTGCCCGTAGCCTTTGGGTCCGTTGTCGTAGACGGGGTTGAAGAGCACCAGTGCATTTGGGCGACTGCTGACAGACGCGTCTTCGCCTTCTTCCTCGAATTTGGAGAGCGTTCCAGTTGCCGCAGCGACGTGACCGCCAGCCGAGCCGCCACCTGCCGCGAGCTTGTCGGGATTGATTCCGAGCTCCTTAGCGTGAGCACGAATCCAGCGGACCGCGGACTTCCCATCTTTCACACATTCCTTGGGAGTCGTTTTGTGTGCTTTCTTCACGCGATACTCTGCCGAGATGGCCACCATGCCGCGCGAGGCCAGGTAGGCGCACTGGTCATAAAATTGTGAGGGCGAGCCGCCAACCCAACCACCGCCAAAAAAGAACACAATCGCGGGTGTCTTGTCTGAGGCCTTGTGATCGGCAGGGTTAAACACATGTAGCTTAAGAACACCCTGTGGCGTTGTTTTATACTCAACCGTGGTGGTCGGCTTCTGCGCATGCAGGGGTGCTAGTGAGGTCGCTGCGAGTAGGGCGCAGCCCGTGATCAGGGTTTTCATACGATGGTCTCCTTTGTCATTGTACGGAAAAGGAGGCGGTATGTGACTGAGGGTTTTTGGGGGTTCAGTTTTACAGGGGAGGAAGGCATGAACGGTTTGGGAGGAGTCCGCCGGTGCGCGGACTGGCGGCGGGCAAGCCTATCGATGCGCTTCGCTTACTCAAGGGAGCGGACTATCCGCCCTACCAGGGACATCGGTATTGTTGGGTGGAAGGAAGCGGGCTGGCGTGAGTTAGTCGATTGTGCGGATGTATGGGATGAGGATGATGGCGCCTTTGCGATCCATTTTTTTCCAGCGTTCGAGTTCGGGGATGCGATCGACTTGTAGTCGTTTTCGGAGTTCTTTGTAGGCGTTACACATGAAGAGCATGCCCTCGATGGGGTGGTTGCGATTGGTTTGGTTTTCAATTTGTGGCCGGATGTTACCGGCCACGTAGGCGGCGAGCAGGATATGTGCATTGCGGGGTTTTGGGTGTCGGCTCATCCAAGGAAAAAAGCCGGGGTC
>CAXMRT010000312.1:0-17330 GCA_964196025.1 uncultured Gemmatimonadales bacterium | reverse complement strand
GTAGAGGGGTTGTTGCCTAAGGGTATTATCCATCGACGTAAGGCTGGATTCGCCATACCGATGGCGAGTTGGATTCGGACTGATCTAAAAGACTATGTCGAAGACCTTTGCCAAGAATCATCCTTGCGAGATCTGGGTTGGTTTCAAGTGGACCAAGTAAGGAAGCTTCTCGACGACCACTACGAATTGCGGCGGGACAATCGGAAGGAGATCTGGACCTTGCTTTCGTTACTGGTTTGGCAGCGAAACTATGGGTGATTGAGGGGGACCGAAGAATGATGAGCCTCCCTTGATCTGTCATGTGATCTTTACTATACTGCGCGTTCTGATGAGTTGGACTGGGTGTGGAGATTTGAATTGTCATGTTTAATTTTGGTACGAATTGGGCTCGCTTCGTTGAGGAATATATGACGGAGGCGCGGATTGCGGAGGCTCAGAAGTCGCTCGTTGATTTCTGCGGCGGGACCGATCGAATAGAGGGAAAGACCTTCTTAGATATAGGTTGTGGCAGTGGTTTGTTTTCCCTAGCGGCCCATCGCTTAGGCGCAAAGAGCGTGGTGAGTTTTGACCTCTCGGCGGATTCGACCGCCTGTTGCAAGCTGATGCGAGAGCGTGCGGGCACCCCTGAAAATTGGAAAGTTTGCGAGGGCTCGGCATTGGACACCGCATTTATTGAGTCGTTGGGAACCTTTGATTTTGTCTATTCCTGGGGTGTGCTACATCACACTGGGGATATGTGGAATGCCATAGAGAATGCCTCGACGCGTGTTTCGCCTGAAGGATGTTTCTATATGGCGATCTATAACAATGTAGATGCGCCTGGCTTCCACGGCGACGGACGACTGGGGACCTCCCGATTCTGGCATGGCTTCAAGAAGACCTACGTCTCTCTGCCATCATTTTTGCAGGACGGCATCGACTTCTTTTTCATTGGAATGGTCTTCTTGATGGACTTGATTCGGTTTAAGAATCCGATGCGGCGAATTCGTGGTCACCAAGAGCTTCGGGGTATGGCCTGGCGGATTGATATGAAGGATTGGTTGGGCGGTTATCCTTATGAGTATGCGACGGTGGAGGAGATTTTTAAGTTCATGCATCCAAAGGGGTTTTCTCTGGAGAGTTTGATTAGTCACAATGGCTTGCGGAATAACGAATTTTTGTTCCAGCGCCAGATCTCTGCCGGTGACG
The DNA here is from genome assembly GCA_964196025.1 of uncultured Gemmatimonadales bacterium. Lineage (GTDB taxonomy): Bacteria > Verrucomicrobiota > Kiritimatiellia > CAXMRT01 > CAXMRT01 > CAXMRT01. Next base: position 16,142 of record CAXMRT010000312.1, on the reverse strand, counting down.
TAAACTGATGCTGTCGCGCGCCCAAAAGAAAGAAGCGCTCCTGGTCGGATTTTTAGTCCTGTTAGCTCTCGTTTTACGCATGGTATCGCTGGGGCATACGGACTTGTGGGGCGACGAGATCTTGTTTGTGAATTATTCAACGTCCGTCGCTGAATCACCTGGGGAGTTGGCGACACCCTCTGAAATCGACGCCAGCCTTCGAACCCGCTTCTCGTCGATTGGCCACATGCCGCTCGCGTTTGATCTGCAAAACTTATTCCTCCATCTTGCCGGAGGCGCCGCCGATGTAAAAGCAATGTCTTCGAATGCAGAACTGCAACGGATTCCTTCCGTTGTTTGGGGAGTGCTGTCACTTGTACTCGTCTATTTGGTGGCGCGACAGCTGTTTGCGAGACGTATAGCCTTCATTGCGTTGATCCTCTTTAGCGTCTCATTTTTCCCTCTTTTCTACTCAAGAGAGGCGTATATGTATACGTTGCTTATGCTTCTTTCAAGTTCGGTGATGTGGTCGACGCTGAGATTGATTGGTTCCGAGCGTTGGCACTGGGCGTGGCTTGTCTGCTTGACCGTTTCGTTATCACTCACGGTCAATACGCATCTAACTGGCGCCCTTTTGCCTGGATCAATTTTGGTCTACTCACTGGCATTCCTTGTCCGGCTCCGCCAGAAGACGGGTCGTTTCGGTGTCGCGGCTCGACCGTGGCAGGCGTGTGTGCTTGCGAGTATCATCAGCCTCCTTCAGGTGCTTCCGTTCATTCTTGGGAAGTTGGAGGACACGGGCGAGCATCGATGGGGATATTCGTCCAATTTTTTAGAAGTGGTGTACACCGTGCCGGCCAAGCTGTTCTTGGGCGCTGAGCCATGGATCAATATCCCCGTTCTTCTTGTGTTGGCTTTTGGTGTATACGAGCTTGTCAGGTCCGCACGGAAATCCTCTGAAAACGGCATATTTTTGGGGATCACACTTTTGTCGTTCGTTGCTATCGTCGTTAGCGTAGTCACTACACAGTTTGCGGTTAGGTACTTTTCTCTTGTTGTTCCATTTTTATATATCGTTTTTGCATACGGCTTGTCGGCCACCATTGAACGACTTGCAGAAGCGGCTAAACTTGGCCCGAAGTGGAGCACGCGGTGCCTGGCACTTTCCGTTCTCGGCTATGTGTGTGTACAGCTCCTGGTATTTTACCCTGCGTTGTTAAGTTTGGGCGCGAAGTCAATTGATTTTGGCAGAGTTGCGGGATGGTTAAACACCCATTTGAAGGATGGAGATGTATACGTCCTTGAGAGTGCTTATGAAGGGCGTTTTATAGGCGGACATTATCCGACGCCCAAGCGAGTAGGTGCGGTGCCGCATGTACACACCGGTGCTGACGAGGGCCACCTGACTCTTCGGCGACATCAGCAAAACTTTTTACAACAGTTTCCGTCGGCGTATTATGTAGAGATAGAGCACCATGGTACCGAGCCAGAGGGAGGTATTTCACTTGGCCCGTGGACCTGGCCACATGGCCACTTTCAGCAAAAGGTGACCCTTGAGAACACCGGTCTAGCCGGCTTGGTCCGGTTAGGTATTTGGCCCGAGTCATCGGTGGTCTACGAGAAGGTTCTTTTCACTAGTATCTATTTCAACAATCGAGAAGATCGCGTCGCCATGCTCGGGAGTCAAGGGCGGCCAGTGCTGATAGAATACCCGCCTCAGGTCTGGATTCCTGTCGGATTCGTTAATGATAGGTCGGGCGCTAGCCGGACGTACTTCCGGGCCACCCAGCAAGCTCAGACGCGAGTTTCTGTTGAGAATATTTCGGGCGCAACGGTCACCGGAAAATTCCGATTACGTTGTCGCGTCGAGGGCGGCGCAAAATCATATGATCTGGGAATTCGTGTGGGATCGTCCCCGATGGTAAGTGCCACCGTGGCGGTTCTCGAGGATAAACCACTTGAACGCGGGGTTGCCGTATTACCTCCTCGAGTCGTCGAGAGCGGGGTGTTGCCCGTGGCTCCTGGCGTGCATTCTCTTCTGATCGAGGTGAAAAATGCTGCGCGCACAGGCTATCAGGCCCTTCTCGTCTATGATGTCGAATTTGTCGAACAAACTAAGTAGCATTAGATGCGGCTGGGGGCTCAACGAGCGTTAGCGGTGGGACGGTTTTAGAAGACTGTTGGGTCGCAAAATAACCATTTAGGCGCTGTAATGTTTCGTGAGTGTCTGTTATGTTTTTGTGTGATTTCATCCAGTACCAACCTCATTTTAGGCCTTCTGTACGATCATGAATGAACCCGTCGCTACCCTTATGATTTCGTTTAGCGGACAGGCTGTTTCGAAAAAATGGTGACCGATTCGACGACCTTATCAGGGGCTCGTTGGATGTTTGCCGCAACTTGCTGAGGACGTTTATACATGGCTACTAACATGTCGTTTGGTTCACTTTTTTCTCGATCGGCGGGGTGGCTTTGGGCGCTTGGGCTGATTGTGCTTCTGTCGCTCACCACTTTTCAGTCGGTTTTGTCGCCAGATGCTGTTCTGGTCACGACCGACGATAATTACGGCGAAATCATCCATAGGAAAAGCAAAATTCCCGAAGCATTTACGGGATGGTGGGGGGCGGGCCCGGTACTGGGTCACTCTGGCGTCATCAATGTGAATCTCTCGTACGTAATATTGGGAGTGATGTCTGCAGAGGGATTCACCAACTGGATTCATGCGATCCATCTGGGCATCGCGTCTCTGTTCTTCTTCTTGTTTCTCCGCTTACGTGGTGTGGGAACGCTCGCCGCTTGTTTTGGCTTGATCGTCGCCTTCTGGACGGGGACCAACCTCACCTTGACCTATGCGGGGCACTTGTCGAAGTTCGGGACCTTAGCATTTTCGATGATAGCCTTGTTTGCGATCGAAAAAGCCGCATCCAGCCGAAAGCTCGGATGGTCTCTAGTCGCGGGAGGCGCACTCGGCTACATGTTTCTCGAGCAACAAGATCTCGCCTTATTCGTAGGGATATTTCTAGGCGCTTACGCAGTCTGCCGATTCTGGCGGCCTTTTTTCGAGGATCGGATGTGTGTGGCGAAGCACTTTTTGGTGATGGGATGTTTGCCCATGCTGATTGCGGGCTCATCGCTGCTACTTGTGTTCAATGACGCCACCTCGGGGGCTCCTGCCGACCTGTCGCTGAGTACCGAGCAGCAAGCAGCCAAGGATCGTAGTCAATTCGACTTCGCGACGCAGTGGAGCGTTCCTCCCGATGAGATGATTGAATTCATCGCTCCCGGATACATGGGATGGAGGAGTGATGATCCATCTGGTATGTACTGGGGGCGAACGGGGCGCTCGGCGGATTGGGCGCCTGGACAGCAGGGCTTTCGGAATTTCAGGCTGGAGAACACTTATCTAGGTATTATCCCAGTGGCTATAGCACTGTGGGGGATCTTTTTCTTGGTGCTTCGCCGTCAAGCACCTGCCGGTGTGCGGTCGGACGTTTTTATCTGGTCGGGGATGGCGGTCGTCGCATTGCTACTTTCGTTTGGTCGTTATTTCCCCCTCTATAGCGTTTTCTATGAGTTGCCAGGAATCGGATCTATCCGGAATCCCAATAAGTTTCTACATATTTTTCAAATCGCGATCGCAGTGCTCGCTGCTTTTGGGATGGAATCAATCTTCGGTGTTTGGAGGGCAAGTCTGAGTCGTCCGAAAGAGAAGCGCTTGATCAAACTGATGTTCGCCGGAAGTCTCCTTGGTGGCGTTTGTATGGTGATGGGTGCTGTGTCTCTTTCTTCGAGTCGTGACTCAGCTAGACGTATCGTTGCAGATACCACTCAATCGATTCAGGGGGGGGCTCTCGCACCTGCGCAGGTTGAGCAGCGCGTGCGTCAGGCCCTAGCCTCTTCTCCCGACACTCGTGTGTCGACGCTTGCAAGGGACGGTTATTCGGCCGGATCGATTGTTGCCACGATCGGGACGAGTAGCACCGCCTTAGGGTGGGGAGCGGGTTTACTGTTCTTCTGTCTCGGGGCCGGCTATATAGCTGTATTTTTTGCAGGCGGGAAGGCCGCAGAGTTGCGACGTGTGCTGGGGTGCTTGGTTCTCTTGGTTACGGGGGTCGATGCGTACCTGCTGGGTCAGCACTATATAGTGACACAGGGCCAATCGGAACTGGTTGGCTCCACGGATATGACAGAATTCCTGAAAAACCGACAAGGTCTGGGTCGGACTGGAATGATGGTGCAGCAGGGGATCTACAACAACTGGCTGACCTACTTGATGCCTGCACAAGGGATCACTATGTTTAACTTTACTCAGATGCCTCGGATGGCGCCTGATTATAAGGAATTCTTAGGGCAAGGCGCTCAAAGTTTTTCTCACCAAATCCGAATGATGAAGGTTGCGGGAGTGACTCATTTGATGATGCCAAGTCAGGTCTGGAATCAGATCACCTCTCAGGCGGCCCATACAGCGCTTGGATTGGAGTCTGTGTACGAGTACCGTTACGTGAAGGACCTAGGTGGAGTTGTGCGCGCGGTACCAGGCACGCCCATGGCTCCTGCAGATCACATGATCGCCTCTGTGACGGGTGCGCAGCCCCGCTTTTCTCTTCACACCCATTGGTCATTCGTTGCGGAAAATATGTCGATAAAGGCGCTGTTTTCGCCGAGCTATAAGATTGGCGAAGCGGCCCTGCTCATAGACTCCGATCGTGACAAAATCCCTGTAAATTCGGCTGCGGGTGTTCCTCGGGTTGGGTCAAACGTTGTTACAGTTGAGTCGTATTCCGATTCTGATTTCACGCTTCAAACGCGGGGAGAAGAGGCTGCTATTTTGGTCTGCGCTGACCGATTTGAGTCTGGTTGGAAGGCTGTGCTGGATGGAGTCGACGTCCCGATTCTCAAAGCGAACGGGCTCATGAGAGGTGTCTTCATTCCTGCTGGTACTCATCAGGTTCGGCTGGTGTATGAGCCGATTGGTGCGGGGCTCTGGCTCCAAGCTGTCGGGACCCTGCTGGCGTTTTTTGGCGTTGGAATGCTAGTTGTGAGTGCGCGTCGAAGTCGGTCTGATGGCACCCAGGATATACCCGGTGCCATAACTGATGTGGCCGAGAAAAAAAGCTAGCAGCGTCGGGACGCTCTCTTCGATGCGTCGACTTTGCCGTAAGGATTCAGCGCCAAAGACGAGAAGGGAGAATGCTCCGAATGCGTAGTAAGCGTAAATGATGCTATGTGGAGAGGGGGTCGCCCATAAAAAACACGCGACCGCAAGGTATAGGGAGAAGATGGCAGGTGCGGCGTGCCAGGGATAGGTGATGTTGTTTGGCTGGCGGACAAGTCGGCCCTTATCTAAACCGTAGTGGTAGAACTGGTGCACGAAGGGTTGAATAATCTTTCTGCGATGGTGATACACGATCACCTCTGGCGTGTAGAGAATCGAGTATCCTAGTCCGCGCAGTTCTGCGCAGTAGGCCATATCTTCTGCAGTATCGAGTTCCTCATGGAACAGGAGGTTGTCGATACGTTTAATAATCATGTTGCATGTCGGCATCTCATTGACCATTTGGCGTTTGCTGGGGACATGTCGGATATAGGCGCTCCCGAATCCTAGGGGGCTTTGCATCACGTTTCCACAGACGCGTCGCGCTAAAGGGTCGTTGGGCGGGGTGAGGTTGGGGCCTGCAACGATCGCGATGTCGCCAGTGAGGTTCTTTAGCCCTTCGCTGAGCCAGTCCGGATGGGGGTAGGCATCGGAGTCGATTAGGCCGAAGATAGACCCCTTGCTTCGAGTCATTCCAATGTTTCTTTTGCGGGCTGGATTTCCCGGCCCAGTAGGCTCTATGTGGAGGCGATCGTCCATTTGTAATGCATCGAGTCGAGCCCGCCAATCGGCGTTGGGGAGTTCGTCTGGTAAGAGCCACACCGTGTAGGACTGAGTGGTCATGAGCAGACAGTGTTCCAAGCATTCGATGACCCAGTCATGCCACGTTTGGAACGGAACGATGATGATCGGGTTCTGTGTGATGGACTCAGTCATGTGCGTCGGCCCAGCTTTCCATCGCGTTTAAACCTTCGGGAGTCCCCATGTCCAGCATGGGCGAGTCGCACATGAAGGCCCCGATTCGGCGCTGTTCGCAGAGTGAGGGGAAGATGTCGTTCTCGAGGGAGACAAATGTGTCAGGGGTGATGGAGTTGATCGCGTTCTGGCTGAGAATGTAGACGCCTGCATTAACGATCCCGTTGTTGCGTGCGTCCTTCTCGCGGAAGGCCGTGATCAGTTGTTGCTCGTTGATGTCGAGGGAGCCGTAGCGATCGGCCTTTTCAATGGCGGTAGCTGCGAGCAAGACGTCTAGGGGTCTCGACTTCCAGTCATCGATCATGTCGTTTAACGAAAGGTCAGGTACAAGTGTATCCCCGTTGAGCACGAGGTAATGGTCGGCATTCAGGTTGCGACTGGTGAACTCGATGCCGCCGCCAGTTCCAAGAGGTTTGTTCTCAATATGGACACGTACGGATGCACCTTCGGGGTAAGAATGGAGCCACTCTTCTATCCGATCGGCTTTGTATCCGGCAGAGACATGGATATTATCCATGCCCTGTGTGGCTAGATACTCAAGTTGACGTTGCAGGATTGGCTTTCCGCGAACCGGCGCGAGGGCCTTAGGCAGGTCTGGAAACGTGCCTTGCAGGCGTGTCCCAGGGCCACCGGCAAGGATGATTACGTGCATGTTGACCTCGCTCGATCAGTGTTTGGCGTGAGTGTCATGGACCTATGATGCTGGAAACTCATTCAGATTCAATCAAATCCAGTATGGGCGTCGCGGTTTGGAGGGCTACTTTCTCGAGCGCAAAAAAAGTTTGAGAGCGTTTATAGGCATCCTGAGCGAGGGCGAGACGATGCTCAGGGTTGTCGGCGAGCTTTTTGAACTGTGATTGAAATTCGGACATATCGGAAGGGTTGAAGAGGTAGCCGCATTGGCCGTCTTCCACGATTTCTTGTATGCCGGCGAGCCTTGCGCACAGAACGGGGAGTTGGCTGGCCATGTTGTGGACGAGTGTTCCGGTTACGTGAAAGTGGTCGGCATCGAGCCCGATGCGCATGACTAAGCCGATATCTCCTGCACACAGAGCGGTGTTGACGTCGGTGGGAAGTTTGAGCCATCCGGTGAAGCGGACATGGTTGGAGAGTTGAAGTGTGTGAGTGAGATCTTCGAGTTGTTTGCGGTGAGGGCCGTCGCCCACGATCAAGAACTGGAGCTGCGGGTAGTCCTCCACAAGTTCTGGTAGTGCGCTGATGATTCGGTCGAGCCCTTTGTTCGGATGTAGAATTCCATGATGAACGAGGATGAGGTCATTATCGCCGTACCCGAGTTCCTGGCGACAGTCGGCTTGGGGACGAGGGAAATACATCTCTGTATTGCAGGGGTCATAGACGGTGTGAATGGCGGATGTTGGGATTCCTTTTGTTTCGAGAAACCGCGCAGTGTGATGGGTTTTCGTAAACAGTACAGGACATTTTCTCCATGCGGAGGCATCACAGCTATTCAAGAAGCGCCCAAGGACGGAGCCTTCGCCGAAATAAATATCGGCAAAGAAGTCGGCAACGACAAGGGCTCGCTTCTTCCCAAAGAATAGCCGAGAGAGAGTGGGGAGGAGCGGGAGCGATTCGTCGATAAAAACGGTGTCGATTTTCATCAGGCGACATCGGATTCCGATGACGGGCAAGAAGAGGTACCACAACAGCGTCTTAAACATTTTGTCTTTTGAGGAAGCCCGATTGACGCGAAAAGGAAGGGTGTGTTCTGAAATGCGCGCGGCGGTTGCCGGATCAAGCGTGCAGGCACCCTTCATGCCGAAGTAGTGAACGTCGACCTGTTTATCCAGCAGTCGAACGAGTTCGGGCATGGCGTGAAACAGTTCAGCGTGATCGGCGGCACCATAGCGAAACCAGAGGGCGACTTTTTTGCGGACGACTTGGCTCATGAGGGGGTATGATCAGTGAAGATGATCTGACTACCGCTGCTATTGATTTGAATGTCGATGGGTGGGTGATGGGGGACAGCCGCTTTGATTCTCTCGTGGGTCTCTGGTGGCGCAAAAATCAGGAGGAAGCCGCGGCCTCCAGCTCCTAGAAGTTTGCCCCCGATCGCGCCGTTAGCTCTGCAAGTCGTATAGGCTTTGTCTATAAGCTCGTTGGTAATCGTGGAACTCAGCGTTTTCTTCAGCTCCCAGCTTTCGTGTAACAGCGAGCCGAAGTTTGAAAGGTCGGTGTCGGTGGTGAGGATTGTGGCAGCGTCACCTACCATGCGCGTCATCTGGGCTAGATTCGCACTATTGGCTGGTATTTTTTTCGTCTGTTCGCAGAGCACGGACTCGCCTGCATCGGCTAGTCCGGTGTAGAGAACGAGGCAATGATCTCGTAGTGCCTGTATTCGGTTTGGCTGCAGGTCGAGTTGAGAGACCGACACGGAACCGTCTTTAGCGTAGGTTGTATGGATGAGGCCGCCGAAGGCCGCTGCGTACTGATCCTGGTGTCCGCCTGCATCGCCCACGCGTACGCGTTCGATCTCAATAGCATTAGTTGCGAGCTGGGCCGGCGTCACCTCGCGGCCCGTGTAGTGATACAAGGCATGGAGAAGGCCCACGGTGAATGCTGACGAAGAGCCGAGGCCGGTGCGGCCTGGGAGGTCCGAGCTGTGGGATACCTCAGTGGGTTGATCGATATTGAGGTAAGTGAGAGTTTCTCTGATCAAGGGGTGTTGGAACTCGGAGGGGTTTTGGACCCATTCTGTTTTGGAATAGCTTGCACGGTATCTGTGGTCGAAAAGAAGTCCTAACTGGTGGACGTTGAGATAACAGTACTTATTGATTGTCGTCGAAAGAGTCGCTCCACCGTGTTGATGGTAGTAGTCGGGGAAGTCTGTTCCTCCGCCAAAGAAGCTGATCCGGAATGGTGTGCGCGAGATAATCATGCCAATATGACTCGTCCTTCGCGAACATCATGGACAAAAGTGTGGAGGCTGTCACGCGTTTCCGGGACGGAATGGATCGCCTGTATTTTATCGGTGTTGATCTCATAGCGTACCGCTTCCGTGTCTTCTGTCGCGGTGGCCGGAGCGGGAGATCCTGCCCAGGAGCAAACGCTGTGAAGATCGACTACGCCGGTCCCCGCTATATTGAATGTTTCGGTATCGAGGCCTTTATCCACTAGGTCGAAGACAATCCGGCCAAAGTCATATGTATGCATATACTGAAATTCTGAATCGGGGTGGACGTGGAGTGGGCGCGACTTCAAAATGTCGTAGATCGGGTTCTTCCAGAGCCCTGGGCCCACGAATCCTGCCATCCGGATAATAAGCCAGCGAGGAGCCCGTTCTTTCACCAAGTTTTCCGCCATCAGTTTGTGTTTGCCGTAGGTGGAGACCTTGGACGTATCTATCTCGACTGATTCTTCATTGCCAGTAGGGCTGGTCAGGTGGTCGTAAACGTCGACAGACGAAAGGTAGATATAAAGCTCTGGGTTGAAGTCTTCTAGGGATCGCTCCACGGACCGTACTGAGAGCTCGTAGTCAAGCTCGGGTGTTTTGCTTGCGAGGTATTTTTTTGAGTTCCCGTTCGCGTTGATCAAAACTTTTGGGCTACGAGCCGTAGAGGAGTCATAGTTCTTGCGCGTAACGATCGTCGGATCTAGGTCGCGTTCGGTGGCAATATGTGCGATTCCAGATCCTACGAATCCTTCGCCCCCGATTATAGTGATGTCATCCTTCATGTGTCGTTCTGTCTAGAGACGTACCTCGCCGCGTTGGCGGGCCTCTTCAAACCACTTTATTGTATGTTGCAATCCTTCGCGCAAGGGGGTGGGACAGCTGAGGCCAAGTTCCTTCATGCGATTGACGGCGAAAATTTTATCGATTTGTCCGTCTGGCTTGCTGGGATCCCAGTCTAGTTCGCCTTGGTACCCAGTGAGTTCTCTGACCCACTCGGCGAGATCTTTAATCGAGGTGCGCGTGCCGGAAGATAGATTTACCGGTTCGCTACTGTTGTAGTTTTCCAGGAACCACGGGACTAGGGCGGCCACGTCTTTGGCGTATACGAAGTCTCGCGTAGGGCGACCGCTTCCGTAGCAATAGATTGACGATTGGTTGGTTTCGCGAGCTTCGATATAGCGGCGGATCATCGCGGGGATTACGTGCGAGTATTCCGTGTTGAAATTGTCGTGTTCGCCGTAGACATTGCCGGGGATCAGTACGACGGAGTTGTAGTCGTATTGTTTTCGATACGCCGCGGACTGAACGAGCATCATTTTCTTTGCAGTCGAGTACGCGGCGCTTTCTTCCTGTGGGTAGCCGTTCCACATTTGATCTTCGCTAATGGGGGATTTAGCAGTGCTGGGGTAGGAACACCCGCCCATGAAGGTTAGGAACTTTGGGACCTTTCGTACGTGACATGCGTGAAGCATGCGTGTGTTGATCATGATGTTTTCATAGTAGAAGTCGGCGGGGTAATCGCGATTCGCAATGATGCCTCCGACCTTGGCGGCGAGGTGCACGACGGCGTCGGGAGAATGATCCGCGAGGAGTTGATCAACTGCCGCATCTTCAAGGAGGTCGTAGTCTGATCGGCCGACTGCAACGACGGTGGTGTCGTCATCGGCGCGCAGGGCGGATACGACATGTTGGCCGAGAAAACCCGTTCCACCGGTTACCACTATTTTTGAATACGAGCTGATGTGTGCCTCTCGGTACTAGTAGTATTCGACATTTGCGTGAGCGCTCGTCCACGTCATGCTGCTCAATCCATTATAAAGGGCTTCAAGTCCATCTTCCCATCCGATTTTGGGCGTGAATCCAGCCTCTCTGATGCGGTCGAAGCATATAGAGTAGTTTCGTTTGTCGGGATCTTCTCGAAAATCGTTGAAGTGGAGATAGCAGCCGGTTTTTTGTGCGATTGCTTCTGCGAGTTCGCGTTTCGTTTTGTTCATCGACTCTTTGCCGGTATTGTAGCAGCGGCCCTTCATACTATCGAAATTTTCGAGGGCGAAGGCCATAGCTCGTGCGATGTCCGTGATATGTATGAAGGAGCGTTCGAAGTCTGGCTCGAACACGATGAGGGATTTTTGCCTGATTCCACGCCACATGAAGTCGTTGGGCATCAGATCAAGTCGAAGTCTGGGAGAAAGGCCGAATACAGTAGTGAATCGAAATGCGACTATATCCTCTTTCTGAAGTAGTTCTTGTTCGGCTTTCACCTTGGAGAGTCCGTATACGGAAATAGGTTCTTGCGGGGTGTCTTCATGGCAGAGTCCGTCCACCGCGCTGCGAGTCCCGTATCCGCTAGTGGAGTTTGGGTATATGTAACCGGTCCCGGGAGCGCGCAGTTCATCCAACTTCATGGCTGTCTCGTAATTGATTTCCCATGCTTCCTTCTCTCGCTCGGCGCAGAGGGGTGCTCCGACTAGCGCTGCGAGGTGGATGATGAAGTCGACGCCATCTAGGCCGCGTTTCAGAACGTCCGAGTCGCGAGCATCGCCGTGGATGAACTCGAAGTCAGGGTTGATAAAGAGGGGTAAGAGGCTCGTCTGTTTGTACATTAAACTGTCGATCACGCGAACAGCGTAGCCCACGCTGAGGAGATGAGGGACCATCACGCTGCCAAGGTATCCAGCGCCACCGGTGATGAGTACTTTCTTCTTTGTATCAGTCATTCTAGTCCCTCTGTCTATACGCGAAATTGGGGCAATCTAGCACGAATATCAGTGGTGGACAACCCTGCACCACCGCGCTCGACGTACACGGGAGAGCTTGACCGATGAAGAACGGGCTGATATTTCGTGTGGGATGAAACGAATCAGATGGACTGCATGTTTGGTAAGGGTGGCTCCTGTACTCCTGTTGAGTGTTCTTGCTGGTTGTGGCTCAGGGTCGAAGGACGATTTGAATGCACGCCGGTGGGGCTCCGTTGTGACCGAGTTCACCGATCACTCGCGTTTGGCGAGATTTGACCTTCCCGGTTCGACCTTGCACTCATCTGTTGACCCAACCGGAAGAAATGATGATTTCAATCACCCGCTCAGGCTTTCTGAAGAACCCGGATGGGTGGTACTCGCGGATCTGAAAGGACCTGGGGTACTCACTCGCTTCTGGATGACCGGTATGAAAAGTGGGGATCACCCCATTCGCCTGACCTTTGATGACGAGAAAACACCTCGGATTGATGGGCGCCTTGGGGATTTGTGTGGGGGTGTTGCTCCTTTTCTTAAGCCGTTTGGATACTACCAACAGTATTGTTGGAAGTCGTTTCTTCCTCTGACATACAATAAGCGACTCCTGATAGAGGCGGCAACCTCCGAGCCGGGGAAGTCACCGGCCGAGATCAAGATGTACTTTCAGTTCAACACCTGTTCGTTGGAAGCCGGTGGGCCGGTTCAATCCTATCCGCGAAAATTGAGTGCCGAGGATATTGCCGTTGTCGAGAGGGCGGGTGTTGAATCTAGGAAGTGGGCGATGGCTCCAGAGTTATCCTTACCGTTGGGTCACGCGGCCGATCGAGTATTGGCTGCGGATGAATCCGCGACTCTATTGCAGATTACGGGGAGTGACACCCTTTCCGAGCTTCGAGTGACGTGCGAGCCGGTCGGCGAAAGTGTGACTGCTTTGCAGCGACGTAATGTCTTGCGGGATGTGCTGATGCGCATTTACTGGGATGATCACGCCCATCCCAGTGTTGATGTGCCTGTCGGAGATTTTTTTGGGAGTATGTGGGGGCGTCGGCGTTTATCGACCGCCTATTTTGGGATGACTGGACAGACGTTTTATAGTCGTTTCCCGATGCCGTTTTCCAGGAATGCACGGATTGAATTTGTGAATCAGGGTGCAACTCCTGTCCGTCTCAAGGTGGAGGCCGCATTGAATGGGGATAGCTGGGATGGGTCGTCTGGTTATTTCCATGCCGCATGGAACTCGTCTACTCCCGCATCGGTGGGGTCACCGCACTCGATTGTCAGCCTTGAGGGCCGTGGAAAATACGTTGGGTGTATTCTGAACGTGGCGAGCGCCGACAAAAGTTGGTGGATTTTGGAAGGTGACGAGCAGATGCGGGTAGACGGCAGCCTGAACCCGAGCTGGCTAGGCACTGGTTTGGAAGATTATTTCAATGGCGGCTGGTATTATCAGAACCCTTTTATCCAGAGCACTTACGGGTTGATTTTCAAGGCGCCGTCGCGAACAGTCCAGTACCGAGTTCATTTGGCTGACGCGGTACAGTTTAACCGATCGTTCGGAATGTGGTTTGAGCGCGGACCCGGTAACGCTAGCAAGGGGTGGATGGAGAGTGTCGCCTTCTATTATCTGAATACCCCTGGTGCCGCAGCCGGCGAGGTTGGCTCGAAAGAAAGCCGGCCGATCCCTCCAGATCCCTTACAGGAGGGGACGATCATGACCGAACTGTTGAATCGCGAGCGTTTTGGCGATTATTTAGGAGCTCGTGAACAGATCGCTGAATTCCTCGAAACTTTCCCTAAATATGGAGGGCGGTCTTTGTTGGAGTTGCGTGACATCGGTTACGTAGAGAAATTGCGTGGCTACGAGGTGGCGGGTCCTCTATATGAGGCCTTTATCGCTACGCATACTGACGATGGCCATGCGGTAGCGCAGGCGCGATTATTAAAGAAATTCTTTGAAAACCCGGAGATCTCACTCTTGGGTGTCTACTGCAACGCTCGAACGTCCGTCTATATCGACGGGGCACAGATGGGGCCGACCTACCTCGATAAGCAGGTCTCTCGTCTGAGGGTCGACCCGATCTCGTTGTCTGCTGGTAAACATCTCATGGTGCTGGATGCCGAATGGGTGCAGGGGTATTCTTTTGTTTATGCGGCGATCAGAACCCATCAGGGAATTGTCTCCACTGACCTAAACTGGCGGTATATGAACGCTCCGACAGGGGATTGGCAAAACCGTAAATTTGACGACTCTGGATGGGAGGCCGTGGCCGCGTTGGTGAAAGGGCCGCCTGAACATCCGATTATTTTCGTCGCACCCAATGGGTTTGTCGGGATGCAGTCAACCGGTGGTGGGTTACGTGCCGGCGATTGGGATCGGCTGCGCGGTCGAGCGGTATTTCGATCAATTCTGACGATACCTAGTCCCTAGCGGATCGTTGATTTCTCTGAGTTCGCCGATCTTTCCCTTGTGAGTCTCCGTGGCAGTTTGTAAACTTGGGGGATGAGATTCGTGCGGGTTGCGAATTTCTCCTCCAAGAAACAGCCGATACTGAGCCGATGGGTGATAACTATGAGATTTTTTTCCGATACAGCGAGACACCTGTTTGTCTCTGCCAGCATCTGTCTGCTCGCGGGCTGTTTTGACGCAGAGGTGCCTCTGGATTCGGAGGACCAGGCCCAGCCTTTGGCTAAGGAGGCGGCGGCCAAAGAGGCGAAAGGTGCTTATGATGAAGCCATTGCCTTGTACGTCCGGTTGTTGGATGTGGAGCCGACCAATGCCCGCGGCCATTTAAGTCTTGGCTTGGTCTTAGAAGAGCACCATCAAGACTATGTTGCCGCTATTTATCATTATCGTCGCTATCTCTCGCTGCGGCCGATGAGCGAGAAAAAAGACTTGATCACCTTGCGGGTACTAAAGGCAAAACAACAGTTTTCTGGGACTATATCCGACCGCTCCAACGCACCGGGGAAGGTGATCAATGATTTAAAAAACAAGAATCAAGCTCTGACGCATCGAGTGATGGAACTTGAGCAACTGGCTGCCGCGGCCCAAGCGAGAGCTGAGTCGGTGTTAGCTGCAGCGCCGCGTCCCGGTGCTCGTCCCGACCGAGGCGAAGTGCCGACCCGTGCACTGGCTGCAGACCGACCTGCAGAACCTGATAAGCCGACGCCTCTGGTCGTTCGTCTACCCACGACATACCACGTTCAGTCGGGTGACACGCTTGAGAAGATCGCGATTCATTTTTACGGGGACCGATCGCGGTGGAAATCTATTTATGAAGCTAATCGAAAAGTGATCCGCAATAAGGATCGGCTTCAACGTGGTCAAGAACTTACAATCCCGAAGCTGGGTTAAATCGCTAGGTTACCTATGAGTACTCTTTGTTTGTATCACTCGCTTGTTCAGGCCGCGCGTTGAAAAAGAAGCCAATTATTGAAAAACGGGTTGAGTTTCTCGACCAAGAACTGTCTTCTCACCGTAATCGCATGGAGTCTGTCGACAACCCTAGGGGTGAATCTGGCGGCTGGTTGGGTTGGATGAAACCGGGTGGCCGGACGCGTGGTTCCAGTTCTCCTCAGCAGTTGATGGGCGATGGTGACGACCTATTCCAGTTCTCGGACAAAAAGAGCGGCGGGCAGGCGTGGTCGGGGTTCTCTTCATACAAACACAAGGGGCACGGCGGCTTTGTGGATGGTGAGGATGATGGCGCCGGTCCTGGTCGGCTGTTCAGCTATTTTGCGAGTGGCAGTTTTACTCGACGCAAGTTGCTGCGTCACGAGCGAGTTATCCAGCGGAACAAGGCGATCGTGATGATGATCGCTGTTGGGTTGGCCTTGTTCTGGGTGATGTACAAATTATCCCATATGTAGCACGTCTCCGAGCGCATCAGGGTGACTTGGGGGCTTTGATGACAATGTTGCGAAACGTGTAGACGTGAATCCGACCCTTTGTTTGTATCCCGGAGCTAATGGAATGTTTCGACAAGACCGTTCCGCGCGCGGTCTTTATGACCAATTCAAACGCATCGATATCCGCGGGGCACGTTACACGTGCGATAGAAAGGGTCTGGGGGAGGGTCGCCCAATAGCGCTTATCCTCGCGTTCGAGTGCATAGAGAATGAGTCGAACGACCTCACCTAGAAGTGGGTCTTCCTCAGCGATTGTATCGGCGATTGATTTTTTGACCGCAATGCGGGCGATATCCTTCAATAGTTTCCGAGCTGCTTCTCGGGCTACTGTTCGTTGCAAGAGTCGTCCTGTGTCGGAAAAAATATAGCTTCGCCCGAGGCGTTCGCCCTTGCAGAATATTTCCGCGTAATTCCCCGTATGGTTGGGTCTGTCGGGGTGCCAGCCGCCGCCTGTCGATGGGGCGCGGCCGCCGCTTAGGAACACCACCAGTTCATGGTCCGTGGGAAGAGTGGGTGTGCCGTTTGTGGAGGAGGGAGT
>CAXMRT010000311.1:0-7261 GCA_964196025.1 uncultured Gemmatimonadales bacterium | reverse complement strand
AGGGCGGCAAGTCATTAAGGACTTGGCGTATGAATAAAAAGAGTCAGTTGAGACCGTCATGAAACCAACCAAATCCAAGCGCGATCGATGGCATCAGATTCTGTCGTCCACTCTCGACGATGCTTGGGATATCGAACTCGGAACCTTGAGTCGTGCAAAACGCTATTGTTTCCGCGTGATCCGCGTCTTTGATCTCGTCCTGAAAGGGTTTCGGGATGACAAGTGTCATCTCCATGCGTCAGCCCTGACGTTCAATACTTTGATGTCGATTATTCCCCTGTTGGCCTTTTCGCTTTTTATGGCGAATGGTTTTGGAGCGGGAGATTTGGTCGAATCGAAGATTCGCGCAGCGATCATGGAATCGTTTGGTCAGGCCGACGGTTCATCGACCTCCGCGGGACCGATAGTGGGGGTCGCAACCAATGACCTTTCTCAGATTGTTGGTTCCACGAACGACTGGGCGGTTGGGGCGTCTGTTGCGGGTACGACGGATGAGGTTCAGGTTGTTGGTGAAGCGACGGCTGCGGTCATGTCGACGAGCCAACGGATGAACGATCTGGTGACGCAAATCTTTGAGTATGTCGAACGCGTGAACTTTGCTGCTTTGGGTGGCGTGGGCCTTATGTTTCTCTTCTGGTTTGTGGTTCAGGCATTGGGGCGTGTCGAGTCCTCGTTTAATATTGTGTGGGGGGTGCGAAAGCCTCGGAACTTGCTCAGAAAATTTACTGATTACCTATTTGTGATGGTTGTGTTTCCCATTCTGGTCATCTTGTCGAGTTCCCTTCCAGTGGTTGAGTTTATGACGCGGTTTATGCCGGACGCGGCAGCGGTGAATTTTCAAGCGGTTGTTGATTCGGTCTATTTGAAGCGGGTGATGGTGCTTGTGATGACCACCTTATCGTTCACCTTTTTGTATACCTTTATGCCGAACACGCGGGTGCGCTTCGTGCCGGGGCTCGCGGGCGGTTTGACGACAGCGCTCGTGTTGATTGCGTGGTTGTCGGTGTGTGCCAACTTGCAAGTGGGTGTGGCGCGTGCGAATGCCATGTACGGTAGTTTTGCGATTTTCCCTATTGTATTGGCGTGGGTGCATGTGAGTTGGCAGGTGGTGATGTTTGGCGCTGAAATGAGTTTCGCCGTGCAAAATCATGGGACGATTCGCGTCGAGCAGAATGCGACTAATGCCAACGTTGAGTCGTTTATTGTTTTATCGCTGGCAGTGATGGCAGATGCCTCGCAGCGTATGTGCGTGGATGGGTCGCGCTTTGATGTGCTGGCTTTTGCGCGCGAGAATCGCATTCCGGTACGGTTGTTGAACCAGGTCGTGGAAAGTTTGGTGAAGGCGGATTTGTTGGTGAAAATCGACAGCGATGGCGAGAACTACGTCATGACGCGTGCGCCTGATAGTGTCGAAGTGACCGATATACTGGATATGGTGATGAAGTCGGGTGCGGGTCCAGACGCCTTGGGCTTTGGACATTTGGACCCCCGGCTCTCAAATCTTCTGGCGCAATCGAACGAGAGCGTGGCGAATTCGTTGCAGCATTTAAATATACGGGACTTGATGGCAGATGACAAAACTCGCGGATAAGCATGCCTCACTAAACGAGCAACAGAAAGCGGTGGTAGAGGCTGGGGATGGCCCGATTCTCGTTTTGGCTGCTGCTGGAACCGGAAAGACCCGCACCTTGGTGCACCGTGTATCCCGCTTGGTCGAGTGTGGGGTGCGATCGCAAGAGATCCTGCTCCTGACGTTTACAAATAAAGCCGCGCGCGAGATGCTGGACCGGGCAACTGACTTAGTCGGCGAATCCATTGGTGGCTTGTGGGGAGGGACCTTCCATCATATGGCCAATCGCATCCTGCGGCAGCATGCCTATCGTCTGGGCTATGAGGGTGATTACACGATCATGGATAGGGATGACTCCAAAACGTTGATCAAGAACTGTCTGAAAGATCGAAAGCTTGCGTCGAAGGATTTCCCGAAGCCGGATGTACTGCTCGGGATTTATAGTTGGTCTGCGAATACTCAGGCAAATCCGGAAGACGTAGCACGTCAGCGTTTTGATGACCATGAAGTCAATGTCGATGATGTTGTGAAGGTGATTCGGGATTACGTTGCGCGCAAGCGTTCTCTGGGAGCGATGGATTTTGATGATTTATTGGTCAACGGGCTGGCCTTGTTTCAGGAGCATCCGCAGGTGTTGGATCGGTATCGTGAACAATTTCGTTACGTGTTGGTTGACGAGTATCAGGATACGAATGTCATTCAAGCGGCCTGGGTGGACTTGGTCGCGTCCCAGCATCGGAATTTGTTGGTTGTGGGGGATGATTTCCAAAGCATCTATTCCTGGCGCGGCGCGAATTTTCGGAACATTATCAATTTCCCGGAAAAATATCCGGAAGCGCAGCAGTTCAAGCTCGAGATTAACTACCGGAGTGTTCCGGAAATATTGGCCGTGGCGAACACCTGTATTAGCGGGAATAAGGATCAGTTTCAGAAGACGCTGCGAGCGACACGAGATTCTTATAAGAAGCCGGTAGAGGTGGCGTTGCGAGATGGTGGGCATCAGGCGCGGTTTGTTGTGGCTGAACTACAGGAACTCCGTCGGAACGGGTATAAGCTGTCGGATATTGCGATCCTATACCGTGCGCACTTCCATGCGATGGAAGTGCAGCTGGAGTTGACGCGCGCCGGTATACCCTATGTGATTACCTCAGGGATGCGGTTTTTTGAGCAGGCCCACATCAAGGATGTGTGTTGCGTGCTGCGACTGGTCCATAATCCGTTCGATGAGCTTGCGCTCTGCCGTTTGCTTGAGTTGTTGCCCAAGGTAGGCCCTCGAACCGCGCTGAAGGTATGGAATAGGATTGATCGGCGGTGTCAGATCTTGGATCCGATTTGTCGGGCAGTCATTGCCGGAGCGTTGCCGGCTGCAGCCCAGGCCGGATGGGAGAAGATCAGTGCGCTGTTTGACCGTGTGGTCGAAGACAGCTTAGTGGAAGACTTCGGTGAGATCATGCATGCTTACGTGCAAGCGTTTTATGATCAATACGCCGTCGATACCTTTGATGATTACGATCGTCGTTTAGACGACATCCGTGAGCTTATTCTGTTTACTGCCAAATTTGAGGCTATTGACGAATTCCTCAGCGAGGTAGCGTTGATGTCCAATGTGGAAGCCGAGGAGCAGACAGATCAGTCTGAGGACGAAGACGGGGTTCGGATGAGCACTATTCATCAGGCCAAAGGCTTGGAATACCCCGTTGTTATTGGTTTATGGATGGTAGATGGGATGTTTCCATCCAGTCGTTCGCTGAATGAAGAGGGCGAAGGGGAGAGTGAAGAGCGGCGTCTCTTCTATGTAATGGTAACGCGAGCGAAGGATGAGCTGTATCTCTGCTACCCGGAGGTCCGGCGGACTCGCGACGGAGGAGTTATTGTCAATGAGCCCTCCCGCTTCCTCACAGAGCTTCCGGGTGAATTACTGCGGAAACGTAATGTGGGCTTTATCTAGTATAGGCCCGAGTCGGGATTTTGCGCGTTGGCCTGACCCACTGTAGGTGGCGTTCTTACATGGCGAAACCGGTGGAAACAGCCCTAAAACTACAAATTCTGGTTGTTAGAGGGTGAACTTGACTGGGAAAGGCGAGGTCTCGAACGAATACCGTCGGTGTTATAGAGCGCACAGCAGGGCTCCACAGTGCTGATTGCGGAGAAAACTCCTGATTTGGTAGGAAATACCCTCGTATATCCCTGTTTTCCAACCGATTAACCCATCGGTGACGCGGTGATAAACGCTTTCTAAACGGCGATATATTGGTAAATTCCCTTCGTAATATGTAGAAACCAGTGGATCAAACTCATTATGGTTCAAAAAAGTATCGGAAAGGATGCTTGATTCGGTGAACAAAAAGGGCTAGCATTCACGAAGCTGATCGATTTAGAGCGCGACGAGTAGATGAATACCTTGAAACTGGCGGAGTGTTATCCATACGCCGCGGGCAGACAAGGATTCGAAAACTCCTGAAGTCGCTGAAAACGAATTTTGCACGCAAGTGCGAAAGTGTAGGAGCAGAAAGGTTGATTCGTCAGCCGTTCTGTTGAGTAGGCAAACTAAAGGGCTTGTCGAACACCAGAAGGCTCACGGTGAGCAGACGGTGGAGCGGGTCCAAACTGGTTGAACAGGAGAAATAAATGTTCAGAGCGAAAGTGATACTCACAGGAGTTGCTGCGGCCGCCTTTATGGTTGCTGGTGTTAACTCGGCTGTGGCAGATGTAGAAGTGTCGGGTTACCTCGACATGTCGGTCAACAGTACCGATACGGACGGTATGTCCAACGTTGATTCAGCCGGTTTGGATCGCGCTGAAGTTCGATTCAAGTCAGAGTTAGCTGAAGGTCTCGCTATTGAAGCCCATGTGGCTGGCGGTTCCGATGAAGACTTCGACCTTGAACAGGCACACATGACCTATGCTTTGAGCGACGCATTATCGCTCGTTGCTGGTAAATACCGCAGCAAACTTGGTTGGGAAGCGTTCCATGCTCCTGATCTGTATCAGTGGTCGACATCGGCTACGTTGGTATACCCAGGCATGGTTAACGGTGCTGGCCTCACGTACACAATGGGCGGGTTTGAAATCTATGGTGCTGCACTTGCAAGCGCGTGGGATTCAACGTCTACGGATACTGGCGAATCAGCATTCGAAGGTAACATTCGTTTTACCCAGATCGAGAACCTCACGGTTTTCGTTGGTTATGCTACCGAAGAAATGGCTGCGACAGAGATGACCGAAGAAACGCCTGCGATGGCATCTTACGATCAGGCTTTGATCAACGTTTGGGCTAGCTACATGATTGGTGAAATCACACTTGCAGCTGAATACAACGACGTATCGGACTGGGGTGGTGTTGATAATGATGGTGAAGGTTGGCTAGCAATGGTCGCTATTCCTGTCAATGATCAGCTTGGCGTAACTCTTCGTACCAGCGCATTGAGCGTTGATAACGCTGCTGGTGCCGCTGTGACTGACATTGAAAAATGGACAGTTGCTCCGACATACTCGGTGAACGATAACTTGGGTCTCGTATTGGAGTATAACAACTCTGAAGACAAGACTACTGGCATCGAAAGTAGCCAGGTTGCACTAGAGGCAATCGTCACGTTCTAAAGACTTTATACTCGTATCGTCTCGGCGGATTACTTGGTAATTCCTGAGGTGATGCGGATTTAGACTCTTTATGAAGCGCGTTGTTGGGATGTTCCCGACAACGCGTTTTTTTTGTGCCCGCTAATCCCGGTCAAGCCGGCTTCTGGGGTCGAGTGGGCTGCTGCGGAGATGGTGAGGTGTATGGACTGACTTGGGCGTGTCCAGCGATGAGGGATGATGCCCAAACTCGCTTGAATTGCTGAAGTGCCATTTTTCGAGTGGGTGGCGGGTCCGGCTGGCGGTCTGATCGACTATTTCTGGTGTCGTGAGTGTATCCATTGGCGGAGACGCTCAGCGATGAGAATACCCATTGTCATCCCACAGAGAATGAGCCCGGCCATGAGTGAAGTTTCTCCTGCGGTCACATGTGCCAGTATCATAACGCGTCTCCCTGATCGTTCAATGTCGTCCTCGTGCGAATGGTCTAGAATATAGGAAAAAGTGTAGCGGGCAGGCAAGCCTCAATACGGCGAATACAAGGAAAGCAGAGATAGCAGGCGAGCCTTGCCATGCCTGCTGGGGGGTTGTATTATGCCGGTTTTTGAGGGGCGAATGAACTCTGAGCAAAAGACACTTTACCTGATTGATGGAATGGCGTTGGCCTACCGAGGACACTTCGCCTTGTTTAGAAACCCTAGGATGTCGTCCACGGGTTTGAATACGTCGGCGATTTTTGTGTTCGCGAATACCTTGCTCGATATTATTACGTCCAAGAAGCCGACTCACATTGCAGTCGCGTTTGATACGCCAGAGCCGACCTTCCGCCATGTCATGTATCCAGAGTATAAGGCACAGCGCGAAGCCATGCCGGAAGAGCTCAGTCAGGCTTTACCTTACATTTTCCGTTTATGCGAAGGGTTTAATATCCCTGTGTTGCGCAATCCTGGTTGGGAGGCGGATGATGTGATTGGAACGCTGGCCCGTCAGGCAGAAGCCGATGGGTTTGTGACTTACATGGTGACGCC
Source organism: uncultured Gemmatimonadales bacterium (assembly GCA_964196025.1). Classification (GTDB taxonomy): domain Bacteria; phylum Verrucomicrobiota; class Kiritimatiellia; order CAXMRT01; family CAXMRT01; genus CAXMRT01. Next base: position 1,087 of record CAXMRT010000311.1, on the reverse strand, counting down.
CGACAAGGATTATGGGCAGCTGGTATCCGAGAACACCTATATGTGTAAACCTGCGCGGAGCGGTAAGGGCGCAGAGATTTTGGGTATTCCTGAGATCCTCGAAAAGTGGGGTATAAAGCGCATCGATCAGTTGATCGATATCTTCGGATTGATGGGGGACGCAAGTGACAATATCCCTGGTGTCCCAGGTATTGGCGAAAAAACGGCTCAGAAGCTCATTGCCGAGTACGATACGATCGAGAATCTGCTATCGCATACCGACGAGTTAAAGGGGAAGCGTCAGGAGAACCTTGTGGCCTATGCGCACCAGGCACGTCTGTCGCGAGAGTTGGTGACAATTAATTGTGAGGTCCCGATGGAACTGGGATTGGCTGATTTTGTGTCACGAGAGGTCGACCAGGCAGCTTTGCAGCAGTTGTTCCAGGAGTTGGAGTTTAGCAATCTAGGTAAGAAAATATTTGGTCAAGATTTTGAGGCATCACCAACGGCAGCCGTCGCTGATGTTGGCGAAGGTGCGGTTACGCTTAAGACGATAGAAGATGTCGCTCATACCTATAGTGTGGCAGACACCGTTGAAAAGCGATCTGAGTGGGTTGAGCGCCTCCAGCAGTCGAAGCAGTTTTGCTTTGATACAGAGACAACCGGCTTGGATCCGCGCAGTTGCGAGTTGATCGGCCTTTCGTTTGCCATTGAGCCGCATGTGGCGGTTTATGTGCCTTTACCTGATGATCGTATTGGTGTGTTGACTATTCTAGAGGAGTTTCGTTCGGTTTTTCGTGATGAGACAATTGCCAAGATTGGCCACAACCTCAAGTTTGATGTCGGGTTTCTTGCTGCCTATGATATTGAGGTCGGCGGTGCGCTTTATGACACGATGTTGGCGGCGTCTTTGGTTGTCCCTGAGATGCGACGCACGATGGATTATTTATCGGCTGCGCTTTTGGGTTATCAGCCGGTACCGATCACTGAGTTGATTGGGAAGAAGGGCCAGCAGCAGTTATTGCTGTCGGATGTCGCTGATGAACGTGTGGCGGAGTATTCTGCGGAAGATGCGGATGTGACGCTTCAGTTGTGGTTGCACCTAGAG
>CAXMRT010000310.1:0-5044 GCA_964196025.1 uncultured Gemmatimonadales bacterium | reverse complement strand
GCCTTCCACTGAGAGCGCGTCAACAACCCCTGCACCCCATAGACAACAACAGGCACTAAACTGACAAGACCCACGGTGCGAGCCAGCAGTCGATGCAAGTATTCCATCCAAAAGATGAACTTGAAATCGCCTAGGGTCATCCACGTAATCGTCGACTGCTTATATTGAGGATAGTTCTGATACAGGGCAAAGGTCTCTAGCCACGCCTGGTCGGAAAGTGGCGGGATGGTCCCCATGAATAAATCCCAACGTACAATGGACAGTCCGGAATCCGTTAGGCGAACCCAACCTCCAAGTCCAAGAAGGACCAAGGTCAGGAGGGTAAGAAGCGCAAACCAACGAGTGATAAAACCGTCACTCGGGGGTTTCATCAAATGCCCTATTACGACAATACAGCCAATAGAGCGCGCTGCCCACCATTAGGAACGGCAAACAGGTCAACAGGAAGGCCGTCACATAATACGCCCAGAGCGTATCTTGCGCGCCGGTAAAACACACGGCACAGGCAGAAGCGTCGGGTGCAAGAAAAAGGCATCCGGCCAGCGCAGGTATCAAATTTTTGAGGGTGATCTTCATGTCTTGGCTATCAACTTAGATAGACGAGAGCATACAAAATCGGCCAAACTCCGACAACAAAATACCAGAACAGTTGCAAGGCCTGAAACTCCCCACGCCCCAACCGATCACTGCCAAACAAGGCATAAGCCCTCACCATAAAGAGTACGGCCGCCAACACATGCAAGGCGTGCGTCCCGATGATCAGAAAAAAGAAACTACCATACGAACTTGCAGATACCCCGCCCGTAGCCAACGCCACGTCAGCTGCTCGCAAAGTCAACCCATGCTTCAGCAAAGAAATCCACTCATACCCCTGCACGAGTATAAAGCACAGACCTAGGCAGGTGGCTATGAACAGGTTTCGGATTGAGCGCGTCTTGTTGGACGCTAGGTACTCTCGGTTGGCCAGAAACATAAATACAGCGCTAGCCAACAGCACCACCGTATTCACTCCAGTCAGCTCCCACGGAAGTCGAGGCTGCCCCGGTGGCGGCCACGTTCCCACAGGCGCACCCGCTTTGACGATAAGGTAAGCACTGATCAACGCACCAAAAAACATCATCTCGGTAAAAACAAAAATGACCATCCCGATAACAGGTGCCGGAACCTGTTCACGCTGACGTGGGGCGGTGTTGCCTGGAACGGCACCCTGTACCGAGGAATTTGACATGATCTGTGACCCGTCGAGCTTACTTAGTTGGAAGGCGCCTTCGCATCGTCCGAATGAGCAGCAGCGTCCTCATCACTTTCGTCATGATCCGCACCCGACTCGTCGGTATGCTCAGAAGTCGCGTGCCCAGCTCCGTCATGCACGTCTTCGCCATGCACGTCGTCGCCATCTGCATCGTCACCATGGCCGCCTACGGCTTTAGCAACACCATGAGGGGCGGTATTAACCCAATTCGTTCCTTCCATACGACCCAAATCAGGAAAGATCGCCATGTAGAAGAGCCCCATCAAGGCCAAGCAGCTAAAGAACAAGTACCATATATAGCGCTTCTCAGTATTAAGGTGCATAAACCAAGCGGTCACCATGCCGGCTTTAACAAGCGCAATGGCAAAGGCTGAAACCAAGGTGAGAATCAACATGCCCGGAATAGCGGCGAGCAAACTCAATACAAATAAACCGAGTAGCCACAACCAGATTTTAATGTAGCGCTTTACGTGATGGTCGTCCGACATCGTAAACCCTTATTGATTAGCCAAATACATTAATGGGAAGAGGAAAATCCACACGACATCAACAAAATGCCAATAGATGCCGATCAACTCAACCCGATGCAACTCTTTGCCAGCACGTGCCTGAAACGAGATGATACCCATGATGACCATTCCGCCAATCACATGCAAACCGTGCAAGCCACAAGCCACGTAATAAAATGACCAAAACGTATTCGCGGTAATCGTATACCCATGGCTGATCTCGTTGTTCCATTCCCAGCCTTTGACACAGAGGAAAATCGCACCACCAGCTATGGTATACCAAATATAACGAAAGGCCTTCTTGGTATCGTTGTGCTCGGCAGCATGGTGAGCCAAGACGATAAAGAGACTAGACGTCAGAAGGACAATGGTGTTGATCAGGCCACACCAAACATTTGTGTGTGCCGCAGCCTCTCCCCATTCGTCCCAATACCGGACGCGAAGAAGGAGGTAGGAAACCAATAGGCCCCCAAAGATCACGATTTCAGACGCAATCACCCACCACACAGCAAGCTTACCAGTCGGAATACCGGTCGCGCTACGCGTCGTTGCTATTGGTTTGCCATGTGCCATATTAACTCCTCAAAAACTAGCCCGGCTCGTTTTGCGGCCAATGATCATCCTCGCGACCCGGCACGCTGTATTCATAAGGCCCACGATAAACTTCTGGCATCTCTTCGAAATTCCCATGGGGCGCCGGTGAATCTGCGACCCACTCCAACGTATTGGCTTTCCATGGATTTTTTCCTGCGACCTTGCCGAACTTCATGCTCATGAAGAAGTTAATGATGAATGGGATTTGGAACAAGAGAAGCACAAGCAGCGCGCGCGTCGCGAAAACACGCGTATCCTGCAGATGCTCGCCCGAGAGATCCGGGAAATTATTGTAGTTATAGATCCGCCGATGCTGCCCCGCGAGACCCAGGAAGAACAAGGGGATGAAAATACAGTTAAACGAGATGATCGTACCCCAAAAATGGAGCTTACCCAAAAACTCGTTCATCATTCGCCCAAACATCTTTGGGTACCAATAATAAATGCCAGTGAACACCCCGATGATCGCAATAGGGAAGAACGTGTAATGAAAATGCGCCAAGACGAAATACGTGTCATGCAGGTAAATGTCCGACCCAGATGCGCCCAAGTAAATCCCCGTCACCCCACCAATCAGAAACTCAGCCATAAACGCTAGAGCAAACAACATCGGCGTCTTCAGGCGAATGGAACCACCGTAGAGCGTCGCGATGATGACGAAACACATTTCGGCAATCGGAACAGAAATCAACAAGGTCGTAACCGTAAAGACATTCGCCATACGTGGATCAATGCCGGCGATAAACTGATGATGCGCCCAAACAAAGAAACTCAAGATCCCCGTCGCAAAGGTCGTATAGAGAACGATCTTATATGCAAAAAGCTTTTTGCGAGAGAACACGCAGATCACTTCGACCACCGCACCGACAGCGGGCAGCAAAACCACATACACTTCGGGATGACCAAAAAACCAGAACAAGTGCTGCCAAAGAATGGGGTCTCCACCGCGAGTGGGGTCATAAAACGCCGTCCCCACGGTCTGATCAAACAACAACATCACAGCTCCCGCAATCAACGGACCGACCGATAACATAAACAATATGCTGGCGATCACGATCATCCAAATGACGATCGGAATATCAAACATCTTCATGCCCGGAGCACGCGAGTTCATCACGGTGGTAATAAAGTTGATCCCGCCCAACAAGAAAGCAACAAACTCCAATGCAACCGCAGTAATCCACAGCGTTGACCCCAGCGGCGTCAAACTGTACTTCGCCTGCGAGGACAAAGGCGGATACGCCGTCCATGCGCCACTAAACCCTCCCCCTTGAACAAAGAAGGAGGCTATCAAGACAATCGCAGAGATCAAAAAGATCTGATACGACAGACGGTTAATGCGCGGGAACACCATATCATCGCACCCGATCATCAACGGTATAAGGAAGTTACCGAAGGCCGCAATCAACACCGGCATGGCCACCCAGAAAATCATAATCGTACCGTGATTAGTCACCAAGGCATTGTACTGGCCCGGCCCCACCGTACCGAAAAACGGAACGATCTCTCCGGGATGCGCCAACTGCATCCGAAAGACATAGGCAAAATAGCCACCGATAATGGCCATGATCATACCAGTAAACATATACTGCATCGCGATCATCTTGTGATCGGTAGAGAAGACGTACTTACTCAAGAACGTTTCTTCGTGATGACCGTTATCTGTGTGTTCTGACATAACTACCCTCTAAATCAATCTACTGATACGACAGCTTTGTCGTCGGCTGGTTTCTCAGGTGTATTTTCATCCACCCACGCTTCGTATTCTTCCGGCGTATGTACAGTCATGCGCGCCGCCATGACACCATGCCCGAGCCCACACATTTCCGCACACTGAACATCAAAGACTTGCTTATGATTCCCGTTGATATCCTTGAAATCAAAATCCTCTTTAACCTCAAACCAACCCTTAATCACACGCCCAGGAACGGCGTCCTGCTTAAGCCGAAAAACAGGCACGGAAAAACAATGAAGGACGTCGGTGGACTTCAAGTGATAGATGTACTCAACTCCAGGCCGAACGTGCAGCTCATTCACGGTCGTGATGTCATCCCACGTACCCAAGGCACCGTCTTTACCCGCATGAACAAAGGTCCACGCCCACTGCTGACCAATAACCTCGATCTGATCCCCCGGTGCTTCAGGCAAGCGCTGCTTGATATTATACCAAACCTTGATCGCACCAATGACAAGAAAGACGTCGCAAATCAAAATGAGCATATGCGGGATGTTAATCCACTTCTTTTCTTCTTTCTTAGTACCCGTAATATACTGGGCTTTCACGCCGGGCTTGTGGCGGAAACGAAAGACGAAATAAAACAAAACCACCTCAGTCGCAATGAAAAATGGAGCGACCACGTAGGTAATCAAACGAAACAACCCATCGATGTCTCCACCGTAAGTCGAAATCGAAACTATAAATTGATCAATCATCTCGCTCGGAACCCTTAAGTCGGCAACACATACACCAGCACCGCCAACACAAAGAGTGCGGCGCCAATAATCGTAATGACATACAGCTTTTTCGCCAATGCATCCGGTTCTGGTGTTAGGTCAGCCATTTTACTTTTTCTTCAATGTTTCCAAATAAGCCAGAATATCTTTCATATTCTGCTCTTCAGAATTTCCTGCGGCGATCACCGCCGGCTTAACAACGCTCATCATGCGCGTCACTTCCACATCATGCGCC
>CAXMRT010000309.1:0-3684 GCA_964196025.1 uncultured Gemmatimonadales bacterium | reverse complement strand
GAGCAGCTTCAGCAAGACTTTCGTCGGTATGGTGAAGGGGTAGATGGATTTGCCAACGATGTGACTAGCTGGGGCACGCGCGCGGGCATTGTTGAGCGCGGGGCGAAAGATCTCTGGGCGAAATGGTGGAGCGAGGACGAGAACTCGGAAGCCGTTGAGCTGTTTGTCACCGAGAAGTACGAAGCGCATATTGTCTCTGCGGCAATCTTGGAGCGGGATGTCCAGAGCATTGTTTACGGGTTTCAGCAGGATTTGTCGGCGAGTCGAAATCGCCTGTATTCCGAGATGCGGTTGGCGTTACGCACCGCGGGTTCGCCTGCGGACTTATCGGGCGCGGACTTTGATCTATTTTGTGCGGGTGTGAATACCAATGTAGCGCGATTGGTTAATGAGGCCTCATCCGACACGGTCGTGGTGGGGCTGTCTTCTGTCATGGGTGGGATTGTGGCACAAGAAGGCGTGCGCGCGATTGTGGCGGTCGTCTTCACCGACGTGGCATCTTCGACTGCAGCGTCTGTCGCGGGTAGTAGCGCGACCGCGGCGAGTACGGGTGCGGGCGGTGCGGGAGGGTCGAGTCTTGGACCTGCGGGGACGGTGGTTGGCATAGGGGTCGGACTGGTTGTTGGGGCGATGGTTGACTGGTGGATGACTGAAGAATTTAAGGATACGCTGACGCAGGACACAAGAGGATTTCTGGATGTCCTAGAGACGCAACTGATTGATGGAACGGTTGAAGAGCCGGGGTTGCAGCGTCTATTGGCGGACTCTATCCGTCTCGCTGAGACTGCTCAGCGCGAGGCCATCGTCCAGAGTTTGCTGGAGCTACAGAAGTGACCTTGAGGTCGATGACTTGCGCGGTGCTCTTTATCGGGCTTTGCTTGCCGAACGAGAGTGTTGCTCAGGCAGGTTTGGTCAAGATGGGAGTGAAGCAGATTTTAACGTCGCTCACACGTGACGATGAAACTGCGACGCAGCTGACCCTTTTAGGGGGAGAAGACGGTGTCGAAGCGCTCTTAGTGGCTGCGGAGGAGTCGGGTGGCGAGGCTCTAGTTCGGCGCGTGGTGCACTATGGCCGTGTCGAGGGGCCGTCATTGTTACGATTCATCCGTGGCGACCCGAATGAGACGGTGCGTGCACTGGATTCCATACCCGGAGAGTTTCTGCCGGGGGCGATCCGTGCTGCTGAGCGGGAGCCCGAGCTGATGGCGACCTTGGTTGTTCGTCACGGTCGGTCGGCGTTGGATGCGGTTCGTTTGCATCCGGGGGTTGGGGTCGTGTTGGTTGATGCCTTGGGGATAGAGGGGATTGAGCTGTGTCGCGAGTTATCGACTGATGAGGCGGTACGTTTGTCCCGACATCTATCCACGATTGTCGCGCTGGATGCAAAAACCCGAAACGAGTTTATGGCCCTGCTGCTTCATCGTCCTGCACGTGTGATCGATTTTCTGAGAGACAATCCTGAGGCCGTGTCGGACGGGGACGGTTTGCGCGACCTTGAAGCATTGGTCATGAGTCGGGCTGGAAGCTCTCGTGGTTCGCATGAGTCGCGACTCGGCTGGGAGTCGCTAGCGTTGGCGGTTGCCGGTGTCGGCTTGATGCTATCTGGAGTTCGGGTGTTGGTTGGCGCAAAAGGAGGGCGTGGGCATGACTCGGCCTGAGTTCGTTCTTGCTTCTGGGTCGGCTAGTCGGGCGAGGCTGTGCGCGCGTGCGGGGTTGACATTTCGTCAGGTTTCGGCTGACGTGGAGGAGTGTCATATTGACGGCGCGCCGATTGAGACTGTGGAGAGTAATGCGCGTCTGAAATTGGACTGGGCACAGGCGCGCGAGCCGCACGCGACGCTGGTTGCGGCGGATACCGTGGTTGCGTTTTCGGGCGAGGTCGTGGGTAAGCCTGAGACTCTTGATGAGGCCCGCGAAGGGTTTCGTCGTTTTTCGGGGAAATCGCATCGAGTGCTGACCTGTCTAGGGTTTTCGAAGCAAGGGCAGGCCGGTGTGTTTCACACCGTTGAGTCGTCAGTGACTTTTCGAGAGTTAGATGAACAGGCGATCGATGCCTATTTTGCACTCGTTAATCCGCTCGACAAAGCGGGCGGCTATGATATTGACCAGTCGTCAGACCTGATTGTGGCGTCGTATGACGGGTCATATAGCAACATTGTGGGGCTGCCCATGGATCTGCTGATCGGCCTGCTTGATGATGCCTTTTAGTGTAGGGGGCCGACGAGATCGGAACTTTGACAGCCTGTCGCTTCATGGTATATTGGCGGCTGCAGTATTATAGAAGAATGGAGAGTTCTGATGCAGAAACTGAATGTGATGTGGGTAGTACTGGTTGTAGCGATGACCTCCGTGCTCGGGTTTGGGCAGGGCGAGGAACTCGACAAGTTTTCCTCTAAAGCATGGTCCTCGAGTCGAAAAGCCATTGCGAAGGCCTTGGAGTTGGAAGACGAGAAGACTCAGTTGCCCGAAAAACGGTGGCTTGGGCGTGACCGTCGTGACGCGGAGTCTGACATCAACGAGATTTTGGATGACGTGCTCGATGTGATGGAGTTTTCCGCCTTGGCAAACTCGCGCGATGATTACGACGAGTTGCGTGAAAAAATCATCAAGACGAATCTTGAGATCGCTAAATTAGGTGAAGACTTAATCGGCGCCAAATCAGGATCTACGCTTAACCCTTACTCACGAGAATCGATCCAAGGTTCTATCAAGGATCTGAAGAAAGATATTGCGGATTACAAATCTGATCAACGCAAGATCGTGAGTCAGATGAAAGCTCAGTATAAAGAGATGGGTGTGACTATTTCTGAGCAGCAGGTGAAGTTCTTCCTGTCCTCTGTCTCTGGCGATGACATTATCAACTTGAGTGCAGTGTTTCATAATATTCAGCAGATTACCGAGCAGTTACAGCATATGTCCCAGCAGCTCCCCGGCGATACGGAGACAGTGAAACGGTATTATGGAATGTATGTGGTTATGGTGAAGACCTTGATGGCTGCGCACGACTCGTTTTTGACGGATGTTGATGGGGTTTACCTGCCACGACTTGAGGAGCTTGAGGCGCAGAACGAGGCGGCCGCTGAGGAGACCCGGCGTTTGCTGGGTCAAGAGGGCAGTGCGGAGCGCATGGCAATTCTGATGGCGAGTGAGGAAACTCAGAAAGTCACGTCCGAGGCCTTGGAATTGTATCGTCAGCATCTTGATGACATGAAGGTTCGCGTCTCTGAGGGGCATGATTCGATGTATGACAAATACAAAGTCGCCTTGAATACCTACAATACGATCAAAGTGGCTGCCGACCTCGCGAGCATCATGAAGGCGAGTATTCAGGAGATCAACAATCTTCAGGGTATGCATTTGCCGGACTTAATTCCGATCGAGAGTGAAGCTGTTCAGCGAAAGTTCGACGAAATTACCAACTCGATTGAGAAATAGAATAGCCCGTCGAGTGGATGCGCGTGTGCCGCCCTATGTCACTGCTCCAGCGGTGTAAGGTCGCGAAAGACCTCTTTTATTCCAAGCGACCAAGGCCTCATGGGGTCGTCTTTGAGTGCACATCTCTGCCGCATTGAGTGCGGCGTCTTTCTTTATGAATTCGAACCGTCGATCAGTATCGGAGATCGAGTGGTTGGCGACCGAGATGGGAGACGGGGTGAGTCCTTGAAAACGAGTGGTGGTCGACGC
>CAXMRT010000308.1:0-34469 GCA_964196025.1 uncultured Gemmatimonadales bacterium | reverse complement strand
GTAAAATTTTCACCATTTCAGAGCCAACGGCTCCGATACCGACGATACCGACTTTGTACGACTTCATGGGAGAAACCCTGTTTAACTATGTGCGATTCGTGTCGGAGGTCAGGCAACATGCACCGCCCCTCAAAACCTCAGAAAAGTAGCATAACCCCCTTTCACTGCAACAAAAAAACGGGCGCCGCACCCGCCACCAGCAGGTCGAGAAACTGACCGAAACCGCGTCACTCATGCAGAGCGTGCGGCTTCCTCTGGGGTAAGCCGCAGCGGGACCCGCCCCACAACCACACGAATCCCGTTCTATCCGTAGATCCGTGTGGGCGCTTGGCAACGGATCCATCGCCCGCGGTAGGACGCGAGGTTCACCCCGATGAAGGCAAACGTTGACGCACTGCGGCGGCCCTACATTCTGAAAAATCAACCCGCAACCCGATAATCAAAACCCAAAGACGATAATCAAACGGTCACAATGCCGAGTGGCGCTGTGGTCTTCCATAAACCACGCGTAAAATCAGGCACATCCACAGATGAACTTCGCTTGTCGATCGATTTTGCTGTGAGCGGAAAGATGGAACTCCAGGAGGCTGCATCGTATACGTCCTGATCCAGCGGGAGTCCGTTGTTTAAACAATGAATCAAACGGAAGTCCATAATGTAGTCCATTCCACCATGCCCGCCGTCCTTCTTCGCACGGTCCTGCAGCTGTTTCCACAATGGATGTGCAAAGGTCACTTTGTACTCTTTAAGCAAGTCCGCATCCCACTTATGGGTGTTCTTGCCGATCGCTATGCGATCTGGAAAACCCGCATAGGTCCCCTTCGTACCCGAGATGAGGTTATGTCGTGAATACGGACGCGGACTCGTGACATCGTGCTGAATCATAATCGTACGGCCTTTGGCCGTCTTCACGATAGTGGTGTTCATATCACCATGCTTGTACGTTTTGTTGGCGTAGTCTGAATCCGCCCCTAACGTGTCTTTCGCATAAGCCCTAAGCCCCGCCTCTTGCGAACTCATCGAGACGAGATGATCAAAGCGATCTCCGCGATTGATGTTCATGTATTGCGCAACAGGCCCCAACCCGTGCGTCGGATACAAGTTGCCATCGCGGGCGACATGGTGCTTAAGCCGCCACTTGTCCTGGTAGTGAGTCCCAAAGTGCAACTTGCGCAAATCATGAATGTAAGCCGCTTCACCATGCGTGAGTTCACCAAACACGTTGTTCCGACACATGTTGAGAACGTTCAGCTCAGGTTCACCATAACAAACATTCTCCAGCATCATACAATGCTTCTGTGTCTTTTCAGAAACATTAACCAGTTGCCAGCACTCGTCCAGAGTGATCGCGGCCGGCACTTCCGTCGCCGCATGTTTATCCGACTTCATCGCGTAAACCGCCATAGGGGTGTGCCACTCCCACGGCGTACAAATGTAAACAAGGTCTACCTTATCCAACTCACAAAGCGTCTTATAATCGTCAGGCCCCTTGGTGAACAACTCGACGTCAGGGTAAACATCCTTGATCGATGCTTTAGCGGCTTCAGCCTTATTGACCCTGATATCACAAATCGCCGTGATTTCGCAGCCGGGCACTTTTGCCAATCGTCTCACCGCGCCACTCCCACGATTACCCACACCGATCACACCAATGCGCACGTTCTCTATTTTCTCAGCCGTTAATCCGACAGCTGTCTGGTTCTTAAAATTGAAACCAAAACCCGCATCAACCTGTGTAGCCGCTCCACTCATAGCGGCACCTGCAACCATGGCCGTTTTCAGAAACTTTCGACGATTATAGTCTGACATTTTCAATTTCTCCTCTGGTGAATTGCTCGCATTCTATGTTCCGCCCGCTACCGTTGCAAAGCCCGATCGCTCCTATACATTCTGTAAACCCGTCACTGTTAATAAAACACGGATCATCGCGCTATATGTTCATACGGGGCCGCTGGCAGTCAAAATCGAACCCGCAAGGCAACTCCGGCGAGCAAAACAAGAATCGCTAGCCCGATAATGCTATAATGTTTGTATTGTCCGATTCGAACTGTTGCACTATGTCACGCATGTGGTACTCTCGTCAACGCATTGGGACCAAATAGACATCGCTCCCCCTCCCTAATCTCTGAATGGTTACATTAAAGACGTCTGAGCCACATGAATCACGAACACAGTAAAGTCGACCTAGCTGACATCATCAGTCAATTCCAGGTCACGGGAAGGTTTCTTGAGGGTGCGCCCTATGGCTCCGGGCACATCAATGATACCTACGCCGTGACAATGACTGATGGGGATGCCCACAAACGTTACATCCTGCAACGGATTAACCAGACCGTGTTCAAGGACCCTAAGAGTCTGATGGAGAACATATCCCGCGTCACCACACACGTGGCTGCAAGCCTGCGCAATCAAGGGATAACGGACACAGATCGACGCGCCCTCACCCTCATCCCTAGCCACGATAGGCTCGATTATATTCTGGATACCGAAAGCCGCTACTGGCGTTGCTATATCTTCATTGAAAACGCCGCCACCTACGATACCCCCGAAAGCCCAGAACAGGTTTACGAAGCCGCACGCGCGTTCGGCCTGTTCCAGCAAAGCCTTATGGATATGTCAGGACCGGCACTCCATGAGACCATCCCCTTTTTCCACGATACGCGCCAACGATTCAACCGACTCATGGTCGCAATCGAAGCGGACCCGCACAATCGCGCCGCATCCGTTAAGAAAGAGATCCAGTTCGTGAAGGATCATGAAACCATCGTCGACATCCTTCTAGATCTGAATACCGACGGCAGCATCCCAACACGAGTCACACACAACGACACAAAACTGAATAATGTCATGATTGATGACACCACTGGCGAAGGAGTCTGCGTCATCGACCTCGATACGGTCATGCCAGGTCTATCACTCTATGATTTTGGCGACTGCGTGCGCTCTTCGGCTAGCACGTCTGCGGAGGACGAGACAGACCTTTCTAAGGTTGGCGTCGACCTGAAATTATTTGAAGCACTGACGAACGGCTACCTCTCCACCACCAGAGACTTGCTCTGCGAACGAGAAATCGAACTTTTGCCCCTCTCCGCGAAACTCATTACCCTCGAGACCGGCATCCGTTTTTTGACCGATCACATTGACGGCGACCTCTATTTTAAAATCCATCGCGAAAACCACAACCTTGAGCGTGGTCGCGTGCAATTCGAGCGGGTGACGTCGATGGAAAAGCTTGAATATGAAATGGCTGAGATTGTAAGGGTCCGCACCTAGTCGCTTGCAACGCAACAACTTGACATCAACGCTTGTATCACTGACGGTACGGGCATGGAGGACATACTATGTTGGAAATGATCGACTGGCTTTTTGTTTTTGGTTTCTTCATCGTCGCTCTAGGCATTGGAGTCGCGGTATCCAAAAGTTCAGGCAGAAGCGAACAGGACTTCTTTCTCGGCGGCCGCAACATGCCTTGGTGGTTACTCGGATTCTCAATGGTGGCCACTACTTTCTCCACAGACACCCCCAACTTCGTCACACAAGTCGTTCGACAGCAGGGCGTTGCAGGTAACTGGAACTGGTGGGCCTTTCTACTGACGGGCATGCTGACGGTATTCGTTTACGCACGACTCTGGCGTCGCTCAGGTGTAACAACCGACGTTGAATTCTACGCCATTCGCTATTCCGGACCTACGGGCAAATTCCTCCGCATCTTTCGCGCCTGTTATCTGGGCATCGCCTACAACATCCTCATCATGGCGATGGTATCTGTCGCTGCCATAAAAATTGGCGAAGTTATGCTGGGTCTGTCCCCCCTCCAGTCTTTGGGGCTAGCGATGACGGTGACAGTGATATTCTCTTCTCTGGGCGGATTCAAGGGCGTCATCTATACGGACTTCCTTCTATTCATTATGGCGATGGTCGGTGCATTCGCCGCCGCCTATTATGCTCTGGGTCATGAAAGCGTCGGTGGATTGTCCGGCATGCTAGACAAGTTCCATAACACCGAAGCCCTCGCCGGCAAACTAGACATTTTCCCTGACCCCAGCGACCCAGAGTTGTTTTATGGCGTTTTTGCCATTTGCCTGGCCGTACAGTGGTGGGCCGCCTATTTCCCAGGCGCGGAACCCGGAGGCGGTGGCTACCTTGTTCAGCGCATGCTGGCTGCTAAAGATGAAAAGAGCGCGATGGGTGCAACACTCTTTTTCAACTTTGCCCACTATGCTCTACGCCCTTGGCCGTGGATCATCGTCGCGCTCTGCTCGATGCTGGTCTTCCCCGAACTCTCGGACATCAAGGGGGCCTTCCCAAATATTTCCGACAGCAAGCTGGATCATGATGTCGCCTATTCGGCGATGATTATGCAAACCGTTCCGCATGGGTGGCTTGGCCTGATTCTGACATCCCTGATTGCCGCCTATATGTCGACGATCTCCACCCATTTGAATTGGGGCTCGAGTTACGTTGTAAACGACCTGCTCCCTCACATAAAACCTGACGCAACGTCGAAGGAAAAGGTGTGGACGGGACGCATATCCACCGTGGTACTAATGATTATCACGACCGGAGTCGCGCTCGGCCTAAAGAGCGCCAAGCAAGGCTTTGACCTAGTGATCCTCGTCGGCGCCGGAACCGGACTGCTCTTTATTGTACGCTGGTTCTGGTGGCGCATTAATGCCTGGTGCGAAATCGTCGCGATGGTCGTGTCCTTTGTCCTAGCCATGCTGCTCAACATCGAACAAATAGGTGGAGGCCTAAGTGGCTCCCAAAAAATTCTTATCGGTGTGGGAACAACAACCCTCGCATGGGTCATCACGGCCTTTGTAACCAAACCGACCGATACTGCCACTCTGCGCAGCTTCTGCGATTTGATTAACCCCAGCGGTCCTGGCTGGAAGAAAGTGTTTAGCGAAGCCGAAGCGGAAGGTGCGCCTATCCGACCCAAACTAGGCAAACACAACCTCCCTATGGGAATCCTGCTCACGCTCGTAGGAAGTGTCGCAGTCTACTGCGCCCTTTTCGCAACCGGTTACTGGATATACGGTGAAACCAAAGCCGCACTGATCACTACGGTCATCTCGATTGTCGCGACGATCGGTATAATCGTCTCCTGGAAGAAAGTGGCATCGGACCCTGAGACACCACCCGACGCAGGCTAACGCGACCGATGAGAACACCACGAACCCGTTTATTTTTCCGACCGATGAAATAATCGGAATGTGACCAGAATATACTAAAGCGCGCAGTAGGCTATCGGGTCACAACCGGAGAGCCTCTAGACGGAAATCGGGCACCTCGACGGTGTCAAAACATACTTAGGGAGAGAACACATGGGACGTTGCTATAACTCGGTGACAGTAAGTGCGACTAGCGATCAGGTCTGGGAAACGCTCAAGAACTTCCACGACATGTCATGGGCGGAAGGCGTGATCACTCACGTGGAAACCGTCGGCGACCTCGACGGAGCGACCGCTGGAGCAAAACGCATTTTAAATGAGGCCTTCCACGAAACGTTGATCTCGGTCGATGCCGACAACAAGCAGTTCACCTACTCGATTGATGACGGACCCGGCCCGGTCGCTAAGGACGCAGTACAAAACTACATCGGCACCGTCACTGTTCACTCCGTGACACAGGACAACACCGCTTTTGTAGAATGGGAATCAACCTACGATTCATCGGACGATCAGGCCGTCGGAGATCTTTGCAATCCTGTCTATCACGCCCTACTCTCAGCGCTGAAAGCACACTTCTGAGCTGACGCTATTAGCCTAGAAAACCGCAGCAAGGACCTTTTCGGCTCACACCCAGAAAGGTCTGCACCTATGAAACGTCCGACCTTAGCGCACGCCCTCCCACACATAGGCCTGCGTTCCAAACAAACTTCTGCACAGGCGTCGTGATTCAGGAGATATTAAACGCAATACAGGTAATGACACCTCCCACTCCACGGTATACCCTAATCATTCCGTATAGAGTGTTAAACCTATAATCGGCAGCGGGCACGCCTCGTAACGCGCATTGTCCGAAAAACCGCTACAAATCCGCTGTTCGCTCTCTT
Source organism: uncultured Gemmatimonadales bacterium (assembly GCA_964196025.1). GTDB lineage: Bacteria > Verrucomicrobiota > Kiritimatiellia > CAXMRT01 > CAXMRT01 > CAXMRT01. The sequence goes on along the minus strand of CAXMRT010000308.1, from coordinate 28,411 downwards.
CGTAGAGGTCTCTCAATGGCAAATCTTCACGACAGGGAGTAGGAACGACCCTATCGAGGCGAGGATATGTGTGCCTTTTAGCGGCTGTGGCTAAACAAAAGCGAAATGCCCGGCAAAGGCGACAACGTCATCGAGAGATTGCGATAACACTATCTCGACCCTGGAACCCCGAGAGAAGCGCGTGCCCAGACCGCGCCTAACCACCGAGTTAAACTCTTGTCAACGTCTAGAGAAGTCTATCCCTCAAAAGTCTCCTCTTGCTTTGTGAGACTACAGAGCGCCTCGCCGTTTTTCGTTGGAGCTGATCGCAGCACGGTCGGCCAGCCGACAACCAGGAAAACTAATTGCATGTCCTTATGTCATTACTGTTGAACACTCACGGATTTTATTTACAATAAGGATAGGTCGGGGTTTGCAAATGGAAGAAACAAAAAAACTGAATTCAGGTCGGCAATCGGACACACACCATTCGGGTTCCGAGGCGCCACATTTCGCCTGTCATATTCCGGCAGATATCATTGTCGGTCACGGTCATGACAAAAAGCACTATGCCGTCAGCATTGAAGATATTTCGGATGGTGGCATTCGGATTCACGGGCATGATATCCCTGAAACTGAAGAACGACTCAGGGTTCATTTCCGGATTCCAGCCGGCGTCATGCCCGAAGAATACGGCAAGGTGCTTGTGCACGGCAACGCGCTTTTAAAAGAACATGCTGGCGATGATTACGTGTTGGAATTCACGGAAACCCTGAGCCACCATCTGACACGCTCCACCTGGCTGACGGTCAAAGTTCTTTCAGTTGTACTGGCGCTCCTGACTACTGTGGCCATTTTGGCTATCAAATATGAAAACCTGTACTTTTTCTGGTTTGATGCACCCCTCTTCCTCTACAGTCTCACCGTCGGCGGCTACCTTATGAGTCGCTTCCTGTTTGCATCCTTCTACCAAGCGAGACCAACGTCTTCCTATGAACCGACAGTCAGTGTGGTGATCCCGGTGCGTAATGAGGAGGAACAGATCGAACGAACAATCCGACAAATCATGGAGTCGAACTACCCCCTTGAGAAACTACAGCTTATCGTGGTGAACGATCATAGCACCGACCTCACCCTTAAAGTCCTCGAGTCCATGCATGCAACCTACCCTGAACTTATCGTCCTCAACCTTCACAATGCATCGGGCAAACGAAAAGGACTGATGGCGGGAGTCCATATTTCAACCGGAGAGGTGCTAGTTTTTGTAGACTCCGACAGCTTTCTTGCTCCAGACGCCATCCGCAACCTCATGCCACGAATGGTGCAGCATAAGGTTGCGGGAGTGACCGGTCATTGCGAAGTCGAAAACGAATGGCCAAATTTGTTAACGCGGATGCAGTCGGTACGCTACTACATCGGTTTCCGTGTTATGAAAGCCGCGGAAAGTGTTTTCGGTACTGTTACCTGTCTTTCCGGCCCTTTGGCCGCCTACCACCGCAAACCGTTGCTCGATATCATGGATGAATGGGGAGGCCAGACCTGGCTGGGTAAACCCGCGACGTTTGGAGACGACCGATCCCTGACCAATTTCCTATTACGTAAAGGCTACCGAGTGCTATACGAAGCCACCGCAGTCACAACCACCTATGTGCCTGAAGATGTCCGTACATTTCTTTCTCAACAACTTCGGTGGAAAAAGTCTTGGTTCCGAGAAAGCCTGATCGCCTCCACGTTTATGTGGAAAAGAGAGCCTTTAATGGCCCTATCCTTTTATGTTGGGTTCATCTTGCCAATCCTGGCCCCACTGGTTGTCGCCCGCGCCGTCTTTTTCAACCCGATTTATTACGGAATCTCTCCTTTGAATTATATTTTTGGCGTTTTTCTGATGAGCATGTTGATGAGCACAACCTATCTTTTTGTTAAACGTTCACGCCTCTGGATATACGGCATCCATTTCTGTTTCTTTTATATGTTCGCTCTGGTCTGGCAATTGCCTTGGGCCATACTGACTAGCGGAAATAATAGCTGGGGGACTCGCGATGACGTCGAGGCGTAGGGTTCCATTCATTATCCTGCAATGGATCCTGGTCACGGGGATCATCGGCTTCGCGGTGTATAAAACGACTAGGCCGATTACTCCACCTGAACGGGACAAAAACAACTGGGTACAGTGGTCCCACTTTACGGCGATCTCCTATGCTGGAATCACCACGGATCATGACAATCGGTACACCTCCCCTGACCGTCTGGAAGAGCATTTGTCCGCCCTGCGAAGCGCTGGATTTCGGACAATCTCCACTCGCGACATCCCAAGGTTTCTTGAGGGATCAAGCCCACTGCCTGACAAGGCTCTCTTAGTGATTTTTGAGAATGGCCGTCGTGACAGCATGATCAGGGCCACTCCCTTGCTACGCAAAAACCTCTTCCAAGCGGTCATGGCCGTGCCCACAGCTGCGGGCAATGAGTTATCCCGTTTTCACATGCGTCCCGGCGACATACAGAAGCTCTCTAATCTCCCCTATTGGGAATTTGCTAGCGCCGGCCACCGCGCCAACACCCTGATACCAGTAGATGGCACGGGGAATGAGGGGCACTTTCTCAGCAGAAAACAATGGAAGAAAGGGCAGCTAGAAACCGATAGGAAGTGGGCCAAACGTATCAGCGGTGATTATGACACCGCCGCCTCACGCCTTCACCTTCTCAGCGGAGTTGCACCGAACGCATTTATCTATCCGTACAGTGATGCTGGAACGGGTAACCAGGCGTCCAAGGGCGCTGATGCCCTCAACCAACGGCTCGCAAAGGAACACCACCAAGTGGCGTTCATTGATTCCAACGAGGGCATTAACGACTCCTACCGAGATCCCCACCAACTGTCTTATCTTCGGGTAAGAGGCGATTGGACCGGCGAAGAATTAGTGAAACATCTTCAACTCATCCTCAATAGTCGAAATGGGTTTGAACACGGAACCGCGCCACTTCTCTGGCGAGCCAACACCTCTGTTGAATTTAAAACCAACCAAATTCGCCTGAATCCAAATTCGCGGTGTTTTGCTATAGGAAGTGATGGGTGGCGAAATACAGAGATGGACGTTACCTTCTCCAGAGATCCCGGTGCACGCTTTTCTGTCTACCTACGATATAAAAACAGTGCGGGATACCTGCGTGCGGTAATGTCCGATGAAGGCCTGCTTGTTCAGGAACGTCTGGGAGATCGGATGCAGAACATCCTGTCATTCCCCCTCCCCTCATCACCAAAATCCAACAGAATGACACTTCAACTCAGAGAACAGCGGCTTCACATAACCGTCAATGGGAAGCCCATCGGAAAGTCTCTGGCCATTTCCCCGCATAATACCCGAGGTCGCATCGGACTGGGGAGCGAATCCGGCACAACCCGAATTCATGACTGCAGTGCCCGCCCATTCCTCGGTCAAGTGATAGAATCCGAACAGCCGGCCAAGCTCCCCAAGGATACCTGGAGACAGTGCGACCAGCTGATTCTTCCTTGGTTCTCTGCCGGCACCGAACCAAGAATTTCTTCCGACCAGCGTATGCAGGCTATTCGCATGGCGGGCGAAGGTATCGACATCGTCCCGTTAATCAGAAATATTTCAGCAGTCGAGAATCCGGCTGTATGGATCGCCGCGTTGAAGAAAAATATGCACGCCTCGGCCTTGGGCAGTATCATCAAACGGTTAGCCATAGAAGGGATCAACCCCACTTGGGCTGCTACACTTCGTGAGGAAGGCTATGAGCTCACGATTCAAATGCAGGAGCCGCCAACAAGCCTACAACTCGATTTGATACAGTTATGGCAGGCAGACCTCATTCTCTCTGACCCCCCTAAAACGGACATTAACAGAATCCTCCGCCGTCTTCCTCCACGGAGAATCACCATATTCTCAACGACTCGGGACAATCTGCCCGTCGGAATAAAACTTGGTGTAGCTACGCCCATGGCAGGAGCGCAAACCGATGAGAAATAAACTCGTACTCATATCCGTATTACTGTTCGCGACGACAGCTACCGCAGAGCCGCCGGCTTCAGTCAGGGACTATATTAGATCGTCTCAAAAAGCCCTCGTCGACGGAAACAGGGGTCTCGCCGCTGAACATGCCCAGTCAGCTATTAATCTAGATCCAGCATCGGCTGAAGGGTGGATCCAGTTCGGAAACGTAAAGTATCGATCCGGGAACTTTGCTACGGCCGCTGCCGCCTACCGTGATGCACTTGCTCTCGCCCCAGAACACACTGCCTTGTGGCGCGAATTAGCGCGGAGCTACCAAAAGAGCAACGAGGCCTCCAAAGCCATTACCGCAATGCAGAAGTACCTCAACGCCGATAGACGGGACCCCGCTGCGTGGCGCGATCTAGCGCGCTGGACGTCAGCCGCAGGAGACAAAAGGGAGGGAATACGCCTGATGCAGGGCGCTCTTGAACAAGAACCCGAAAACGCGTCAGCCTGGCACGATCTGGGCCTGTGGCAGTGGGAATTGGACGGCATCAAAAGCGGTCGAGAGGCGCTAGAGCAGGGCTTTGCCTTGAGCGGTAAGGACCAAGAGTCCTTCAAGTTGAAGACGATTGCAACCATCGCAGATAAAAAACAACCGGATACAGCTGTCGCTCTGGCAAAAACCTGGTTGACGTCGTATTCCGGAATGGATCTCGTCCGTAAATTACGCGAGATGAAACGGCGTCACGCGGCTCGACAGATATTGGAAGCACTCTGGAAGTCAACCCCTCAGGATGTCGAACTCAGCATAGAACTTGCTGAAGCTAGAATGCAGTCGGGTACGAGAACAGGGCTGCCCGAGTTGCTGATAAAAATACTCTCCAAGGGAAATGAAACTGAAAGAATGCGTGCACGGTGTATTCATCTTGCTGCAAGGGCGTGGAGTGTTGAAGGCATGGTTGAGGTGACAACGCTTCTCGCTAAACGTGAAAAACCGCAAACAGACCTAGGTAAAGTGCTAACCGACAGCTTAGAGAACCAGGCCGGCATGCTACGCGCCAGAGAAGAGTACGACCGTAGCCTTCAACTCTACATTATGGTCTTCACTCGAGACCCAGAACGATCGAGTTGGTATACCTTTTACTCCCTGATTCTTGAACAAAAAGGAGACGAAAAAGCCGAGAGCTTGCTCAACTACCTTAAAGAAAGTACACCTGACGGACCCATCCACGAAGGAATACAAGGGCTCCTAGCGGACCACAACAAGGACCGTCAAAACGCCTTAAAACATTACACAAAAAGCATTGAAGGGTCCCCTTACCAACCGGCACTGCGCCAACGCCTTTTCCGCATTCAGTTGGAGTATGGGTTAAACGAAGCAGCAGGTCGAAACCTAGAATGGTTCTTTAAAGAAGTAAATATGGGTCGTAACGAGCTTCGTTCCTACCTAGCTGAAATGCTGACGCGAAGCGGCCAGAGCGATCGCGCACTCACGCACTGGAAGCTATTAAACAGCGTTTCCCCAGAAAGTTCCTATTACGCGGTAGAGGCCGCACGCATCCTCATCACTCAATACAAAGCAGACCAGGCCATGGCCGTCATAAACGACGCCATGAAATACAGCAAACATGCTCGCCTGTACGAGATGAAGGCAGAAATACTGAGGATACAGGGAGAACCGGCCAAAGCGCTTGAACTAGCATCCGAAGCCATGATCCACGCACCTTCCACAGCCCTGCACCGACTATATGCGGAATCCGCAGAAAACGCCGGTTTCATCACCGCATCTCAACCAGCCATTTGCAGCAACGTCCTGCTCTCAGCGTCCGCGGTTATGAAGGCTCAGCCCGGTTATGAACCCATGGTCCAGCTTTATGGTCGGACACTAGAAGCGATGAACCTTACAAATGAGGCTATTGCACACTATGAATCTATCCTCGCTCGGAACAATTCTCACCTACCAGCCTTAAACGCTCTTCGCCACTTAGTCGTCAGGTCTGGAAACATGGAATACGCTGAAACGCTCTCAGATATACTTGAGACGCTTAAGCCTAGCGACCCACAGATCCGACGACAAGCGGCAGTACTAGCTGGAGAACAACAGAAGTTTAGAGACGGACTGAAACGACTAAGAACTATCAGCGATGTTTCGCCTGACAGCGTATTAACAACGCTGGTCTATCGACATGTATCCGCACATCCTTACCCCGGCAGGGTTAACGTCTCCCAGATCCTTGCACACGTCCACCATCTGAATAAAGCAGGCTTCACATTTCTCACTCCTGAGGACCTCCCTTCGCTAACCGCCGAATCCAGTCGCCCAGTTATACTGCTTATCCTTAATCCCGATAAAGAGGTCTTCGAAAAACTGGACATGGCACTTTCAGAAATGAAGTCAGTCAAACTGACCTGCGCCGTCGCCCCCGCGAGCTTGAAACCTACTCCGCTCGGCGCCACCTTGGCACAGACAATCCAACAGGGCGTAAATGCTGGACGCTGGTACATGATGTCCAGCGGACCAACCGACACAAGCAGGAAACCCTGTGTGCCGAATGGAGACTTGGCCGGCCCGTTCATCCATCGGCGAATGTTTGCAGGTGCAGAGGAGTCGATCATCGAGTTCTCTGAACGCATCCGTTCTGAGGTAACCCATATAGTCGATTCCTTAGGCAGCACATCAACAAAAAGCCTTTATTTCCCCTCAGGGAACTACGGACAATTCGCGCTGGATATAGAACCTGGAATTTTGAAGATCGTTGAAGAAACCGTACGCGACAATTTACAGTTCGCGTTCCATAGCGATCCGTCAGGATTTTTCGTTCCCGACCCCCTTGCATACATGATCCCCGCACGAACCGTACAACCCGGCTGGGGAGTAAAGGATCTGAAAAAACATTTATTAGAGAGAAATCCTATCCTGCGATCACGATTTGATGAAGCGAAACTCCTGTACTGGAGCCGGCAGTATGAATTGGCTCGACCGGCATTTATGAAGCTTGCGAACACACAGTTTGAAGAAGCAGACGTGCGTTATAATCTAGCCGCCTCCGCCTTCCGGGAAGGCGACCTGCCACGGGCTATAACAGGTTTCAGATCGGCCCTGCACCACAATCCGGATCATGATCGAGCCTCTAGCATGATTGGGGAAGTCGAAGACCAGTACCAACCCCTGGGGTCACTGCGATGGCTGATGTGGCAAGACAACGAAGATCGCGACTACCAAACAGTTGGCGTGGGGTTCAACGCCTATATGAACAAAACGTTTAGGCTGGGAGGTCGCATAACGCGGGAGGAGTGGACTCGCGATGACGAGGAGACACTCGAAGGTAATCGTTTGGCCCTGCCCCTCCACCTGTACCTCAACCCAGGCTCATGGCTTAGCGGCGAAGCTTGGGTAATGGACCTTGACGAAGTCGACGATATCACGGGAGGAAACCTTCTTTATCGTCACGCGTCCCCTCTCTTGAGTGGATATTATAAGCTACGCTATACACAACAAGAGGTGGACACCATTGATGCCATTAAGGCAGGTATCGACGAAGAGGTCTTCACGGCAGACACCTATTCACGCATCAGAGATGAATGGGACCTTTTTCTCACAGCACGGTTCAGGGACCGAAGCGACGGCAACACTACCCGCAGTATTAGCACGATCATTGACTATCGCCTAAAAGAGAACCCTTTCTTTGCTCCGGGGTACCGGGGAACCATCGCCAACAGTGACCGGAACCCCGATGAATACTGGGCCCCCATCGATTTCCAGGAACACCTCGCCTATGCAACCCTGCGTGGTACTGAAAACAATCTCTACTACGCCACCAGTCTGCAAGCAGGAGTCGGCAAGGAAGGAGATGAAGACTGGGGCTTTGTCTGGGGCGCCCGCGCAGCGACATCACTCACGCTGACGACCCGTACTAAACTTCACCTTGAAGGGACTTTTTACCAAGGCCCCTTTTATGAGCGCTTCTATTTGTCGGCGGGACTCGACTGCCGCTTCTGAGGCGCGTTTTGGTCAACGTGACCCAAGGCCACACTGACCGTCCTGAAGCGAAGTCTACCTTTGGCGTAATTCAAAAGCGTCCGGAAATCGGACAAGCGGGTACTATAGGAAGGGCCTATCAGCACCGTGGAGCCGGGCCTAAGATGTTTACCGGAACCCGCAACGCTTAACACCGCGTACTTCCCATCAAACGACGCGAGGCCGAAAGGGGCCGGTCGACGGACGGGCCGCAGGATATCCGGCACCAATACAAGAGACTCTGTGCTCTTCAACTTCGCCGCCGTCGTAAACGTTATGCGATCGTTTTCGATTTTCTCAATTACCAGTGACGCATAATGGTTATCCGGCAGCACCCGATGAGCGTATAATGAGAGGGTCTGATTTTCAGCCTGCGCAAAATCAATGCGCCCCTTAAGGGTTTGAATGGGTGTGTAATGGGCCACATCCAGGCTGGCCGCCGGAAAGCCCCCGTCGGTCCCCGTTTTGTTGAAGATGCCCACGGCATCAGACCTGCGATAAGACATCACCCAAGGCTGGATAGCGACGGTGAGGTCAGGACCCTGACTGTTATACGGAAATGCCAGAGACTTCACCTCGAAACCACGTCGAGTAAAATCCTTTAATGAAATCTGCAACTCCTCCTTCAGCCAAGCGTCGAGGCTATGTGTCATGACTCGGGTTTTGGCGTCATAGTGATGATAGGTATGCGTACCAACTTCCCATCCAAATTTGGAGTGAAGGGTTTTTAGAGTGTCAATGCTCAGTTTGCCACTATCCAAAGCCTGATTATTGACATAACAGGTTGCGGTCCCGCCGACCTTTTCAAGCTCCGGAGCGACAACCGTAATCCAGTTTTCGAAGCCATCATCAAACTGCAGAAGAAGATCACCTGCCGACACCGAAAGACCGATCATGCCACAGAAGACTAGCGTGGCGACACTCCGTCTATACAGTCCACTAGCCTGGCCTACAAACGAGGGGGTGTCCCCACGACCGGAAGAACTACCTTCTAATGAATTCATAGCGTCCATCTCTACATTAATAGTCTATCTTGACAAGCGAATTTCATCGTTATGCAGAAGCGGAATCCCTGTGGTCACGTCGTTAGGGAATCGATCGAATAATGAGCCCCTAAGAGTGGTAAAGGTCAAGAATAGCGTAAAAAATAAGTACTGGTTCTACACGCGGCTCTTGTCTTTATCGAGTTCCTCAATCCGCGTGCTAATAAACGCGTATCCGAAAAGCATGGAAGCGAATGACTCGGGAGCATCAAGACATACTTACTCAAGGCCCCGCTTCTTCTTCGGATACGGCCTGAGACCGAGCAGCATTTCGGATAGTTCGGTCAGAGGTTTCGCGGCCAACTCTTTATCTGTATACGTATCGAGTTCACGCTGAAACTCGGCGTAGACCGCGGTGCGCTCCTGCGTGCTATCAATCTCAACGCACTTCTTCTCGCTTTTGAATCGCTCCACGACAGGCAGCGTTTCGGCTTCGAATGTATCGACCCTGAGTTTGACGCTTTCGATGTTATCATCGCTTCTTCCCGTAAAAAAGGCACGCCCCAGGATTCGCTTCTCCAGCACTGCGTAAGGACAATCGAAGTACACCATTTTAGGAAGCTCCGTATCCACGCCAAAAAGCTCACGCCATGCATCCAAGTTGTCCTGAGAACGCGGAAACCCGTCCAACAAAAAATTGACCTTTCCCGTCAGGCGCGTGGTCATCTCCATCGCGGATTTGAGCAAGGTCACGGTGATCTCGTTAGGCACTAACTTGCCCGCGGTAAAGAATGCTTCGATAGCCTCGGCATTCGGCCCTCCAGCGTCAAGCTCCTCGCGCAGTAGATCGCCCGTGGATAGATGCGTCCAACCCAGCTGAGCGTCAGCAAGCTTACACATAGTCCCTTTGCCTGTTCCGGGCCCACCGAGAACGAAAATCACGTTGGGCGCAGGCACCGGGAGTCGTGGGTCGCAGTGATGGATCACCACAGTCGGTGCCGGCGCAACCCCTTTCTTGTAGACGTGCCACTCGACGTCAGTCGGCGGAAGCGCTTCCTCACCATCCGTATCGTACGCTAGGTGCCCGTCTAACCGACAAATCCGCCACGATTTGTAACTATTGGAATACGAGAGCGCTGGGCTGCGGGCTGATTTGCCGTCGGCACGATCCCACGCCATCTTGCCGTTCCAATAACCCAGACTGGACACTGTTCCCGATTCAGATTCGACCGGAGGGGCAGTTGACGGAACAAAAAGCCCATCCACCTCCGGAATACCCGCCCCAGACACTTCAATATACAAGGTGTTCGGCTTCAGCTCACTTGTTTCGACCATGGGACCCCTGACTGATAGTTAATGACTGCGGAGGCGCTACTCAGGCCCGCGAATTCTCCGAGAATTTATAGCACGTTTTCTTTCAAGCACAAAGTCAAAGAGGCCGGCGAGCTCACACCCGTCCGCCTCCTGCCCGACACCCTGGTCCGCTCTGGCTCAGGGTACGCCGGTGACGACAAACACTGAGATAGCTAGCGACTTGCTCAACGACTCTTGAACAAATCAAAAAAAACTGGATGCACTATTTAGATAGTTGTCATTCCATGATAGAAACTGAGGGCCTTGTATCGACAAGGCGAACCAAGAGACAGAACACTTCACTACTATAAGGACCCTAATAATGAATAAGAAACTTTTAGAACCTACTCAAATTGGTGATCTCCAGTTGACCAACCGGATTGCACTGGCCCCCATGACGCGAACCCGTGCAGAGCCAGACGGAACCCCAAACGATTTAATGGCGGAGTACTACGGGCAACGCGCAACGGCCGGCCTGGTGATTGCGGAAGCTACAGGTGTGGACAGTAGCGCGATCGCCTGGATGGGCATGCCTGGCGCTTACCAGGAAAGTCATGTGGCTGGATGGAAAAAGGTAACCGATGCCGTACATTCTAAAGGGAGCAAAATCTTTTTGCAAATCTGGCACCCCGGTCGCGCAACTCACAGCCTTCTGATAAACGGTCAGCAACCGGTTGCCCCCTCTGCTATTCGCCTTGAGAACAGCGAGACGCATACCCCTGAAGGAAAGAAGCCCTACGAAGAGCCTAGAGCGCTCGACCTTGAAGAAATTCCGGGGATCATCGCCATGTTCAAGAAAGGGGCTGAGATAGCCAAAGCGGCTAACTTCGATGGTGTAGAAATTCATTCCGCGAACGGATACATCCTGGATCAATTTCTCCAATCAAAAACAAACCACCGCACGGATGCCTATGGCGGAAGCACGGAAAATCGTTACCGCTTACTGGACGAAGTCATCAAGACCGTTGCCGACGTTTTTCCTCTCAACCGCATTGCGGTACGACTTTCTCCGAACGGTGTTTTTGACGATATGGGGTCTCCGGATTTCCACGAGCAGTTCACCTACGTCGCAGAGCAACTCAACAACTACGGCTTAGCCTACCTGCACATCATGGACGGACTAGGCTTTGGCTTCCATGAACTAGGCGAGCCCATGACCTTGTCAGATTTTCGTGCTGTGTTCAGCGGCCCGCTAATGGGTAATTGCGGATACACGCAGGAGACTGCTGAAAAAGCGATTTCTGACGGACATGCCGATATGATTGCGTTCGGCCGCCCCTTCATCAGCAACCCAGACCTAGTCGAACGGTTCACCAAAGATATCCCACTGAGTCCAGACGCCGATCCCTCAACTTGGTACAGCTCCTCAACACCCGAAGGCTATACAGACTTTCCGTCTGCCACAGAATCATAAGCTCTGGAGACCCATCCTTACAAGGAACACGCTTAAGGCTTAGGGATATAGAACTCAGCTAGGCCTCAGCGGCTCAGCTGAAACACCTTCGTCAGCTTCGCTGTTGATACCGCGCCTGCCGTCTTAAAGTGCGCATCCGCGGCGGAGACGTTGCCTGCGCATTCTAGAAAACCCCGGCGAGTGCGTGGGCATCCCCCGTCGGTTTCGATTCGGCGATGAAGTTCGCCAGGGCGGCTCGATCTTTGACCGGTAGCTCTGACAGTTGATAGGCAACGGTTCTGCCATTGTGGTCCGCTATCGACGACCGTGTTCCAATTTCTTGGGCGGGAGGTAGATCGTGAAATTGGTTTCGGGCTGGATGAGCACGCTATGGATTGCTGATACGTCCCCCGTCTCGACAAGATCAAGATCAGATAGCAGCGGGAAGGACGCCGTCTTCACACGCCCCTCGGTCAATCGTAAGCGATCATGCCAAATGGCATAACTCCCTAACGCCCCGTCTCGACGCAGGTAGTAACCTTTCAAGGGATGGGTCAGCAAGGCCAGCCCCTCCTCCAAATCTGGAAAGCCTTGCAAGGCGTCGACCGCGACACCCGTGTCCTCCAATTCGAGGGATCCCGGAGCCCACCGGCTACGTGTGTTCATTTCATACTGCGTGTAACGCTTGGCCTCGGCGTCATAAGACGTGTTGAAGGTGATTTTGGCCGGATGCCACGGCAGACGCCAAATGATCCGAGGAATCACGATCGATGCTGATGCCAGTGCGGTGCCAAAAAACCACGCCACATGTTCGCCGGTCTCACGGTCAGTGACATAGGCTCGATAATTTGTCTGCCCAAACGACAGGGCCGGCCACGGACAGCGTGAAAAGCGGAAGTCCTGGTCGTAGAAAGGAACCACGGAGATAAGCGCTTTCTGCGCGCCGTCCTCCAGGGATATGCAATCAGGTTCGAAGCGCTCGTGGAGGTGCGGCCTCAACAGACCGGGATCAACGCAGTAGGTCACAATCGCAAAATGTGCCAGTGTCGTTTCGGCGTCAATGCCCGACGGCCGCTTCTTGGTCAACATGTCGGCGGTGAATGCCTGCTCGCTCACGTCACCACCCCATCAACCTCGTAAACCGCAGGACAGGTGTTCGTGTCCAATTCATTGTTCCTGGACCCGCCCGAAACGGCTTCGCAGCCACAGGGCCGCACCCATCAGGAGAAGCACGTAGACCATCACGGTCGCGCCACTCTTGATCACCGAACAGATGCTCGACGCCCGCACCAGCGGATCGGAGACAAGCGGGTACTGCGTCACCATCACATAAACCCCGATGTTCTCGAGGTAGTCGAAGGCTCCCGCAAGCACCGGTATCCACGCGAGCCGAAACAGCAGCGAGCCGGAGGCACAGGTTTTTTGAAAGAGCCAAAAAAGTAGCAGGGTATACGTCACGCCAAACAGCGCCGGGTACACTAGGTCGAGCGGTAGCTGTAGGTTAAGGTAACGCGCACGACCCGTCTCACCAATCGCCGTCAATAAGTGCGATGCGTCGTCTGCTGTATACCCAGTAGGCGACATATCGAACAAGCGAGTGCCTGGGGATTCCGCTACGACAATCGGAATGGAGTACAGCACTATCGCAAGATACACCGACGTGGTAGCCGAAAGGAGTACCCACAGTATCCGGCCGTTCGCGGATTGAATAAATGCCTGATTCACGCGACCCCACATCTTAGGTTTTCCCGCCTAGATCGCCCCGTCCGGTCATGCAGGGGTCATCACATTACTCTGCAATGACCGTACTAAGGCGAACTGGTTGCGAGCGCGAACAAGGTTTTCACCGGGTGCATCCGACCGGAAGTACACATCACCTTGAAGGTAGTCGGCTAGAAATCGCATTCCACATTCGTAGGCAAGGACCTGACCCGACACGCCCATTAAAGCGCGCTCTTGATCGGTCACGAGATCGCCTGCGCCGCTTAGGTAGCCCTCAGCAAGCGCGGCGTAGCGATCCGGCTGTGCGACAACCTTATCTGCCGGCAGCTCTTCTCCCCCCACGGCGACCGACGAACGCACTAAATCGCCAAAGTCATACAACAACGTCCCCAGCATCACCGTGTCCAGATCCACCACACAGGCTGGGCGACCGGTCTCGGCATCCAACAGTATATTACTCACCTTGGTGTCTCCATGGATCACGCGGGTCGGCAACTCTTCGGATGCCAGTGGCTCTGTCAATACGCTGCTGAGCGCCGCCTGAGACTCGGCAAAACGAATTTCATCACGGCATTCATCGACGCGTTGATGACTATCGGTCGACACCGCCGCTCGCAAAGCCTCCAACCGAGCGGGTGTATCGTGGAACCCTGGTAAGGTCTCGTGAATGCGACTCTGCTTAAGCGTCGACATGAGTTGGACAAAGAGTCCGAACCCGGCCGCCACGTTTTTTAGAACCTCGAGATCATCAATTTCCGTATACACAACCGTGTTGTCGATAAACGGATAACAGCGCCAAACCACCTGAGTCTCATCAATATAGTAGGGCCAACCGCGGCCAGCGGGCACGAGCGATAATGTGCGACTCAAAGGTAGCGGACCATCGAAATCTGCCAAACTCGTCGCCAGTTGAGACGTGGTCGTCACCACATTCTCCATCGTGCGTTGCGAGTTCCCAAACACGGCAGGGTTCAAGCGCTGAAGCACGAAGGAAGGTTTGCCCGGCGCACCGGTAAGCTTCCATGTGGTGTTGATATGCCCAGCACCTATTTGCGCCAAGGGGCCTTCTATATCCGGTACAGCAAAGTGCTCGAGAATTTCTCGAGCCTCGTCAATCGTTGGTGGGGTCATTAACGCATCCATTCTTCTAGGGCCGATACATCGGTAATGAAAAGGGTGTGATCACGCACATCAATGGCGCCTTCACGTTTGAGCGTGCTCACCATCTTGGTCACACTTTCACGAGCAATGCCCAGCATGTCTGCTAGGTCTTGGTGGGTCAACTTGAGGTCAATAAACTCCTCCCCAGGTTTCCCGCCAGGAAATTTTTTTAACAAGCTCATCAGCATGTGGGCCAGGCGCCCGGGCTGATCATAAAACGTGAAGTTTCGAATCTCGTCATTCGCTTCACGTAAGCGACGACAAAGTGCCTTCATGATCTTCATAGAGACGCCTGGGTTCTCTCCGAGAAAGTCCAAGAAGTCACTACGCGCCAACACGATGATGCTAGCATCCTCATGTATAAACGCGGTCGCGGTTCGAGGGCCCGGATCAAACACGGCCATCTCACCGAGGAAATCGCCTTCCTGCAAAATTCCCAAAATCTTCGTGCGCCCCTGTGGGGTGTGCGTCGTGATCTTAACGCGCCCCGCATCGATCATATAAACCTCGTCCCCCTCGCTATTTTCCGAGAAGACCGTCCTGCCTTTTTTGTATTGAACGGTGCGACACAGGCTCACCAATTCACTGGCCTCGGCCTTCGACAATCCAGAAAACGCGGGAACACGTTTCAATGTGGTCACGACACGGGCAGAGACAACCGTCGGGGTGCTTAGGGTTTCTTCGGGCTCTTTTTTCGCCACGTCATTCTCCCTTTTTGGGTATCAACTCAATGACGACAGTACGGTTTTTGCTTTCAGCGTCTGGGTCGTCGATGCCAAAAGGCAAGGGCCGGGCTCCGGCCGCGACCCCCTTCATGGCGCTGACGGGCAGATCATATTCCTCCGCAAGAAACTCAAGCACGCGCCACGCGCGTGCAAAGCCCAAAACATCCGAGGTGGCATAGCGCTTCGGCCCACTAAGATCACCGGTCGTAACATATCCGATGATCTGCACAATCCTGTCCGACCGCATAGTGCCCATAGCCTCTACGACGCGTCGCATACTTAGCCCGGCATCATCGGACAAACGTGTGCCATCCGAAAACATGCCACTCTCAAACACGAAGCGGCGCACGCCGTCTACATCCTCCACCCTCACGCCCTTGATCACTGGGGGGCTCGGCTCGGCACTCACTGCTGGGGTCAGGTCGGGGGCCGGCTCTGGCGATAGGTCGAGTGGGTCCGCGACGAAAGATTCTGGTATCACAACCGCCACATCAACCGTGTCAACGGGTGGAAGGATAGGCCCAGCCATCTCAGCGACGCGATCAGCTGGGTCTGGCAAGGTCGGCTCTGGTAGCACTGGGTCCAGTATGCTGGGCTCTGGCAGCGTTGGATCCGGAAGCATGGGTTCCGGCAACGTGGGCTCCGGCAACGACGTCTCCGCCGCCAACTCTCCGCCGCGACTTGGCGCATCAGGTAAGTCGCCAGCGGGATCAGACAAGTCGGTCCCGCTCACACCTGTGCCAGGAGCATCAGGTAAATCAGCCGTCGTCGGTGCATCGGTGGATCGGGTCGGCACAACCGCGTCTTCTGACCCATTCGGCGGAGCACCGGCTTGAGATGAACCGTCAATCGCTCTCACCAAGTCCCGTAAATCTCCCACCCCTGTTCCCACATCGTCGGGCTCCGCGACCGCTACCATGGCAACTGCATTGCTCAGACCGGGCGTAACAACGCTCACGGTTCCGTTGGTCGGCTGCGTGGACTGGCTCGCGACATGACCTCCAGATGGAGCCAAGGGGTCGCCTGGACGTCCCTCTTTCAATCCAATCTTGTACGAGAACAACGCGCCGCCCACTAAGAGGACCGAAAAGAGCGCGAGCATGGGTGCCCCCACGCGGGAGCGCAGGAGACCGGTCCCCTCATGATCCAGTAGCCTTGCCTCGAGAGAGTGAATGCGCGCATTCAGTCGCCCCGCTACCGCCTCACTCTGGCCGGCTTCCTTGGTCGCAATTGTTGAGGCATCATCACGTTCGTGTGTCACGTTTTCCAATCTCGCCTTCACCGACGTCAGCTCTTGAGCAAGATCCTGGTTGAGCGATTCCTGCTCATCGATTCGTTGTTGAGCGAGCTCCACCTCTTCCATCGCTGAACTGAATCGTGCCAACTCATCGTCGTGTTGCCGCTTCAGGTTCTCGACACCTTCCGTGTGCGCCACTGAAGATGCGACTAACTCCTCGCTATGGCGCGTCGTCAACGACGTCAATTCGTCCGTCTTCCGCCCCACCTCTACACGCAGTTCTTCCTGGAGGTCTTGAGCGCGGTCCAATTGTTCCTGTGCGCGTGCATCCCGTTCAGACAAACTTTTTTCCAATGTTAGTACCCCTTGCCGTGATTCTGTTAAACGAGAGTCCAGCTCTCGCTCTCGTTGAGTCGCATCTGTTGCCGCTTCTTGTTTTTCAGCCACTCGCTGTTCAAGTGCAATCCGGGCCTGAGTTTCGGCATCCAGCTGCGACTGCAGAGTTTGATGCGCAACCTCAGCATCACCTAGCTGAGATGCAAATTCGTTTTCTTTCTGAACAACCATGTTCTGTTGGGCGGTCAACGCCGTTTCTTTTTCGAGCAAGGCCCGTTTCACGGCCTCTAGCTTTACCGCCTGCTCAGGATTACCTTGCGTCGACTGCAGCTCGATCACCTCAGACGCCGCCTTGCCACGCTCTGCCTGCACCAAGGTCAGCTCATCTGTACGTTTCGCGATGTCGGACTCCAGCGCACTAATTTTCGAACGGGCGGACGCGCTTGCCGCTTCCGCGGTGATGCGGGCTGCTGATTCTGCAGCAAGTGCGGCAACCTTATCACCGATATCGGACACCGCTGCCTTCAGCTTTTCCTGAGTGCTGCCCAGCTCTGATTTCAGCTCATCAATCACTGCGACCAGAGCCTCATCTCCTGCTTGACTCGATTCCAGGGCGCTGACGGTTTCGTTAAGATGGTGTAAGCGCCGCTCTCGTTCATCGCGCAAGAGGGTGAGGTGTTCTGCTTGTTGACCAAACTCAAGGTTCAGAGCATCACGTTCAGCAACTGCCAGTTGCCTCACTCGCTCAGCCTCCTCGAGTTCCAACCGTTTGGCTTCGTCGGCGGTCGTTAGCGTTTGAAGCGCTGCCTGCAAAACCGTCAATTCAGTCTGATGACCCGCATCCGCGAGACTCGCCTCGTCCCGAGCCCCTTGCGCTGCGGACAATAACGCGGTGGTCTCCTCGAACTCCGCCTGTATCGCTTCGAGATGTTCCTTTGTGTGCGCCAACTCCACGCGCACAGTATCTAAATTCGACTTGTGGGCTTTCTCGGCTTGCCTCGCGGTTGCCAATGCCTCATTCACGCCGTCCGCTTGATGCACCTTGCGTTGCATCTCTGCTCGCAAGGCCTCAAGCTCATCCGACCGCTGTGATAGACCCGTCCGGAGCGTGGCTAACTCAGAACGATGACTCTGATCGTCCTGTTCAAGGACGTTAACCGACTCGGTCAAGTCTTCACACCGCGCCTGATACTCGAGCGAGCTCGTCTTGTAGGCCTCCCGCTCGCCTTCACGTTGTGCAAGGTCCATGCGCAGCCCTTCGCTCTCAACCGCTTGCGTCTGTGTCTCTTCCCGCAAGCGGTCCAACTCAAGGCGCCTTGCCTCCATTTCCGTCGCCGTCCGCTGAGCCTCTGCCGATTGTTCCGATAAAGCCGTTCCCTGGGTCGAGAGCTCTGCGTCCCGTTGAGTGAGGTCGTTAAGTAACGCCGTGCTCTGCCGCTTCTCGTTCTGAAGCTCTTCGGCAACGGCGGCATACTCTCGTTGGCGCATAGCGGCTTCTTCTTGCTGTTGACTGCGCACGAGCTCTTGATCGGCTTGGAGTTGCATGAGCTCTGCGCGTGAGTCCTCACGTACTGCCGCCTGATCGGCTTGAAGCCGGTTCAGCTCCGCGCGCACCTGCTCGAGTGTTTGCTGCGCGGCAAGGCTATCTGCCTGGGCTTGTTCGAGCTCATGCTGCGACCCAACCATCCGTTCCTGAAGCTCTTCTTGGAGTTGTTTTTCATGCTCTTGCGTCAACTGAAGCGAACTCTGTGATTGAGCCAACTCATCATGTGTGCGCCCTAAATCCGCTTGAAGCCGCTCGATCTCACTGTAAAACTCTGATGGGTCTGGGCGCTGCGCCAACTCGGTCTCGGCAGAGCTCTGGCGTTGCGCAGTAATATCAAGTTCGCGTTCAGTCGTGGCTAGGCGCTGGGTCAGGCCCTGCACTTGATTGCCGGCATCCCGCGAATACTCTTCAAATTGTTTTTCGCGATCCGCCAAACGATTTTTCAAATCAGCCTCTCGCTCCAGCGATGCCTCTCGATCCAGCTGGTCTTGCTCCAACTGCACCGCCAGTTTTTTCGTCTCGACCTGTGTCCTCTTATACTCGTGTACGGTTTTTCGCAAATCTTGATCAACGACTTGTTTCTCTTTCTGTAAGGTTTTGTGGGCGTCGTGCAAGGCTGCCTGAGTTTGCTGTAACTCATCAAGTTGGCGCGTCGTCACATCGATGTTTTGTTGCTGTGTCTGCAACTCCCGCATCAGTTCGTCGTCTCTATTTTGTGACTCATCTCGCAGGGCGTGATACGCCTCTGCCTGTTGGTTCAATTCCACCTGAGCCTGATCCCGCTGACTTGCCGCTAACTCCGACTCTTCCCGTAAAAGGTCTTCCCGGTGACCGGACTCGCTCTCACGCTGGGTCGCGCGATCGCGCAGAAGGTCGAACTCCATTCGAACCTGTTCTTCTCGATGGCGAGTCTCCGTCAAGCTCCCTTGAAGGGTCGTCACGCGATCCTGCAACTGCTCCAAGCGTCCTGTCAGGCTGGCTTTTGTCTGCGTCGCTTGATTCTCTAGGCTCCCGACTCGGGTCTGCGCGTCTACCAGCGCGGCTTTCGCCTGCGCGAGCTTATCTTCGAGGTCGCGAGTCGAGCGATCCGCCCGCTCAGCGCCATGCGTAAGTTGAGACTCACTCTCTTCTCGCTGTCGTCTCTCATCTTCGAACCGCGCTTTCCACATCGACTCCTCGGCGGGTGACACCGTGGCCACCGTTGGGGCGGTCATCACCTCGAGTACCTTTTCTTCAAGCAGGTCGCGGATAAGAACAGCCTTTCCCGTAATGGTATTATGCAGAGTGTCGTCGTGACCGAAGAGCCCCTCGTCCACCAATTTTCGTACGACGTCGATGTGGTAGGGCCCCTGCATGTCTGCGGAAGTTCGAGACTCCCATTCCAATCGGAGTTCCGGGACACTAGCGGCTGATGTCCATGCCGCTTGATCCGGCGAAATCGACGTCGAGGCCGTAACGCGGCGCTCCACGACCCAGCGCAAGAGGTCCGTTGTGCTCACCGGCCCGTGGACATCGTCCCCGCGGCCGCGAACGTACCACACCCGCGCATCGGCCGGCTTGCGTCTCAATTGTTCACTGATCACTGACATTGTTTTTCGTCGCGCTTGATTCCAGCGCGCTCCTTACTTCTTTTTCTGGGCATCCTTTGGATACAACATGAAGACCGACAGGTTGTTGTCGCCGAAGTACGTCGCGGCGGTCAGTCGGATACTCTCCGGCGTGACATCGCGCAGATAAGGGGCGATGGCGGGGATCTTTGCCGGGTCTTCCCCGTTGATATAGGCTGCTCGCAGGCTGTTCAACCAGAAGCCATTTTCTTTCAAGCGCAACTCATGTTCATTGAGAGCACCTGCCTTCACTTTCGTAATGTAACCCTCATCGACATCCTCGAATCGTAGTAACTCGATTTCCCGAAGGGCCGCCTTCAGAAGTGGGGACGCGCTACTCGGAGCGCAGGTGTACCCGATCAGGATCTTGTACTCTGATTCCGGAACACGGGTGAACCGCGGATACGCATACACCCCATAGGTCCCTGACAAATCTTCCCTCAAGCTCTCACGCAACCGGATACTGAGAACCCGACACATTGAATGCACCAAGAATCGATTTTTGGCAGACCACTCGAAGGGCCCGCCGTATACCATACGAACCTGACTTTTCTCGCCCTTCCCTTTGTACATATCCTTCTGCACAGATTTCTGAGGGTAACGAACGCCAACATCTTTCCAGGTTTCGTTTCTATACGTAGCGGGCAAACTCGCTAGGTAGCGGGTGCACAACGCTTTCATCTTCGCAATTTTGAAATCACCCACAAAGACAAACGTAAAGTCGCTGGCGTCCTCGAACCGGTCCAAATAAATGCTCCGGGAATCTTCGAACCGCAACTCCTCCAGCATGCTCCGCGACCAGGGTCGCCGCCGAAAGTGGCCCCTCGAAAGCGTTCGCGCAATCATATCCGAGAACGCGGATCCCGGTTCCGACGGTCGGTTGCGCAGAGCGGCGTCCATGCGCGACTTATAAATTTTGAACGCATCGACATCAAACCGTGGGTTAACAAACGCGAGATGGATCAACTGGAACATCACTTCCAGGTCCTCTATCGCCGCTCCTCCCATGAGCCCTTCGTCTAATTCGTCAATGTAAGGACTTGCGCTCGCATCGCGACCCGCGAGCTTCTTTCGCAAGCTGATCTGATTAAATGCGCCCAGTCCAGACTCGCGCGTGATGGCAGAGGCGGTGAGTGCCGGCACATGCTCTTTGTCCGTTACGACGGAATGGCCGCCTGGACTAAAGGCCGAAAAAAGAACATCGTTTTTCTTAAAGTCAGTGGGCTTCAAGATCACTTTGACGCCATTCGATAGCACCCACTCAGTTACGCCAATCGAGGCAATGCGAGTCGATTTTTTGACCGTGCCCGCTTCCAGATCCTCCGGCACCAGTTCGCTATCGAGCACAATATCTTCATACTCGTCTAGAGATTGTTCGCCCACTTTGTCGATGAGATCGCGCAATGCGTCTGAACGCGGCACGGAGACAGACGCCTTATCTGGGGCGTTCACAAGCACCACTCGATTTTCCGTCGTCAACCAAGGTGATCCAACCTTATTGACGTCCTCGCGGGTGATCCCCTCGACAAACCGCTCGTACATATGTAACGAGTCTTCGACGCTTACCACTGGCCGGCCGTCAACGGCACTTGTTACATAACGCGAGATATATGCCGCTGACGGGGTGGTATCCCGTTTCTCATATGCCCGTCGGATATTGCGCAGGGTGGCCTCTTTTTGTCGGCGCACTTCCGTCGCTGTAAAACCGAAACGCGCAGCACGCGTTGCTTCTACTAGAACAAGCTTCATACCCTCTTCTATATTTTCTTCGCGGCACTCAGCGCCCAGCATGAAGTAGTCCCGTGACAAATTGAATCGCCCTTTGTGTGCATACGCTGAGAGAACAGGCGAATTTAACGTCTTTTCGATTTCTTTTAGTCGCCCATTCAGCAGTTGCGTGTACAGGCCTTCCATGATGCGGCGACGATAATCGTTTTGCGTTTTAAACGGTTGAGGCGGTAGCTTGTGATAAATACTAAACGTCGAGCGGGTCGCTTCCACGTCAACCGCAACAGCAAACAGCGTCTCGTCATGACCCGGTACATCAAAGTCAACGCGCTCTGGGCTGTCCCCTTGCGAGACCATAGAGCTGAAGTTGTCTTTTACCAAACGTTCCATCTCGTCGACCGGCATGTCGCCCACAAGAATCACCGACATCAGGTCCGGGCGATACCAGTCGCGGTAATACGCCTTTAGTTGATCGTGGTTAAACGATTCGAGTATCTCCTTTTTTCCAATCGGCAAACGCTCTGCGTACCGAGAACCGTGATACAAAACAGGATATTGCAAGTCTCGCATTCGCTGATCAGCCCCGCGTCGACCGCGCCACTCTTCGATCACCACGCCGCGCTCCTTGTCGATCTCGATCGCGTCGAATGAGAGGTCCCGCGACCAGTCCGCCAGTATCCACATCGCTTTGTTCAACAGTTCGGGCTTGTCCGTCGGTACCTGTAACTTGTACACCGTTCGATCAAACGTCGTGTATGCGTTGAGGTCTGCGCCAAAGCGCACGCCCATCGTTTCGAGCATGTTGACCAGCGCCTGTTTTCGAAACCGGCGAGTGCCGTTAAACGCCATGTGTTCAACGAAATGAGCAAGCCCTTGTTGATCGTCTGTTTCTTGCAGCGATCCCGTCCGCACCACTAAGCGTAACTCGAGGCGATTGGCGGGCAATGCATTTTCCCGTAAGGCGTACTGTAGACCATTGGCGAGAACGCCGCGTTTCACCACGGGGTCGAAACGCAGAGGTGACTCCACGCTCGTCGTCGTACACGCAGTAAAAATTAAGGCCAATCCACACGCAATAGCTGCGCAAAACATCCGCTTCACATTCATCTCCCTAGTCTCGTCCAGTCACTCAAATAAGTTCGCCCTATAGACTAATGAAGGACCCATCGGGGTGTCGAGCCACAAAAAGCCCTATAAAACGCATAGATGGACCTCTCCGTGAGGGCTCGGCCCAGCCAAATCGAGGCTTTGGGGGAAAAGCGGCAGGTCAGTGGGAGGAAAAGACAAGACTTTCGCTCACGAAGAGCAACGTCGCCCAGTATGGAAGGAGTACGTCCGAACCCTAGCCTGCCGAGCAGTGGGGCGTGGGGGAGACGCCGCTCACTAAGAGGACTGTGCCAGCCTCAGAGACAGCGCGCCATGACAGCTCCCGCATGGCTTTGCAACCCGACTCACTCAGCGCCTCTCAAGCTCCATCCACACACCGCCGCCGAGAAATGGCACTCTTTCAAGCATGCGTTCGAGTGCTCGCAACCACGCTGGGGCCTCTTTAACAAAGGGCGGGATCAAAAAGACGGTTCCTCTAGAACGGACCGTCCAGCCAGCTTCTTCTGCAAGCGAGCGGAACGCTCGGGGCCGAAAATTCCTCTCGCCTGACTTTAATGCCTGCCCAAGGAACGCGTAAAGATTCAACGGGTTGGGCTCAATCAACACCCACCTGCAACCCTTTTGACTCAGCTGGGTCAGAGCAGCCATCGCCTCCGGCTCTGAGCGAAGATGATGGAGAACATCGTTCGACAAAATAAGATCCACCGGTTCACTCACCACACGATCTGCTCCCTCGGCGGTGCCTTCGTGGTAGCACACGTTCTTGGCAGAGCAGCGCTCTTTGGCAAAAGCCACATACGCGGACAAGGGCTCGAGCCCCTCGAACGCCAGGTGCGGGTAGGCCGCCCCTAACTGGTCCAACATCGCGCCTGTCCCGGATCCGACCTCCAACACCCTTGATGACGCGGGTAAACGCAAGGTGTCTATGAGAGCGGAAATAAACTGGACGCGGCGCTTGTTCAGCCAGCACTGCCGTAAGGCATCATATTCGGCGGGCACATCATCATAAATCGCGTTTCTCGGTTCCACGTCGGAGACCCTACCACAAGCGGGTCAATGGTGGAGAGTCGAAACGTTATTCTGTGCAAACACAGGCCCTTTCGAGGCATTAAAAACTTCTACGCCTCCCATAATCGCGTTATGCTATCCCCTATGATTTCGGGCTTCTTCGCTATTATCGTACTCCTCATCGGATGGGTTCTATGTCCGTATCTTGGATCTAGGATGCTTAAGCAGAGAAAAAAAATTCAGGCGACGGCAACCGCCACCATCACCGGTACTCGCTGTGGCGAACAAGGAGTTGAAGGCTTCGCACAAGCGTTCGAACCCTTCCATGCTCCGTGGAGTCAGGAAGAATGCGTCTACTGCGAATGGACGTTTCAACAGCTTTCAGGCTCGGGTAAACACCGGATGTGGGTGACCAGCTCCGAGGACAAACTCTCGCCACCTTTTTTCATTGAAGACGTGAGCGGCCGCATCTTGATCGAGCCCGAACACGCCACCATGGACTTCACTATGAGCTACGACTTCGAAACCTCCTCTCTGGGCGTCGGCAAACAAAACCCCATCCCTCCACACATTATCGACTTCATTCGCGCAAGTGGCATCGAGTATCTAGATAAAGACAACAAGATCCTTCCGTTTCGCGTAGAAGAAACGGCTGTTAAGGTTGGCGCGCCCGTTTACGCGATGGGGACAGCATCCAACCATGCCGATGATTTCGGCTTTAGCCTAGGCGAGGCGTACGACCCCGAGGCTCCGCCAGCACCCTACGTGATGCTCGCAGACGAAGAGAAAACCTGTCCCTTATATGTCGGGAGTGGTACTCGGGAGGCCGTGAATAAAGATCTGTTCAAATCTGGGCTGTGCGCCATTCTAATTCCACCGCCCATCAGTACGGTCATCGCCATCATCATCGTGCTGGGAAGCGCGTAACTCTCGGTCCAGAGCCAGAATGGCCCTAAATTAAAGAGTGATGAGTCAGGCTAGAGGACTGAGCTGGAAACGCTCAGTAAGGCGAAAAACAAGCGTCAGTCACCTGTTTTCGGGGTACCACTTTTTCCGGGCTTCAAAAGAATCTCGATTTCTTTGCCATCTTTAGAGTCCGCACGGTTCTCGCGTTTGATCTTTTCGAGTAGTTCCTCACGCATAACGAGGACACCGTCTGGGGCATCGATTCCTAGCGTGACATGACTCCCGTTAATCTGAAGAACGGTGATGGCAATATCATTCCCAATTATGATTTTTTGGTTCTTTTTGCGCGATAAGACAAGCATATCGACCCCTTATTTTCCCCGACTATAGTCCGCCCTCTAGCGCTGTCAAACCCTATCGCTGACGGCTCACGACTCTCAACAGCAGGCATCTACACCCGCCTCCTCCATTAAAAAATCCGAGTGGTGAGAGAGCAGAAACATCGCTTCGCGCCTAGGCTTGGAAGCACGCGACTTACATCAATTTTATCAATGCCTCGCGAAGGGTGGAGGTAACCTCCAAGCCAAAGTCATAAATCTCATCTGCTTTAAAGAAATCCATCAACGAAATACCTGTTATTTTTGGGGCCAAAAAGAGGTCCGCATCCGATTGGCGGCGTTTTTCTGCGAGAATGGAGGCAGACATGATATCAAACGTATCCAGCACGGCATCAAAGGCCCACGGTATCGCCTTTCCGTGGGCAACCCGCCCTCCTGTAACGTCCACCGCGATGGTATAGTCGCAATCAGCAAGCAAGTCGTAGGGCACAGGATTGACCGCTCCTCCATCGATCAATACCCGCCCATCTAGTTCGACGGGCGTGAAAACACCGGGTAAGCCCATACTCGCTTTTACCGCCGGTAGGATTTCTCCGCTATCAAACACCACCCCTTCCGACGTCCAGTAGTCAGTGGCCGTAACTCTAAAGGGTAAAGGCAGGTCTTCGAAGCGTGACACCTTCATCAGGCTACACAGGTAACTCAGCACCCGCTCTCCTTTCACGATTCCACCGCGACCCATTTCAAAATCGACGAACTCGAGCCACTTATACATCTTCTTGGTCCGCATGACGTCGGTGAAACTATCGTCTCGGGAAATCATCAAGCTGCGTATCTCGCGCTGCAGGTCCTTGGCGGGAACACCCGACGCCCAGATGGCACCTACAACAGCTCCGATGCTGGTTCCTGCCATAGCATGCGGCCGAATGCCCAGTTCATCGAACACATTTAGGATCGGCAAATGCGCAAGACCCTTGGCCCCTCCGCCTCCCAAGGCTAAACCGATCTTCACCATCTCATTCTTGCTCCGGGGCGACGATCGGTGACAACAGCTTTTTGGCGGCAGCCTCATTCATGGTCGCTGGCGTAACAAGCAACCAGGGTGAATCTGTGATGGGTGGTATTTCCGCTTCCGAGTCCTTCAACGCTGCCATCACATAGGACACTGCGGTGTAACCCATATTCACCGGGTCTTGGACAATCAAGGCATCAATCGATTGGGCCACCAGTGCCGCCCGCAACACGGGGGAGGTGTCGAACCCTATCACCTTCACGCGACCAGACAAGCCGGTCACCTCGAGGCCTTTGAGTAGCGCTTCGGTATCGCTGGCGGTCATACAAAAAATTCCCTGCACCGACGGTCCCGCTGCACCCGACGTGACATAAGCGCTCAGGAACGCGTCCACCGAACGAAGCCGCTTCGGAGTGGATCGGTTCGCAACTTCAACGCCTGGAACCGAATCGAAAGCCGTCATAAAACCTGACGCACGTTGATAGTCGGTCGGTAAACGGTGGACGCCATGATACACCGCCACTCGGCCTTTATTCCCAATCAAGCCTGCCATGTGAGTCCCTGCCGCCATAGCGGCACGAAAGTGCTCCGTTGCGACGGCTCCTAGAATCTTGTGGGTATCGATGCTGGAATCTACCACACACACGGGAATGCCCTGAGCGATGGCCACATCGACAACCGGTGCTAGCGCTTTGCGATCAACGGGTGAAATCACAATGCCGTCCACCTGCTTCTCGATCAACCCTTCCATGATGGCGATCTGACCAGGTACATCGCCCTCCGTCGCACCTTCCCAGAGGAGCTCAAGGGTGGTTGGCTCTTCAGCAGCGGCCGATTCGGATTGAACCTTCTGGGCCCCTAAGCGGAATGCCTTCCAGAACACGTGATCCGTCGCTCGCGGAACCAACCCTATGGTGAAAGAGTCCGTCGCGTCGGTCGTTGCCTGCACCGTGGGCGTGTCGCTATCGCCACACCCACTCAATATAGCAAGGGCCACGATGCTGCTGGCAACACAGACCCTTGGTGCACGTATTTTCAACTGACCCACCTGCTCTCGCGCCGCTACAAGGCTACCTTATTTAACCGTGATCGTGATTTTTTTCGACATCACAGGTTTGTTGTGAGGGATGTGTACATGGTTGCCAAGGAGCAACTGCAAGGTGTGTTTACCCGGCGTGAGTGTCAATTCCGTTTCGGTCTGACCTTTACCAAAATGCTGGATTTTATCGGTCGCGGGAAGAGGCATTTTCATGTTTGGCATCTCGTCAAGGTCGATCAGCAAGTGGTGATGCCCACTATGTTCTTTTTTGATTCCAGCAGGAGATACTTCCATGCCGTGAATACCGAAGACCACTTTAAAGGTCTTACCGACCGTCGCTCCGTCAACCGGCGACTTGATCATAACTTCCGCATCCTTTGGCGAATCGGACCGTAAGAGCGACATACCCGGTGTCGCACAACCACTCGCCGCTACAACTAAAACCATTGCTGCAAGACCACAGAACATTTTCATACTCATTTCTCCATAATACGTGTTTAGGAAGGCTACAATCGAAAGTCTGAATATCATAACGCCAGCGTCTCATATAGCAAGGAGATGTGATGGGTTTACAATCCCCATCCCGCATTGTAATGGCGACTGCATCCACCCCTCACATAAGATGAAGATGTGAAGAATACCGACCCTCACACGTATGCCAAGGATGGCGTGCTGCCGACATGCCCTTTGGGGTGTGTCGGTATTTTACACGCATTTATTTACGTCAACCGGAGGTCTCTAGCATGACGACTCAGCTTATGGAAACGCCCGCGTATACCTTGGTGAAGACTCTCGATGACTCTCAGATTCTCGACCTTCAGGATATGGTTCGCAAAGAGTGGTGGACGCGAGACCGCGACCTAGACGATATCGAGCGCATGCTCGCAAAATGCGACCTGATACACGGCGTGGTAGACCCTCAAACGGGAGAACTGCTGGCCTTCTGTCGCGCCCTGATTGACGGTGTATTCAAAGCAGTGCTCTTTGACGTGATCGTTGCTGAAAAATCTCGCAACGCTGGCCTGGGACGTATCTTGATGGATTCGCTGATGGAACGCCCTGAACTAAGGGGCATCGCCCATATCGAACTTTACTGCAAACCCGGCGTCGCCGAGTTCTATCAAAAGTGGGGCTTCGCAGACGATGGGCAGAGGCTCACGCTCATGCGTCGCGAAGGCAAACCGTCGTAAACGACGGTAAGGCCTACATGGCGCCTTCCGCACACTCGGGTAGCGGGGGCGCCTGCCCTGCGGGTCA